>NZ_JBJGYK010000034.1:0-43640 GCF_054049955.1 Geodermatophilus sp. SYSU D00758
CGCCCCCCGCCCCGCCCGCGCCGCGGGGGCGCCGCGCGCCCCCCGCCCCCCCCCCCCCGGGGGCCCCCCCCCGCCCCGGCAACGGTGAGCCAGGACGCGGTCGGGACTTCAGTCGCGGGGGGCGCTGGGCCGGCCCGAGGACACCCGGCCGAGGTCGGCGGCGTCGGCCGCGTCGGCCGGCAGGTCGATCTCGTCGTGCACCCGGGCCTCGTCGTGCACCCGGGCGCCGTCGGCGGCCAGTGCGTCGGCCGACTCCAGCGCACGGTCCTTGCGGTACTCGCCGAAGGAGTGCACCACCGCGGCGACCCAGACCAGCACGAGCAGCGCGTAGACGGGGTAGCGCACCGCGTCCGCGGCGTCCACCCACTCGCTGCGCAGCAGGGTGCGGGTGTTGGTCAGCACGATGACGCCGCCGACCAGCGAGCCCAGCATCCGCGGCGGCACGTGCCGCACCAGCCAGGCGGCGATCGGCGCGGCGACCAGCCCACCGCCGAGCAGGCCGAGCACCCACAGGACGTCGATCCCCTGCGAGCCGAGCGCGACCAGGAAGCCCAGGCTGGCCGCGAGGGCCACCAGGAACTCCGAGGTGTCGATCGAGCCGATGACCTTGCGGGGCTCCATCCGGCCGCTGGCCAGCAGCGCCGGCGTGCCGACGGGCCCCCAGCCGCCCCCGCCGGTCGCGTCGACGAACCCGGCGACCAGCCCCAGCGGGCCGAGGAAGCGCTTGCGGACCGGCTTGCCGAGGTGCCGGCGGTCCACCCCGCGCAGGGTGAAGCGGATCAGCAGGTAGACCCCGAGCGAGAGCAGGATCAGCGACATGACCGGGGCGGCGACCGCGGTGGAGAGGTTCGACAGCACCGTCGCGCCGAGGAACGCACCGGCCGCACCGGGGACGCCGACCTTGGCGACCACTCGCCAGTCGACGTTGCCGAACTTCCAGTGCGACAGCCCGGAGGCGAGGGTCGTGCCGATCTCGGCGAGGTGGATGGTGGCCGACGCCGCGGCCGGGTTGGTGCCGATGGCCAGGAGCAGCGTGGTCGACGTGACGCCGTAGGCCATGCCCAGGCTGCCGTCCACGAGCTGCGCGCCCAGGCCCACGAGGGCGAGCAGGACGAGGGTCTTCACGGTGCGTCTCCGGATCCGGGGAGGGGCCGCGGGCGCGCGGCAGGGCGCAGCACGACGCGGGACGAGCGAGAGGGGGCGCGCGGCGCGCGCGAGGTCAGCGGCCCGGACAGCGGGCGGTGCAGACGCGCAGCAGGTCGACGTGGATCCGCCCCACCAGGAGCACCGTCGTCGCCGCCACGGCGGAATGTCTACCAGATCGATCGGGATATGCGCCTCGGGGCGTCCCGCACAGCGGGACGCCCCTCGAGCGGGGTGGCCGACGTCACGGCGGCCGGGGGTGGGGCCGGTGAGCGCGGGAGCCCGGTGATCAGCGCGGAGGAGCGCAGGGCGCCGCCGTCCACCGGCCGGTTCACGCCCTGGCCGACCCGACCTCCTCCTCGCCGAGGGCCGCGACCAGGTCGGCGCGGGCGCGCGCCACCCGGGAGCGGATCGTGCCGACCGGGCACCCGGCCACCTCGGCGGCCTCGGCGTAGGGCAGGCCCAGCAGCTGGGTGAGGACGAAGGCCTCCCGGCGGTCGGGGGCGAGCCGGGCGAGCAGGTCGCCGACCGCCGCCCCCTCGGCCACCCCGTCGCCGGCCCCGGCGGGGCCGAGGGCCTCGAGGTCGGCGTCGTCGCGGACCAGGGTCAGCCGCCGCCGGCGGCGCGCGCGGATGGCGTCGGCGCACACGCGCCGGGCGATCGAGAGCAGCCAGGTGCGCAGCGAGGACCGGCCCTCGAAGCGGTGCAGCGCGGCGAAGGCCCGGGCGTAGGTCTCCTGGGTCAGGTCGTCGGCGGACTGGCGGTCCCCCAGCGCCGCGCACAGCCGCCACACGTCGGACTGGGTGGCGCGCACCAGTGCCGCCGCCGCGAGCGGGTCCCCGCCGGCGGCGTCGGCGGCCAGCCGCCCCAGCTCGTCCACGTGCCGCATCCTCCCCGGGGCGGGGCGCGCGCCGACGTCCCGAAGAAGAGGGGAACCAGCCGGGCGCCCCCGACGACTACTCCGGTATGCAGTGTCCCGCATGCCGCGAGGCCGTCTCCGCACGGCTCGACGGCGAGCCGCCCGGGGTCGACCCCGCCGAGCTCGACCGCCACCTGGCCGGCTGCGCCGCGTGCGCCGGGTGGGCCGAGCGGGCCGAGCTGGTCACCCGGCGGGCGCGGCTGGCCCCGGCGCCACCGGTGCCCGACCTCACCCGGGAGGTGCTCATCGCGCTGCCGCGGACGATGCCCGGTGCCCGGGTGGCCGCCCGGTCCCGGCTGGTCACCTCGGCGCTCCGCCTGGCGCTGCTGGCGGTGGGGGTGGCGCAGGCCGCCTGGGCGTGGCCGGCGCTGACCAGCGGGGCGGGGGCGATGAGCGCCCCGGTGCACGTGGCCCACGAGACCGGGGCCTGGAACCTCGGCGTGGCCGCCGCCCTGCTCGCCGTCGCGGCCGCACCCCGCCTGGCGCCGGGCACCCTGCCCTTCCTCGGCACCTTCACCGCCCTCCTCGCCGTCCTGACCGTCGCCGACCTGCGGGCCGGCCACGTGCACGCCGACCGCGCCGTCACCCACCTGCTGCTGCTGGCCGGGCTGTCCCTGGTGGCGACCCTCGCCTGGCGCCGGCGCCGCCGCTCGCGGGCCCTCCCCGCGCTGGCCCGGGAGCGGGTGACCGCGTGACGGTCCGCACCACCCTCGCCCGGCCGGCGCTGCTGCTGGTCCTCCTCGCGGGCTGGCTGCTCGCCGGCGTCGCCGCCGCCGGGCCGGCCGCGGCGCACGCCGAGCTGGTCGCCACCGACCCGGGGGAGGGCGCCCGCCTGGAGGCCGCCCCCGAGCACGTCACCCTCACCTTCACCGAGGGCGTGGGTCTCGGTGCCGGCTACGCGCGGGTGCTCGACTCCTCCGGCGACCGCGTGGACACCGGCACCGCCACCGTGGAGGGCGACACGGTCGTCATCCCCCTGCGCAGCGACCTGGGGGACGGCGGCTACCTGGTCACCTACCGGGTGGTGTCGGCCGACTCCCACCCGGTGTCCGGGGCGTGGTCGTTCGCGGTGGGCGACGGCGAGCTCGTCCCGGCCGACGCCGCGGCGGCCGGCGGGGGCACCGATCCGGTCGTGGCGGTGGCCCTGCCCGTGACCCGCTGGCTCGGCTTCGCCGGGCTCGCCCTCGGCCTCGGGATCCCCGTGCTGCTGCTGGCCGGGTGGCCGGCCGGCTGGGCGTCGCCGCGGCTGCGGGCCCTGGCCACCGCCGGGCTGGCGGGGACCGCGGGCGCGGCGCTGCTCACCCTCCTGCTGCAGGGGCCGTACGCGGCCGGCAGCGGCCCGGCCTCCGCCCTCGACCCGGCCCTGCTCGGGGCGACCCTCGGCTCGGCGACCGGGATCGCGCTCGCGGCCCGCGCGGTGCTGGCGCTGGCGCTGCTGCTGGCCCTGCGCCCGGCCTGGGGGGCCGGCGCCCCGCCGGCCCGCCCGCGCGTCGTCGCCGCGGGCGGGCTCGCCGGCGCGCTGGTCCTGGCCACCGCCGCCGTCGGGCACCCGGTCGCCGGGGTCTGGCCCCTGCTCGCGGTCGCCGCCGCGGCGGTGCACGTCGCGGCCATGGCGGTGTGGCTGGGCGGGCTGGTCGCGCTGCTGGCCGAGGTCCTGCGCACCGACGCGCCGGCCGCCGACCTCGCCGCCGCGCTCCCCCCGTTCTCCCGGCTGGCGGCCGGCTCGGTGACGGCGCTGGTGGTGACCGGCGTGGTCCAGGCGGTCCGCGAGGTCGGCTCCCCGGCTGCGCTGGTGTCGACCACCTACGGCTGGCTGCTGCTGGCCAAGGGAGCGCTGGTCCTGCTGCTGCTGGCCGCCGCGGGGGTGTCCCGGGTGTGGGTCCAGCAGCACCTGGGCATCGCCCGGCCCCGCCCCGCCGGCCGCCGCCGGGTCCCCGCGCAGGCCTTGGCCGCTCCCGCGGGCGCCGACCCGGCGGTGACCTCGGCCGCGGAGGCCCGTGCCGGGCAGCTGGCCGAGGCCGCCGTCGTCGAGCGCCCGGCGCTGCGCCGGTCGGTGCTGGTGGAGCTCGGCGTCGCGGTCGTCGTGCTCGCCGTCTCCTCGGTGCTGGTCGGCACGCCGCCGGCCCGCTCCGCGGTGGCGCAGCCGGTCGACGTCACCCTGCCGGTGCAGACCTCCGCGGGCGCCGCCGGCAGCCTGCAGGTCTCGGTGGACCCCGCCGCGGTGGGGCCCAACACGCTGCACGTCTACCTCTTCGACGAGGCCGGCCGGCTGGCCCAGCCGGCCGGCATCCGGGTCACGCTCACCGAGCCCACCCAGGAGATCGGCCCGCTGGAGGTCGACCTCGCCCCGGCCGGCCCCGGCCACTACGTCGGCGACGGGATGACCGTCCCGGGCGCCGGCACCTGGACCCTCGCGGTCACCGTGCGGTTCGACGAGTTCACCGCCGGCACCGCGACCACCACGCTCCCGGTCCGCTGATCGGGGTCCCCCGATGAACAGGAGAACCGTGCCCTCGTCCCGCACCCGCCCGCTCGCCCGGCTGGGCGTCGTCCTGCTCGCGGTGCTCGCCGCGCTGCTGGCCGGCGCCGGCGCCGCCGCCGCGCACGTCACCGTGTCCTCGACCGACGCCGCTCCGGGGGGCTACGGGAAGCTGACCTTCCGGGTGCCCAACGAGAGCGACACCGCCGGCACCGTGGCGTTGCGCATCTCGATCCCCGAGGAGTCGGCCATGGCCTCGCTGCGGGTGCAGCCGGTGCCCGGCTGGACCGCCACGCTCACCACCTCCGAGCTGGCCGAGCCGCTGGAGAGCCACGGCCAGGAGATCACCTCCTACGTGTCCGTGGTGGAGTTCCGCGCCGACGACGGCGCCGGCATCCAGCCCGGCCAGTTCCAGGAGTTCGCCCTCTCCGGCGGTCCGCTGCCCGATGCGACCTCGCTCACCTTCCCGGCCGTGCAGGTCTACAGCGACGGCACCGAGGCGGCCTGGATCGAGCCCACGGTCGAGGGGCAGGCCGAGCCCGAGCGTCCGGCGCCCGTGCTGACCCTGGCCGGGAGCGCGGGCGGGCACGGCGGGGACGGCGCCGCGGGCAGCGACGGAGCGGCCGAGCCGGCCGTGCAGGAGGCCGCGTCGGCGTCGGACGCCGGTGGCACCGGGACCGCGGCCCTCGTGCTCTCCGTCGTCGCGCTGCTGCTGGGCGCCGCCGGTGCGTTCCTGGGCTGGCGCGCCGGCCGTCGTACCGTGTCCTCGTGAGCTCGCACCGCCGCAGCCGGACCGCCGCCCTGGCCCTCGTGGCCGGCCTCGCCGTGGCCGGCTGCGGCGGTGCCGCCGCCGACGAGGGGGCCGCCGCCGGGCACGACCACTCGGGTGGCCCCGCGGTCGTCGAGGGGCCCGAGGACCGCTTCGCCGGCATCGACCTGCCCGACCCCTACCAGCGGCCCTCCTTCACGCTCACCGACGGCGCGGGCCAGCCCTACGACTTCCGGGCGGCCACCGCCGGCCGGCCGACGCTGCTGTTCTTCGGCTACACCGACTGCCCCGACATCTGCCCCACCACGATGGCCGACGTCGCGGTCGCGCTGCGCGGCGTGGACCCCGCGCTGGCCGAGCAGGTGCAGGTCGTGTTCGTCACCACCGACCCGGCCACCGACACCCCCGAGGTGCTCGGCGAGTACCTGGACCGCTTCGACGCCGACCTGCCGGTGCCCTTCACCGGGCTCACCGGCGACCAGCAGGCGATCGACCAGGCGCAGCTGGCCGCGGGGGTGCCGCTGGCCGAGGACCAGGGACGGCTGCACTCCTCGCTCCTGCTGCTGTACGGCGCCGACGACCAGGCGCACGTGGCGTTCGACGCCGGCAACACCAGCCGCGACATCGCCGCCGACCTGACGCAGGTGGCGGGCGGGTGACCCGCGCGGCGGCCCGCCTGCTGGTCGTCGTCCTCGCCGCGGTGGCCGCCCTGCTCCTCGCCGGGCCGGCCACCGCGCACGTGGGCGGGGGCGCCGCGGGCAGTGACTTCGACGCGCGGGTGCTGTCGGTCGAGCCGGCCGTGCCGGGGGTGTCGGTGCGGGTGCTCTCCTTCGGCGACGAGCTCGAGGTGGTGAACGGCACCGCCGCCGAGGTCGAGGTCCCCGGCTACTCCGACGAGCCCTACCTGCGCATCGGTCCGGACGGCGTCTGGCGCAACGCGAACAGCCCGGCCACCTACATCAACCTCGACCGGTTCGGCCGCACGGCGCTGCCGGCGTCCGCCGATCCGGACGCCGCACCGGACTGGGAGCGGGTCTCCACGGAGCCCGCCTACGTCTGGCACGACCACCGCACCCACTGGATGAGCGAGGGGGTGCTGCCCCCGGCGGTCGCCGCCGACCCCACCCGGGAGCACCTGGTCTTCGAGTGGCTGGTGCCCATGAGCCACGGCGGCACGCCGCTGGCCGCGCGCGGGGAGCTCACCTGGAGCCCGCCGCCCCCGGCCTGGCTGGTGTGGCCGGCGTACGCGCTGCTCGCCACGGCGGGGCTCGCCGCCGGGCTGGCCGCCCGCACGCCCCGGCCGCTGGGCGCCCTCCTGCTCGTCGGGGGCGTCGCCGCCCTGTACCACGCGCTGGCCACACCGGAGCCGCCGGCGAGCGTCGCCTCGCACGCCGGGGCCATCGCGTCGGCGCTGCTGCCCGCGCTCACCGCCCTGGCGGTGGCCGGCCTGGGGCTGTGGGCGGCGCGCCGCGGTCGCGGGTCGCTGGTGGGCCTGCTCGCCGTCGTCCTCGGGTGGCTGCTGCTCGTGCAGGGGCTGCCGGACGTCGACGTCCTGTGGACCGCGCACGTGCTCGCCGCCGGGCCGGCGTTGCCGGCCCGTGCGGCCGTCGCCGTGCTGGTCGCCCTCGGGGCCGGCCTGGTGCTCGGTGGCCTGGCCGCCGGGCGGCGGTTCCGGGAGACCGGCCGGCGACCCGAGCCGGCCGGCGACCCGCAGCACGTGGGCTGAGCGGGCCGCCGGCGGCGGGTCGCCGCCGGCGGCGGGTCAGGCGGTGACGGTCGCGGCCGGGTCCCCGGCCAGGGCCTGCAGCCGCGCGCGGGCCGCGAGCAGCTCGTTGGCCCGCACCAGGTCGGTCTCGAAGTCGACCTCGACGGCGGGGAACCGCGAGATGTCCAGCGGCCGGAACCGCAGGCCCTCGGTGGTGATCGCGGTCTCCATGCCCCGCTCGAAGTAGTCCTGGTCGCCGCAGGCGGCCAGGTGCTCGACGAGCACCGGCTTGTCGGCGGCGGAGACGTAGTTGATGCCCACCGCCTCGCCGAGCCCGCCCAACACGCTCTTGGACAGCCCGGCGATGAAGCCCTCGGCGTCGAGCGTGTACTTGACCTCCTCGTCGGCGACGGTGGAGGTGTCGACGCAGACGAAGCTCTCGTCGGCGCGCAGGGCCGGCAGCGCCTGCTCGAGCACGCCGGCCTCGAAGACGACGTCGCCGTTGAACCACAGCACGCCGCCGTCCCGGGAGCTGCGCAGCCCGCGCAGCAGGCTCTGCGAGGTGTTGGTGACGGCGAAGTGCGGGTTGTAGGAGAAGCGCACGTGCGGCACCGCCCGCATCACCCGCTTGGCCTTGAACCCGACGACGACGGTCACGTCGACGCCGGGGCCCAGCACCGCGTCGAGCACGTCGAGCTGGCGCTGCAGGATGCTCCGCCCGTCGTGCAGCGGGGTCAGCGGCTTGGGCAGGGGCCGGCCCAGGCGGGTGCCCATGCCCGCGGCGAGGATCACCACCTGCACCGGTGCGTGCAGCAGGCGGGGCGCCGCGGGGCGGGCCAGATCTCGCGGAGCGCTCGTCGAGGCTCGGTCGTGGGTCCGCACGGTCATCCCCTTCCTGGTGGAGTCGTCGGCCGGGTGCCGAAGAGGAGGTCGAGCACGCGGTCGGTCGCGTGCCCGTCCTCCAGAGAGCAGAAAGTGTCGCGGAAGCGCGCGTAGGCGCCGGCCCAACGCGCGGAGTGCTCGGTCACGGTTCGGATCGCCCCGACCAGCTCCTCGCTGGTGCGCAGCAGCGGGCCCGGGGCGATCGCCTGGAGGTCGTCGTAGAACCCGCGCAGGGAGTCCCGGTACCGCTCGAGGTCGTAGGTGAACAGCAGGATCGGCTTGCCGGTCACCGCGAAGTCGAACATCGCCGAGGAGTAGTCGGTGACGAGCACGTCGGCGGCCAGGTAGAGCCCGGCGGTGTCGGTGTCGTCGGTGACGTCGACGACGGGCAAACCGGGCGGGACGGACAGCCGGCCGGAGACGATGTTGTGCAGCCGCACCAGCAGCACGTGGTCCCCGCCGAGCCGGTCGGCGAAGTCGGTGAGGTCGACGGGCAGCTCGAAGTCCGGCGCGTCCCCGGCCCGGTCGAGCACCAGGTCGTCCCGCCAGGTCGGGGCGTAGAGGACGGCGGTGACGCCGTCGGGGATGCCCAGCCGCTCCCGGACGCGCGCCCGGACGGCGTCGCGGTCGGGGGAGGAGAGGACGTCGTTGCGCGGGTAGCCGGTCTCGGCGATCTCACCGGCGAAGCCGAACGCCCCGCGCAGCCGGCCGGTCGAGACGGGGTTCGGCGACAGCAGCAGGTCCCAACGGGCGACGTCGCGGTCGGCGGCGTCCAGCCAGCCGGGCCGGGCCGGCTGCACGTCGTGGTGGATCCGCTTGAGCGGGGTGCCGTGCCAGGTCTGCAGGTAGAAGGTGCCCGGCTGCTTGTCCCACTCCATGGAGAGGCAGTCGTTGGCGACCACGACGTCGGCGGACTCCAGGGCGGCCCGGGCCCCGGGGGTGCGGTACAGGACCGGGGTGACCCCCGCGGGCACCGTGCCGACGGTCTCGGGGAGGCACAGCCACGTGTGGCGGGCGGGCACGCCGTGGGCCAGCAGCCCCTCGTGGAGGGCGCGCGGGTTGTCGCCGTAGAGACCGCGGAAGCAGGACCAGACGACGTGGAGGGGAGGCCGGCGGCGGACCCGCGCCCCGGTGGGACCCGGTGCGGTCGGCATGCGGCATCACCCCTCGGCGTCGTTCGTGCGGGCGATCCCCCTCACGCGCTGGTCGACCCGCCCCGGCCGGCGTCGTCGAGGCCGGGGTCGTCGGGTGGTGCGGGTGTCGGTGTCATGACTACACGGCGGGGACCCGGGCCGTCGACCCGGAGGACGCGGATCACAGCGGCCCGCGGCACGGGACGGGTGTGACCGGTGGGGCGGACGGGGTGCCGGGGCGGCGCGTCCCGATCGACACGCCGGACTACGGGTCACAGGTCGGTCACGCAGTGTTTGGATGACTCCCCGAACCGGGCCCGAACGGGCGTCCTCCCACGAGACGGGGCAGGTGCATGGCTGGACGGCGTCGCGCGACGACCCGGGTCCCCGGTGTGCCGCTCGCCCGCCGGGTGCCCTTCCTGCTCGCCGCGCTGGTCGCCGGCGCGCTCGTCGCCGGGGTGTCCGGGTGGACCGGGGCCCCCGAGGCGGCCGCCGGGCCGACCTCGGTCCTCGCCGCGCAGCAGGAGCTGCTCACGGGCGACGACGAGCTGCCCCTGCTGCCGCAGGCGGCCATCACGGTGGCGGAGGCGCAGGCGCGGCTGGCCGAGGTCGCCGCCTCCCGGGCGGCCCGAGCGGAGGCCGAGGCGGCGGCCGCGGAGGCCGCCCGCGAGGCCGCCCGGCCCAAGGCCGTGCTCCCCGTCGACGGGGCCCGGTTGACCAGCGGCTTCGGAGCCCGGTGGGGGACGTTCCACCACGGCATCGACCTCGCCGCCCCGATGCGGACGCCCGAGTACGCGGCGGTCGACGGGGTCGTGCTGCGGGCCGGGGCGGCCAGCGGGTTCGGCCTGGCCGTCTACCTGCTCCACGACAACGGCGACGTCACCGTCTACGGCCACATGGACGAGATCCTCGTCGAGCCGGGGCAGTACGTGCAGGCGGGGGAGACGATCGCCCTGCTGGGCAACCGCGGGCAGTCCACCGGGCCGCACCTGCACTTCGAGGTGCACGAGGGCGGCATCGGCGGCGAGCGGGTCGACCCGATCCCGTGGCTGGCGGCGCGCGGCGTCGAGGTGTGAGCCCGCCGCGGCCGGTCCCCGCCCCGGGGGCGTGCCCGCCGTGGTGGGATGCCGCCGTGGGGCCGGCCACCGAGGACGCCAACCGCCGGCTGCTGCGCGCCCGGGACGCGATGGACCGCGGCTACGCCGAGCCGCTCGACGTCCCGGCCCTGGCCCGGATCGCGCTGGTCTCCGAGGCGCACTTCATCCGCTCCTTCCGGGCCGTCTTCGGCGAGACGCCGCACCGCTACCTGCAGCGGCGGCGGGTGGAGCGGGCGATGTTCCTGCTCCGGACGACCGACCGCTCGGTGACCGACATCTGCATGGACGTCGGATTCACCAGCCTGGGCACGTTCAGCCGGGTCTTCCGCGAGATCGTCGGGGAGTCGCCGTCGGCCTACCGCCGCCACGGGCCGATCGGGCCCGTCCCCTCCTGCTTCGCGCGGGCCTGGCTGCGACCGAGCAGTTTCGGAGAAGCGCCGCCGTCCTGACCGTCCCTAGCGTGCAGCCCATGATGAAGCGACTGAACATCTCCGGCATCTACGTCCTCGACCAGGACCAGGCGCTCGACTTCTACGTCGGCAAGCTCGGCCTCGAGGTCGACACGGACGTCGACCTGGGGTTCATGCGGTGGCTGACCGTGCGCGTCCCCGGAGACCCCGACCACAAGATCCTGCTCGAGCAGCCGGGGCCGCCGGCGATGAGCGAGGAGACCGCCGCGCAGGTCCGTGACCTGGTCACCAAGGGGGCGGCCGGGGGGCACCTCTTCTTCGCCGTCGACGACGCCCACGCGGCGCACGCCGAGCTCCGGGCGCGCGGGGTCGAGCTCACCGAGGAGCCGACCGAGCAGTCCTACGGGATCGACTTCGGCCTGCGCGACCCGTTCGGCAACCACGTCCGCATCGCGCAGCTCAAGGAGGGCTGACCCGCCGCCCCCCCCCGCGCCGGGGGGCGCGCACGGCCCTGTACAGTTGCTCACGGCTCGGGGGGTTCGCGCCGGGCCGACGAGCACGGGGCTGTGGCGCAGCTGGTAGCGCACCACACTGGCAGTGTGGGGGTCAGGGGTTCGAGTCCCCTCAGCTCCACCCATCGGGCCGGGACCTCCGCCAGGGGTCCCGGCCCGAACTCGTCGCGGGGTGCAGTGGCTCGGCCCGTACCCGGCCGGCGCCGTTGGCGTTCCAGCGGGAACGCCTCCTCCGGTGGAGCCGTGGCGGTCCGGAGGCCACCCCTGCCGATGTCCCCGGCCGAGGTGCCGTGCCTGCAGGCGCGCCTCCGACCTGCGGTTATGTCGGTGCCTGGGCCTACCGTTCGAACATGTCTTCGAACGGTGACGCGGCCGGAGCGCGGTCGGTGGACCAACTGGCACGGGAGATCTGCGCCGGCGCGGTGCGGCTGGCCGCCGCCGGCGCGGCATGGCTGGCGTTGGTGGCGGAGTTCGACGAGCGCGAGGGCTGGGGCGGCTTCGGTGTCCGCTCCTGCGCCCACTGGCTGTCCTGGCAGTGCGGCATCTCGCCGGGCACGGCACGGGAGCACGTCCGCGTCGCCCGCGCCCTGCGCGGGCTGCCCGTCACGGCGGCCGCGTATGCCGCCGGGCGGCTGTCCTACGCGAAGGTGCGGGCGCTCACCCGGGTCGCCGAGCCGCACACGGAGACCGCGCTGCTCGACTTCGCCCTGGCCGCAACCGCCTCCCAGACCGAGCGCGTGATCCGGCAGTGGCGACGGGCCGACCGCGACGCGGACCCGACCCCGGCTCCCGCCGAGCCGCGGTTCGACGTCGACTGGGCGGAGGGCGGCAGCCTGCACCTGCGGGTCCGGCTCCCGGCGGAGGAGGGTGCCCACCTGCTGGCCGCCGTCGACTCGCTCGCCGAGCGCACCGCCCGCCGCGAGCGGGCGGCAGGGAAGAAGGCCGCGGAGGCCACGGTGCCGGACGCCGCCGCGATCCACCCGGGGAGGGCCCCGGGTGCGGACGTCTGCGTCGCTGACCGTCGAGAACACCGATCGGTGACCACCGCTCGCCGCTGTGCGGCCCTCGTGTCGCTGGCCGAGGTCGCAGCCGGCACCGGTCGTCGCGCCGGAGACCCGCCGCGCCGTGAGGTGGTCGTCCACGTCGACGCGGCGGTGCTCGCCGACGACGCGGCGGCCGGCCGCGCACACCTCGAGGGCGGGCCGGCCCTCTCGCCGGCCCGGGTGCGCCGCATGCCCTGCCAGGCCACCGTCGTCGGCATGGTGCACGCCGGCCCGGAGGTGCTCGCCTGCGGTCGGCGTCGCCGGCTGGCCACCCGAGGCCAGCGCCGGGCGCTGCTGCGCCGCGACGGCGGGTGCGCCCGCCCGGGATGCGACGAGACCCGCATCGAGCGGTTGCACGCCCACCACCTGCGGCACTGGATCTTCGGCGGGCGTACCGACCTGCCCAACCTGGTGCTGCTGTGCGATGCCGACCACGGTCTGGCCCACGACCTGGACCTGACCATGACCCGCCGCGACGGCCGGCTGGTCGTCACCACCCCCGACGGCCGCCGCGTCTGGGGTCCTGCCGACGCCGTGTTCGCCGCGGCCGGCCGCACGGATCCCGCCGTCCAGTACCCCGCCGAGCAGGTTGCCGGGCCCGACCCTGACGAGGTCTTCACGGGTGTCCACCCCGTCGACCGGCGGACCGGTCGCCGTCCTGGGGGTCCCGTCGTCGCGGAGCCGGCGAGGTCGCCCGGCCGCTCCCGCGCGGCAGCACGGCCCGCCGCGTCCGCCGTGCGGCCGCCCGTCGCCCGGCGGGACAGGGGCAGCGCTCGACCGGCCACTCCCGTCCCGGCCCGTGGGCCCGGTCGCCGCACCCGTGCCGGCCGCGTCCGGCGCGCGGCCGCCCCGGTGCCCGTACCGGGCACGGTGGCGGAGGCCCTGGGGTCGCCGACAGCGGACCTCCCGGCCGGGTTCGCGCCCACCGGCGAGCGCATGAACCTCGCCTACGTCGTGGGTGTCCTCATGGGGCACCGCGAGCACCTCGCCCGGCTCGCCGCCGACGGGGGCGCGACCGACCGGGAGGCCCAGGTGCCATGAGACCCGGGCCCGGCGTTCCCGCAGGAACGCGGCGGCGCGTCGACCACGGCCGCGACCCCGGCACCGGCCGGGAGAGCGCATCCTGGGGTCGGTCGTGGGCACGGGGTCCTGGGCCTGTGCCCACGGGCTGCCGATGCGCCGGCGACCGCGGAGGCGACGAACGTGGCCGTCCACCCGGTCGTGCCGCGCCACGACGTGTGCCCGGGCCGGCTGCTCGCCCGGGCACACGTCGCGTCTCGTCGCAGGCTCGACTCAGCGGCCGTTCCCCCTAGCGCGGCTGAGGTTCTCGTGCAGGAACTGCTCGATGTCGTCCCAGGTCGGTGCCGCACCCTCGACGACGCTCTCGTGTCCACCGCGGTGGGTCGACCACGTCGTGGACGTCGCGGCGCCGATGATGTCGTCGACCGAGTGACCGGCGCCGGGCACGAGCGTGAACCGCGCTTCGTTACCTGCTGCCGTCGTCGTCTCGTAGACGAGCCGGCTCTGGTTGTAGGGCAGCAGCGGGTCGCTGAGGCCGTGCAGGACCCACACCGGGATCTCGGTGCCCTCGATGTAGCTGCTCGGGTCGGCTGCTTCGGTCTCGGCCGGGCACGCCTGGATGCTCACGAGGTCGGTCGGGAAGACCTCGCCGGGGCAGTCGATCAGTCGGCTCTCGGGAGACGTCGGGGCGTCGTGGGGATAGATGCCGGGCGCCATCGGCAGGCCGTTCTCCGCCGCGAACGTGTCCATGGAGAGGAAGTCCGTCGGCGGGAAGAACGGAACGGCGACCTGCACGGCGCTGGACGTGCCGTCCACGCCCATCTCGCCGGGCAGCTGCCGCATGTCGCTCGTGGTCGCGGCGAAGGCCGCCGACCATCCGCCCGACGAGTTGCCCATGAACCCGAAGCGATTCGGATCGATGCCGTACTCGGCGGCGTGCTCCCGCAGGTAGCGGACGGCGGCGCGGACGTCGTGGCCCTGCGCCGGGAAGCGGGCGTCGACGCTGGAGCGCACGTTGATGGTCGCGACGGCGTACCCACGGCTGGTGAACTCCTGGGCGACGTCGAGGGCGCCGTCACCGGTCTTGACGTCGTTGCTGAACCACGCGGAACCCGAGTGCCAGATGACCAACGGCAGGGCGGCCTTGCCGGGGACGTCCGGGAGGTGCAGGTCCAGCAGGTTGCCCGGGTTCGCCGGGCCGTAGGAGAGGTTGCTGATCACGGTCGGCTCGGACCCCGGCGGCGCCGCGTGGGCCGGCGTGGTCACGGCGAGGGCGAGGGTGGAGGCGGACGCGAGCCCGCAGGCGACCCTCACCATGGCCTTGTGCCGAGCATGACGTGCGGTGTGCTGCATGCGGACCGGGCTCCGTTTCGTCGGCGGCATCGTCGCCGCTGCGGCAATGGGGAGCTGTGACGCTAGACACGTGCGGACGACGGTGGAAGCGACGGCTACCACTGGATGGAACCGTTTGTCAGCGAATGGTGGCGGGCAGTGAGGCTCATCGACTCGAGCCCAGGTCCGTGCCGGGCCCTACGGTCTGGACATGAGCCGGCGCGTTGCGGGGGTGGGGAGCGGTGGACGCTCGCCCGGCCCGGCGCCGTCCGGGCGACTGGCCTGGGCCGCCGGGGTCGTCGCCGTCCGCCCGGGGGAGCGCGTCCTCGAGGTCGGGTGCGGGCACGGCGTCCTGGTGTCGCTGCTGGTCGCCGCCGGCGCGGAGGTCGTGGCTGTGGACCGCTCGGCGACCATGACCGCGGCGGCCGCCCGGCGCAACCGGGCCGCGATCGACGCCGGGGCGGTGCGGCTGCTCACCGCGCCGCTCGTGGACGCCGAGCTGCCGCCCGGTGCGGTCGACGCCGTGGTCGCCGTGGACGTGCGGGCGTTCTGGACGCCGCCGGCCCCCGAGTGGGACGTCGTGCGGCGCGTCCTCGTCCCGGGTGGGCGGGTGGTCGTGGCGTTCTCCGTCATGCGCCCGGGCGGTGACCGCAGCACCGCCGACGCCGTCGCACGGGCCGCGGCGCCGCACGGGTTCGTCGTCACCGGCGCCCACCGCGGGGCCACGGCGCCGACCCCCGCCGCCGCCGTGGTCCTGCACCGGGCCGCCGGCTGACCGTCGCGGCGGTCGTCCCGGCCGGGGTCAGCGGAGCGCGAGCACCGGGTCCAGCTCGGGCGCGACCGGGTGCGGCAGCCCGTCGCCCCGGCGGGTGGCAGGGTGCACCGGGCCGTCCCCCAGCCCGACGTGGGTGCCTCGCTGTCCCCCCGCCGCCCGTCGGCGGGCAGCAGCCGGTCGCGCAGCCGCAGCACCGTGCGCTCCACCAGCAGGGTGGCGGCGACGCCGACGCCGACCGCCGCGGCCTACTTCCGGAGCTGCTCCAGCGGCGTCCTCGAGTGGTACCCCACCGCGGGTAGCCGGCCGAGCACGAACTGCGCCGGGGCGATGTGCCGGATGTGGACGCCGTAGGAGTGACGGCCCGGAGCGGCCAGCGGAGCCGACACCGCCGGGACCCGCGCCACGACCGGCGCGCGGTGCAGCAGGAGCAGGAACGCGCCCGCGGTCAGGTAGGCGACGGTGTAGCCCCCCGGGGCACAGCCGCACCGAGCGCGATCACCGGGTCAGTAGCGGGAACGGCACCACCAGGGCCAGGCAGAAGTGCTCCTCGACCGCCAGCGACCACAGGTGCACCACCGATGTGCCCAGGTAGTTCTGCACGTGGAGGCCGTTGCGCCACAGGTCGTCCCACGGCACCGACCCGGCCAGCACCTGCGCGGCGAGGAACAGGTACAGCACCGGCCACAGCTTCAGCGCCCGGCGCACGGTGAAGCGGCACCGGTCGAACCGGCCGGTCCGGCGCCGCTCGCGCAGCACCAGCGAGCCGACCAGGAAGCGGCTGAGCAAGAGGAAGGTCGACGCCGGCCCAGCCGAACCCCCCGCCCGGCCACTGCAGCCCGTCCAGGACGGGGAACCCGCTCGGGTGCCGGCTGAAGTGCCAGCCCAGCGCCAGCAGGAGGGCGATCCCGCGGACGATGTCGAGGACGCGGCCGGCCGCCTCGGCGGCGGGGCTCCGCAGGTCAGCGACCAGCGGCGTGCGCGGTCGCACGGATCGGCCCACCTCATCCGCCCGGGGGAGGCACGCCCGGCACGGCTCCACCCCGGCAGGGGGCGTGCCGACCACGCCACCGACAGGACCGCGTCGCCCGCGGCCGGGAGGAGGCACGAGAGCCGTGACCGAGCAGTCGGTGCTCGTCGTCGAGGACACCGAGGAGATCCGCGACCTCGTCAGCACGGTGCTGCGCCGCGCCGGGCTCGCGGTGACGGCCGTGGGGACCGCCGCGGCGGCGCTGGCCGAGATCCGGCGCGCCGAGCCGGACCTCGTCGTCCTCGACCTGGGCCTTCCCGACGCCGACGGTACCGAGGTCTGCCGGCAGATCCGGGCGTCGAGCGCGTGCTACGTGCTCATGCTCACCGCGCGCGCCGAGGAGGTCGACCTGCTGGTCGGCCTGGCCGTCGGCGCCGACGGCTACATGGCCAAGCCGTTCTCGCCGCGCGAGCTGGTGGCCCGGGTGCAGGTCATGCTGCGCCGGCCGCGGGTGCCGGCGCGACCGACCGGCCCGGAGCCGGCGGGGTCGGTCCTCCGGCTGGCCGACCTCGAGGTCGACGAGGACACCCGCGAGGTGCGGGTGGACGGTGCCGTGGTCGACCTGACCCGCACCGAGTTCGACCTGCTCGCCGCGCTGGCCGCGCGGCCGGGTCGGGTGCTGCAGCGGGAGACCCTGCTGCGCGAGGTGTGGCAGACCGACTGGGCCGGCAGCGTCCGGCTGGTCGAGGCGCACATGTCCAACCTGCGCCGCAAGCTGCAGGCCGCCGGGCTGGCCGACGCCGAGATCCGCACCGTCCGCGGGGTCGGTTACCGGCTCGTGGGCTGACCGGCCACGGTCACGAGCACGTCCACCAGGTCGTCGGCGACCTCGCCGCGACGGGCGGCCCGGGCGATCGACGAGCTGAGCTCGGCCACCTCGGCGTCCCCGAGCTGGCCGCTGACCCCGGCCAGCGCGCCGGCGGCCGCGGCGAGCTCGACCGGGTCCCCGCCGTGCGCCGCGTCGGCGACGGCGCGCACGCGGGCCGGCAGCGCCCGCGCGTGGTCCTGCCGCAGGTCGGCCTCCAGCCGGCCCACCTCGCGGTCGTCGGGGGGCGGCGAGCCGGGCCCGGGCGCGGGCACCGGCAGCCGGGTGAGCAGCAGCCGCGCGACCAGCCCGGGCTCGGGCAGGTCGGGCAGGCAGGCCACGGCGCCGGCCGCCAGGAGCTCGGCGCGGTCCCCCTCGCGCGCGCCGCGCGCGACGACCACCAGGTGTGCCCGGCAACCGGCCAGGCGCAGCCGCCGCAGCAGCGCCGCGCTCTCCGACGGCTGGGCCAGCGCGCTGACCACCAGGTCCGGGCCCGTCCGGCGGGCGGCCCGCACGGCCTCCCGGACGTCCGCGGCGGCGGCCACGGCCCACCCGCCCGCGGTGAGCAGGCCGGCGGCGCGGCCGCGGTCGGCGGGGTCCTCGGCGACGACGAGGGCGGTGGGGCTGGCCGCGGGCGGCGGCCGGTGGGCGGGCATGCGTCCTCCGAGACGGTGGGGTGCGCCGTCCACCGTGCCGGGCCGGCCGCAGCAGCGCCGCCCGGCGGCCGCAAGACCGCCGCAAGACCCGGGGGTGCGGGGCCGCGTCAGCGGGGGAGGGTGAGCGTGACCGTCGTCCCGCGGCCCTCCGCGCTGGTCACCGCGAGGTCGCCCCCGTGCGCCGCCGTGATGGCCGCGGTGACCGCCAGGCCGAGGCCGATCCCGGGGGCCCCGGAGCGCCGGGCCGTCGAGGCGCGGGCGAAGCGGGTGAAGAGCAGCCGCTGCTCGTCCTCGGGGATGCCGATCCCGGTGTCGGCCACGGTGAGGCGGGCGACCGGGACCGCCCCGGGGACCTCGTCGGCGGTGACCGCACCGTCCGGGGCCCGCCACGCCCCGGCCAGCGACAGCTCCACCCGGCCGCCGCGCGGGGTGTACTTGACCGCGTTGGACAGGAGGTTGTCGCACACCTGCCCCAGCCGGACGGCGTCCCCGGAGACCACCAGCCCGCCGGGCGGCACCGCGACGGTCACGGCGACACCCGCGGCCCCGGCGCTCGGCCGGAGCGACTCCTCGGCCGCCCGGACCACCTCGGCGAGGTCCACCTCGGCCCGGTCGAGGGAGAACCTGCCGGCGTCGACCTGCGCGGTGAACAGCAGGTCGCCGACCAGGCGCTGCAGCCGCTCGGCGTTGCGGCCCACCGTCGCCAGGTACCCGCGCAGCGGCTCGGGGAGGTCGAGACCGGGCGCGTCGAGGACGAGCTCGAGGTAGCCGAGGATCGAGGTCAGCGGCGTGCGGAGCTCGTGGCTGACCAGAGCCAGGAACTGCTCCTTGAGCCGCTCGGTCTCGCGGGCGTCGGTGACGTCGGTGCCGACGAAGTTCCAGCCCGCGGGGGCGCCGTCCTCGTCGGCGCGCGGGGTGACGGCCACCGACACGGTCCGCCGCCGGCCGCCGGCGGCGACGTAGGTCCAGTCCCGGACGTCGCGACCCTCGGCGCGGGCCGCGGCGACCAGCGCCTCCAGCCCGCCGCCGGCCGCGTCCAGCTCCTCGGCCAGGTGGAAGTCGGTGACCCGCCGCCGCCGGACCACGGCGGCGCGGGGCAGGCCGAGCAACCGTTCTGCGCCGGGGTTCCAGACCCGGACCACGCCGTCGGGGTCGGTGCCGATGATCGACTGCTCGGTGACCGCGTCGACGACGCTGGTCATGGTGCGGGCGCGGGCGGCCAGCATGCGGGCCGCGGTGGCCGGGTCGTCCGCCTGGTCACCGCCGGGCTGCCGCAGCAGGGCGCGCAGCTCGGCGTTCTCGGCGCGCAACCGCTCCACCTCGGCCCGCAGCGCGGCCTCGGCCGGCTCCGCCGGCGGGTCCGTGTCCGCCGGCGCGCGCGGGGGCAGGGCGGGCGCGGGCGGCACACGGAGGACGTCGGCCGCCCGGCCGCCCGGCCGCAGCCGATCGGAGCGGACCTCACCCCGACGGGGGAGGCGGACGCACCGCGCCCCCCGCCCGGCGGTGCCGGACGGGGGGCGCGGTGCATACGGGGGTGTGCGGGGCTCAGCTGCCGGAGTTGCTCTGCACGGTCTCCCGGGACTGCTGGGCGCGGCCCTGCACGTCCTGGGCCGCGGACTGGCCCTCCTGCTTGACCGTCTCGGTGGCGTCCTGCGCGGTGGACTTGACCTCCTGGACGGCCTGCTGGGCGGCCGGCTGGAGCTCCTCGCGCATCTCCTGGGCGGCCTGCTTGGCCGGCTGCAGCAGCTCGTCCTTGTGCTCGCGGACGGCCTGCTCGGCCTGCTGGGCCAGCTGACGCTCGCGCTCGGAGGCGGGCAGCAGGCTGGAGACCAGCCACCCCACGCCGAAGGCGATGACCCCGGCGGCCAGGGGGTTGCCCTGGGTCTGCCGGACGACGGTGTCCGGGGCCTGCTGGACGGCCGAGGCCGCCGACGAGGCCGCGCCCTGGACGGAGTCGGCCGCCGACGAGGCCGCGCCCTGGACGGACTCGGCCGCCCCGTGGGCCCGGTCCTGGACGGAACCGGCCGCGTCGTGCGCCCGGTACCGCGCCGAGTCCCGGGTGTCGTGGGCGCTGCCCATGACGCGGTCGCGCATGCGGGAGAACCGGCCCTTGGCCGAGGTGACCCGTCGGTCCATGACGCGGGCCGGGTTCACCTTCTCGTTGAGCGCGTCGACGTCGTAGCTGATCTCGCGCTGGGTCTGCTCGATCTGCCGGCGGATGGCGTCCGGGTCGTTGCTCGTGGTCATGTCTGTCGCTCCAGGTCTCGGGAGGGCGGGGTCAGTGGGGCTTGAGGGCGCCGGGAACCTGCTGCAGCGTGTCCACGGTGCGTTCGGGCTTCGGGTTCACGCGCTTGAGCTCCTTCTTGCCCATCGCGTAGGCGATGCCACCGACGACGGCCCAGAGCACGGCCACGATCAGAGCGGCCAGGCCGGCGTCCATCACGTTCTCCAGGGCCCACCACAGGGCGAAGGAGAGGAACAGCAGCACCATGTAGCCGGCGAACCCGGCGGCGCCGAGCATGCCGGCGCCCTTGCCCGCCTTGCCGGCCTCGGCCTTGACCTCGGCCTTGGCCAGGGCGAGCTCCTGGCGCATCAGGGTGGAGAGGTCCTTGGCGACCTCGCCGAAGAGCTGGCCGACGCTGGTGCCCGCGACGTCGGGGCGGCCCTCGGCGGTCATCGGGGTGCCCATGTCGCCGCTGTGCGGTGCGTCCTGGTCGGCGGGCACGGTGTAGTTGCCGTGGGTGGAGGCCCCGGCCTGCGGGGACTGCTGCGTCACCGGCGTGGCGCCGGAGTAGGGAGAGCTCATCGTCGCCTCACACCCCCTGGCCCGGGCGGCGGGTGGGGTCGTCCCAGCCGGCCGGGGTGGTCGGGGGGACGGCGGTGCCGGCCGGCGGCACGGTGCCGTACGGCGGCGGCGGCACCGCGGTGCCCGCGGTGGTGCCGGCCGTCGGGGCGGTCGTGGCCGGCGTGGTGGTCTCGGCGTAGCCGGCGGTCTCGCCGTAGCCCGGGGTCGTCGAGTAGGTGGGCGCCGGCTCCACGTAGTTGGTCTGCCGGTAACCGGCGGACCGGCCGCGGCTGCTGTCGGAGTCGGAGTGCGCGGCCTTCACCCCGCTGGTGAGGCGACCTGCGACGACGCCCGCGAGCGCGGCGCCGAGCAGGAAGGTGCCGGGCTTGCGGCGGGCGAAGGACCGGACCTCGTCGAGGAGGTCGGCCGGCTCGCGGTCCTGCAGCCACCGGGCCACCTGCTCGACGCGGTCGGTGGCCTCGGTGACCAGGTCGCGGGCCGGGCCGGACGGCGCACCGTTGCCCTCGGCCATGGAGCGCAGCTGCTCGGCGATGCCGGTGAGCCCCTGCGCGGCCTTCTGCTGCTGGGACACGGCCTGCGAGCGGAGCTGGCTGCGGCCCTGGTCGACCAGCGCCTGGGCCTGCTGCTTGGTCTCGGCGGCGACCTCCTTGGCCTGGTCCGCGGCGGTCGAGGCGACCTGGCTGCCGCGCTCGCCGGCGGTCTGGCCGACGGCGCGGGCCTCGTCCTTGGCGACGTCCTTGGTCGACTGGCCCTGGGACTGCGGGGAGGTGGCGCCGGGGCCGCCCGTGCCGGCTGCGGGGGGCGGCGGGAACGGCGTGTCTACGGAGTGGGTCATCGCTCCTCCTGGGCGGTGGGTCACGAAGGTGACGATCTGGTGTCGATTGAGGCGCGTACCCACCACGCGATCACCCACACATCGGTGATCAACGGTCGTCGACCATCCGTGTGCAGGTCGGCGCGCCGGTGCCATCGGGGGAGGGCCCCGGACGGGCGCGCACGGTGCGACCGTGTGGTGGGGAGCGGCCGGGCGCCGATGGCGGCCGCTCGGTCCGGGTGCGAGGCCGGCTGCCGCGCACCGCGATCGGGATACCCCCGGTCGCGCCTCGGCGAAACAGGCCCGTCCGCGGGTGCGCCGGTGGGCGAACCCGTCGGCCCCACCGGGCCGGGTAAGGTGAGGCTTCCCTGATCCGAGGCGAGGAGTCCCCGATGCCCGAACCCGCCCGGCGCCGTCCGCGGACCCCGCGGCTGGCCACCGTCCGCCAGGTCTCGCGGGTCACCCCGCACGTGGTGCGCCTGGTCCTCGGGGGGGAGGGGCTGGCCGGTTTCGCCCCGGAGCACGCCGACTCCTACGTCAAGCTGGTCCTGCCGCCGACCGGCGCCGGCTACCGCGCCCCCTTCGACATGGACGACGTGCAGCGGGAGCACCCGCGCGAGCACTGGCCGGTCCTGCGCACCTACACGGTGCGCCGCTGGGA
Source organism: Geodermatophilus sp. SYSU D00758 (assembly GCF_054049955.1). Lineage (NCBI taxonomy): Bacteria > Bacillati > Actinomycetota > Actinomycetes > Geodermatophilales > Geodermatophilaceae > Geodermatophilus > Geodermatophilus sp. SYSU D00758. The sequence goes on from NZ_JBJGYK010000034.1 coordinate 21,989, forward strand.
CGCCGCGGCGACCGAGCTCACCCTCGACGTGGTGGTCCACGGCGACGAGGGCGTCGCCGGGCCGTGGGCGGTCGCCGCGCGCCCCGGGGACCTGGTGCAGCTGCTCGGCCCCGGTGGCGCCTACGCGCCGCTGCCCGAGGTCGACTGGCACCTCCTGGCCGGCGACGAGACCGCCCTCCCGGCGATCGCGGCGGCCGTCGAGCGGCTCCCCGCAGGGGCGGCGGCCCGCGTCTTCGTCGAGGTGGCCGACGCGACCGAGGAGCAGCCGCTGGACCTCCCGCCCCGGGTGGAGCTGGTCTGGGTGCACCGCGACGGGCGGCCGGGTGCGGCCCTGGTGGACGCCGTCCGCACCGCCGAGCTGCCCGCCGGCCGGGTGCACGCCTTCGTGCACGGCGAGGCCGGCGCGGTCCGCGAGCTGCGCCGCCACCTGCGCGCCGAGCTCGCCGTGCCGCGGGAGCTGCTCTCCGCCTCCGGCTACTGGCGGCTCGGCCGCACCGACGAGGGGTGGCGGGCCGAGAAGGCGGACTGGAACGCCGCCGTCGAGGCCGACGACCAGGAGCTCGCGGCGGCCTCCTGACCGGGTCCGGCGGCGTCAGCCGCGCCAGGGGAAGCGCGGCGGACGGCGGGCGGCGAAGGCGGCGACCCCCTCGGCCAGCTCGCCGGAGGCGATGGTCTCCCGGTACCACCGGGCCGCCTCGGCCTGCCCGTCCCGGCCGGTCGTCAGGGCTGCGACGACCTCCTTGGTCGCCCGCTGCGAGAGCGCCGAGCGCGACGCCAGCACCCCGGCCAGCCGGGTCACCTCCGCCTCGAGGCCGTCGGCCGGCACGACCCGGTCGACCAGCCCGGTGCGCAGTGCGGCGTCGGCGTCGAGCAGCTCGCCGCTGAACAGCAGCCACCGCGTGGTCGCCGGCCCCACCAGGTCGAGCAGCGCCCGCGTGGACTCGGGCGCGTAGACGACGCCCACCTTGGCCGGGGTCACCCCGAACAGCCCGGTCGGGTCGGTCAGCCGCAGGTCGCAGCAGGTGGCCAGCTCGACCCCGCCGCCGATGCAGTGCCCGCGCACCATGGCGATCGTCGGCTTCGGGAACGACCGCAGCGCGGCCTGCGCGGCCAGGTTGTCGCGGCGCAGGGCGGCCATCGGGTCCTCGGCGTCCGGACCGCCGAGCAGGTCGCCGATGTCCGCTCCGGCGCAGAAGCTCCCGCCCGCGCCGGTGACCACGAGCACGCGGACGGCCGGGTCGGCGGCCGGCCCGGCCAGCACCTCGGGCAGCGCCGCCCACATCGCCGCGCTGAAGGCGTTGCGCTTCTCCGGCCGGTCGACGGTGAGGACGGCGACGGGGCCGTCGGTGGCGAGTCGCAGGTGGTCGGTCACGGTCAGCCCAGGTCGTCGGTGGCGAAGGTGTCGCACAGCGCCGGGTCGCCGGTCTCGTAGCCGGTGAGGAACCAGCGCTGCCGCTGCTCGGAGGTGCCGTGGCTGAAGGCGTCCTGGTCGACGGTGCCGCCGCCGAGCTCGCGCTGGATGAAGTCGTCGCCGATCCGGCCGGCGGCGTCCAGCGCCCGGTCGACGTCGTCCTGGGTGATCTCGGCGATCAGCGGGGCGCCGGAGTCGTCGGGCACCGTCTCGGCGTGCCGCGCCCACGCCCCGGCGTAGCAGTCGGCCTGCAGCTCGAGCCGGACGGTGCCCGACAGCGGGCCGGTCTCGCCCGGCGTCACCCGCTGGTCGGTGCCCAGCAGGTTCTGCACGTGGTGGGCGTACTCGTGGGCGATGACGTAGGCGTCCACGAAGGCGCCGCCCTCCGCGCCGAACCGGGCCCGCAGGTCGTCGAAGAAGGTCAGGTCGATGTACACGAGCTGGTCGGCCGGGCAGTAGAACGGCCCGGACCCGCTGGTGGCCCCGCCGCAGGCGGTCTGCACGGAGCCGGAGAAGAAGACGGTCTCGGTGGGGACGTAGGCGTCGCCGAGCACGCCGGTCCAGTAGTCCTGGATCGACTCGACGTCGGCCACGACGGCGCACTCGCGCGAGGCGTTGGCGTCGGCCCCGGTGCGGCACGCCTGCGCCAGCTCGGTGTTGTCCGCGGTCTCGCCCTGGCCGAGGCCGGACAGCCCGCCGAGCGCGGCGCCCGCACCACCGCCGTCCCCGCCGCCGAGCAGCTGGAACAGCACGAGGACGACGACGCCCACCAGTCCCAGCCCGCCACCGCCGACGGCCAGCCCGCGACCGCCGGGCACCCCGCGGCGGTCGCGGACGCCGGAGGTGTCCAGGCTGGCGTCCTCGCGGTACCTCATGCTCGGAAGACCTCCGGGTCGGGGGGCGACATCGCGAAGCGCACCTCGACCGCGCCGAACACCTCCTGGGGGGCCGGCGTGAGGTCGAGCCGCGGCTCGTCGGACCCGAACCGTGCCACCGCCGCCAGGGGGACCGCGACCCGGGGGCCGCCCTGGCCGGCGTCGGCCACCTCCAGCAGGGCGGTGAGGCGGGCGCCGAACGCCGCCGCGTAGTGCCGCGCCCGGACGACGGCGTCGCGGACGGCGGCCAGCCGGGCCTGCTCGTGCACCGGGCTGTCGGGACGCAGCCGCCAGTGCGGGCCGGTGACCGCGACGTCCTCCAGCCGCCCCAGGGCCGCCGCGAGGTCGGCCACCGCACCGGGCGGGACGGTCACCCGGGTGGTGAGCGAGGCCCGGCAGCCGGGGCGCCCGGGGACGTCCTCGGGCAGGAGCGCCAGGTGCGCGGTGCGGCGGTCCTCGACGGCGTCCCCCGCCGCGTCGAGCAGGCGGGTGACCTCCCCCTGCCGGGCGGTGCAGCGCTCCAGCGCGCGCTGCCGGTCGGGTGCCCGCACCTGGACCGAGACGGTCAGGTCGGCGACCTCGGGGTCGGCGACCAGCAGCGCCTCGCCGCGGACCGCGACCTCGGGCACGGGGCGCTCAGGCGCGCTCGGCCTCCTCGGCCTGCGCGGGCTCTGCCGGCTTGTCACGGAGGAAGAGGTACCAGTAGGAGGTGCCGACGAAGATGACGGCCCCCACGAGGTTGCCGGCCCCGGCGAGCAGCCAGTTGAGCAGCGTGTCCCCCCAGCCCAGGTCGGGGACCCCGGCGAAGATCGCCGCGGGCAGGAAGAACATGTTCGCGACGACGTGGTCGAAGCCCATCGCCACGAACGCCATGATCGGGAAGAAGATGGCCAGGATCTTCCCGGACACCGTGGTCGCCGCCAGGGACATCCAGACGGCCAGGCAGACCAGCCAGTTGCACCCGACCGCGCGCAGGAACGTCTCCCACGCGGTGTGCCCGCCGGCCTTGCCCTCGGCGATGTCGGCCAGCCGCTCGTAGGTGAGGGCCCCGCTGCTGCCCGGCTCGGCCCCGGCGTCGCCGATGACCCCGGTGGAGACCGCGAGGAAGTAGGCGACGAACAGGGCGCCGACCAGGTTGCCCAGCAGCACGAGGGTCAGGTTGCGCACGATGTCGCCGAACCCGATCCGCCCGTGCATGGCGCTGAGCGGGACGAGGAGCATGTTCCCGGTCGCGAGGTCCGAGCCGGCGATCAGCACCAGGACCAGGCCCAGGGTGAACACCGCGCCGGTGAACAGCGTCGGCAGCGTGCCCCAGGTCGCGGGGTCGAGGCCGGCGGAGACGGTGATCGCCACCAGGCCGCCGAACGCGATGTAGGCCCCGGCCAGGAAGGCGCTGACGAGCACCCGGTCCCACGTCCGGTGGACCTTCTTCGCGCCGGTCTCGCTGGCGGCCTGGGCCATCTCGGCTGGTTGCCGCGCGGTCATGGGCACCTCCCTGCAGCGATCCTGGGCGAGACGCTAGCGGCCGGAACGGAGGGCGGCCTCCCGACGAGCGGCGGGCACGGCGGGGCACCCCTAGGGTCGGGTCATGCCCCTGGAAGGCGAGTACGAACCGAGCACCGAGGCCTGGGTCCGCGACCAGGTGGAGCGCTACGAGGCCACCGGGGGGCGCGAGGCGAACACCCTGCTCGACACCGGCCTCCCGGTGGTGGTCTTCAGCACCCGCGGCGCGCGCTCCGGGAAGGTGCGCAAGCAGCCGCTCATGCGGGTCGAGCACGAGGGCGCCTACGCCATGGTCGGGTCCAAGGGCGGGGCGCCCGCGGACCCCGCCTGGGTGGCCAACCTGCGCGCCCACCCCGACCAGGTGACCGTGCAGGACGGGCCGGAGCCGTGGGACGGCGTGGCCCGGGAGGTGCACGGCGAGGAGAAGCGCGCCTGGTGGGAGCGCGCCGTGGCCGCCTACCCGCCGTACGCGGAGTACCAGGAGCGGACCGACCGCGACATCCCCGTCTTCGTGGTCGAGCGCCGCTGAACCCGGATCACCGGGTGAGGTGAGGCTGGCCTAAGTTGTCTTCCGTGTGCCGGACGGTCCGGTGCGCGGGAGGAGGACCACGGTGCAGGCAACGGTGCGGTACCGCCGGGGGGCGCTCGCCGCCGTGGCGGGGCTGCTGCTCGCCGGGTGCGGCTCGGACGGCGGCGCGACGACGACCACGACGGAACCGGCGGCCGAGCAGAGCCGCACGGTCGACCACGCGCTCGGCAGCACGGAGATCACCGGCACCCCCGAGCGGGTCGTCGTCCTCGACACCGGGGAGCTCGACACGGCCCTGGCGCTCGGCGTGACGCCGGTCGGCGCGGTCCGCACGGCGGTCAGCGACGAGCTGCCGGCCTACATCGAGGACGCCGGGGCCGACCCGGCCGACATCGCCAACGTCGGCACGATCCAGGAGCCCAACCTGGAGGGGATCGCCGCGCTGGAGCCGGACCTCATCCTGTCCAACGTCATCCGGCACGAGGCGATCTACGACCAGCTGAGCGCGATCGCCCCGACGGTCATGGCGGAGGACATCGGCGAGACCTGGAAGGAGAACCTGCTCCTGGCCGGGGAGGCCCTGGGTCTCCAGGAGGAGGCCGAGCGGCTGCTGGCCGACCACGAGGAGCGGGCCGCCGAGGTCGGCGCCCTCTACGGCGACCCGGCGGGCACGGAGGTCAGCATGGTGCGCTTCACCGACCCCACCGCGATCCGGCTCTACGGCGAGGGCTCCTTCATCGGCGCCGTCCTCGCCGACGTCGGCTTCGCCCGGCCGGAGGTCCAGCGCACCGCCGAGACCTTCGTCGAGGTCGGCCCGGAGGAGATCGCGCAGGCCGGGGGCGACGTCGTCTTCTGGTCCTCCTACGGCCCGGAGGGCGCCGGTGCGGCCGCGGAGGTCACCGGCGGCGGGCTCTGGCAGACGATCCCCGCGGTGCAGGAGGGGCGGGCCTACGAGGTGAGCGACGACCGCTGGTTCCTCGCCATCGGCCCGCTGGGCGCCGGGCTGGTGCTCGACGACCTCGAGCAGTTCGCCGCCGGGCTCGAGGGCTGAACCGGTGCCCGGCCGGCCCCCCGCGGGCCGGCCGGGCACCGGTGGTCAGAACCCGACGACGGCGTGCGGGGTGTAGGGCTCCTCGAGCCGGGCGACCTCCTCGTCGGTCAGCTCCAGGTCGACCGCGGCGACGGCGTCGTCCAGGTGCGCCTCCTTCGTCACGCCGACGATCGGTGCGGTCACCACCGGCTTGGACAGCACCCAGGCCAGCGCCACCTGGGCGCGCGGGACCCCCCGCGCAGCGGCCACCTCCGCGACCCGGGCGACGATCTCGCGGTCGCCGACCTGGTCGTAGAGGCGCTTGCCGAACTCGTCGGTGCCCGAGCGCTGCGTGCTCTCGTCCCAGTCGCGGGTCAGCCGGCCGCGGGCCAGCGGGCTCCACGGGATCACGCCGATGCCCTGGTCGACGCACAGCGGGTGCATCTCCCGCTCCTCCTCGCGGTTGAGCAGGTTGTAGTGGTCCTGCATCGACACGAAGCGGTGCCAGCCGTGCTCGCCGGCGGTGTGCAGCGCCTTGCTGAACTGCCAGGCCCACATCGACGAGGCGCCCAGGTAGCGCACCTTCCCCGACCGGACGAGCCAGTCCAGCGCCTCCAGCGTCTCCTCGACCGGCGTGTGCGGGTCCCAGCGGTGGATCTGGTAGAGGTCGACGTGGTCGGTGCCCAGCCGCCGCAGGCTGGCCTCGCACTCGCGGATGATCGCCACGCGGGAGAGCCCCGCGCCGTTGGGGCCCGGGCGCATCCGGCCGTGCACCTTGGTCGCGAGGACGACGTCGTCGCGGTCGGCGAAGTCCCGGACCGCCCGGCCGGTGATCTCCTCGCTCGAGCCGTCCGAGTAGACGTTGGCGGTGTCGAGGAAGGTGATGCCCGCGGCCAGGGCCTTCTCGATCAGCCGGCGGCTGTCCTCCTCCGGCAGGCTCCACGGGTGGTTGCCGCGGGCGGGGTCGCCGAAGCTCATCATCCCCAGGCAGATCCGCGAGACCTCGAGGCCGGTGCTGCCCAGGCGCGTGTACTCCATGCGCCCAGACTCCACGCGCCCAGCCAACCGCGTGCGGCCGGGGCCCGGCCACCCGGATCACGGCAGCCGCGCGGCCGCCCCCGGGATGCCCGCGGCGACGTCGTCGGTGAAGGCGGTGAACGGCTCGGCGGCCACCGCACGGCCGGTGCCGCGCCCGGTCCACCGCCACGTGCCCACCACCTGGCCGCCGCTGACCACGGTGGCCCGGAAGACGCCGTTGCCGCCCGGGACGATGCGGTCGGCGAACCCGGCCGGCACGGCGCAGGTGCGGTCGGCGTAGCCGAGCACGAACTCGTCGAAGCCCGGGAGCAGGTGCAGGGCCGCGGCCTCGGCCCGGCAGGCGGCCAGCCGCTCGGGCGTGGCCGGGTCCAGGTGCAGCTCGGTGCCGTCGACGGCGATCGTCTCCAGCCGCGGCCGGGCCAGCGCCAGCCCGGTGCGGGCGTCCCGGACCGTGGTGCCGGCCCACCGGGCGAGGTCGGCGACGGTGGCGGGGCCGTGGCCGGTGAAGTACCGCAGCGCCAGCTCGCCGAGCGCCTCCGCGCCCTCGAGCCGCCGTGGCGTGCGGACCCACTCGTCGAGCAGCACGAAGGCCTGGTCCCCGCCGGCGGTCGGCCCGAGGACCAGCGTCCCGGTCTGGGCGAGGTACCAGAGGGTGTGGTAGCCCCGCTGGGCGGAGACGTCGACCCCGGCCGAGCCGATCGCGGCCAGCAGGTCGGTGCGGCCCAGCCGCCGGCCACCGGAGAGCGCGGCGACGGCGGCCTCCCGCGCCCGCTCGAGGTCCGCCTCGGTCAGGCCGACGGTCGCGCGGCGCTTCGCCGCCCCGGCCAGCACCCGCGGGCCCAGCACGTCGAGCATCCAGGGCAGGTCCTCGGCCGCGACCAGGTGCAGGGTGCCGCGCATCGGCCAGGAGCGGACGACCTCCCCGGCGTCCAGGGCGGCCGCCACCCCGGCCCGTGACCGGCCGGCGGTGCGCAGCGCCACCGAGACGAGTGCGCCGGGGAGGTCCTGGCCCTGGACCGCGCCGAGGGCGCGGACCGCCGCGGCGGCGTCGGGGAACGGCGGCCCGGCGACCCGCTGGGCCACCAGGCGCAGCAGCGCCACCTCCCGCGGCGACGTCCCCCCGGCCGGCGTGGTCACCTCCTGACCCTGGCACGGACCTGCGACGAAAACGGCCCGGGGCCGGCTCACCGGGTGGCGCCGCCCTCCTGCCCGCCCCGCTCCCGGCGGCGGGTCGGGCGTTCGAGCCGCTCGATCGGCGGGGTCGCCGCGTGCCAGGCCCGCGCCCGCTCGCCGGCCACGTCACCCTCCTCCCCGTGCAGGCGCTCGGAGACGTCGGCGAGCATGGCCTCCCGGCCGTAGAGGACGACGACGTCGCCCGCCCGCAGGTGCTCGTCCAGGCTCGGCGCGCCGATCCAGGTGCCCGCGCGCTCGATGCCCAGCACGGTGATGCCCTCCTCGGGCAGCCGCAGCTCGCCCAGCGGGCGGGCGGTGACCCAGTCGCCGTCGGCCACCGGGAGCTGGACGACCCGCCACCGGCCCCGCAGGTGCAGCAGGGCGGCGTAGTCGCGGACGTCGAAGTCCGTCCAGCGCCGGAGGTAGCGCTCGATGACCCGCCGCAGCGCCCGGTCGACGACCCGGTTGCGGGCCAGCCAGAGCAGCACGGCCAGCGAGCCGACGATGACCGCGGCCCGCGCGAACCCGCCGGCGGTGGAGTCGACACCGGTGAAGCTGAGGATGAGGGTGCCGAGCACCGACACCGCACCGGCGCCGCTGACCAGCATGAGCACCATGACGATCCGGCGGCGGGCGGGGTGGTCGACCACGGACTCGGCCTCGGACGTGGTGAAGCCGGTCCCGGTGAAGGCCGACCGGGCCTGGAACCGGGCGTGCTGGAGGGTCATCCCCGTCATGGTGAGGGCGACGGTGGCCACCCGGGTGACGACCAGCCCGAGCATGACGACGACGATCAGCGAGATGACGGCGGCCATGCCCGGGGGCTACCGCCGGCAGCGCGGTCCCACACCCGCCGCCGGGCCATCCGGCACGAGCTGTTCCGGAAGAGGGAGGTGAGCCGCCGGGGAGAGTGGGTACGGGCGCGCGGACCGGAACCCCCGACGGAAGACGCGAGCCCATGCTCCACCGCGAGCCCATGCTCCACCGCGAGCCCATGCTCCACCCCCTGCAGCAGTCCCCCGCCCCGGCTCCCCGGCGGACGGCCCGGTGAGGCGGCTCTCCGGACGCCGGGTCGTGGTGGCCGGCGGCGCGACCGGCATCGGGGCGGCCATCGCCCGGGCCTTCACCGCCGAGGCGGCGCGGGTCGTCGTCCTCGACCGGGACGGTCCCGCGCTCGACCGCCTCGCGGCCGCCATCGGCTGCCGGACGTGGGCGGTGGACCTCGACGACGTCCGCCAGGCCCGCGAGTCGATGGAGAAGGCGATCGCCTGGCTCGGGGGCATCGACGTCCTGGTCAACGACGCCGGGCCCGGCCGCTTCGCCCCCCTCCTGGAGATGGAGCCGGCGGAGCTCGCCTCGTGCTTCTCGCTGCCCGCCCGGACCATGCTCACCACGACCCAGACCGCGGCCCTGGCCATGGTCGGCTTCCGGGCGCCCGGCGACGAGTGCGCCGGGAAGGTGGTCAACGTGGCCAGCGCGGGCAGGGGCGCCGGCGGGCAGGCGCACTACGCCGCGGCGAAGGCGTCGGTCATGGCGCTGACCCGGGCGGCCGCCCACGAGCTCGGCCCGCACGGGATCACGGTGAACTGCCTGTGCCCGGGCTACGTGCGCGACCCGCACACCGCCGCCGACCGCCCGGAGGCCGCCTCGTGGTCGGCGCTGTCCCCGCTGGGCCGGGTCGGGGAGCCCGAGGACGTCGCCCGCGCGGCGGTGTTCCTCGCCTCCAGCGACTCCGACTACCTGACCGGCGACGCCCTCCACGTGGCCGGGGGGATGGTCCTGCACTGATGCGGGCGTCCTGCGCCACCGCGGGACGGCGGGGGCACACTCGGCGCCGTGCGAGCACAGGACTGGGACGCGCGCTACGCCGAGAGCCAGCAGTGGTCCGGGGAGCCCAACGCGCTGGTCGCCGAGCTGCTGGCCGACCTGCCACCGGGCGGGGCGCTGGACCTGGCCGCGGGGGAGGGGCGGCACGCGCTGTGGCTGGCCGGGCTCGGCTGGCGGGTGACCGCGGTCGACTTCTCCGCCACCGGGCTGGCCCGCGGGCAGGCGCGGCCGGGCGCCGACCGCGTCCGGTGGGTGACCGCGGACGTCCGCACCTGGGCGGCGCCCGAGGGCTCGCTGGACCTGGTCCTCGTGGCCTACCTGCACCTGCCCGAGGCCGAGACGGCCGCGCTGCTGCGGCGGGCGGTGGGCTGGCTGCGGCCCGGCGGCCGGCTGCTCGTCCTGGGCCACGACGCCGACAACATCGCGCACGGGGTGGGCGGCCCGCAGGACCCGGCGATCCTGCACAGCGTCGAGCGGCTGGCGCCCGTGGCCGCGCTGCTGGAGGTCGACCGGCTGGAGCAGGTGCGCCGGGAGACCCCGGCGGGGACCGCCCTCGACACCCTGCTGTGGGGCCGGGCAGCGGCCCGGCCCATCGGTGCCCGGGGGTAGCCTCCGCGCCGTGATGGGGATGGGAGGCGCCGGCGGCCGGGACGCCGAGCGGCGCCGGCGGCTGGTCGCCGCCGTCGTGGTGCTGGCGATGCTGCTCGCCGCGGGGGCCACGGTGCTCTCGATCGCCCTGGGCTGAGCACCCGCCCTGGGCCGAGCACCCGCCCTGGGCTGAGCACCCGCCCTGGGCCGAGCACCCGCCCTGGGCTGAGGGCCGGCCGCGGGCGTCCGCGACGCCGTGGCCGGCCCCCGCGGCCGGGCGGGACGGCTACGCGTCGGGCTGACCGGCTCCGCCGCCGGCCAGCAGCGACACCACCTCCTCGTCGGGGGTCTGGGTGAAGTCGCCGTAGACCTGACCCACGGCCCGGAACCCCGGCGGGGACTCCAGCGCCACCAGCTCGTCCACCTCGCCGGCCAGCTCGGCCACCACCCGGGGCGCGGCGACCGGCACGGCGAGCACCACGCGGGCGGCGCCCAGGGCCCGCGCCACCGCGCAGGCCGCCCGAGCGGTGGCCCCGGTCGCCACGCCGTCGTCCACCACCACGGCCGTCCGGCCGGCCAGCGGGACCCGCGGGCGGTCGCCGCGGAAGGCGCGCGCCCGCCGGTCGAGCTCGGCCCGCTCCTGCCGCTCCACCGCGGCGAGGGCCTCCTCGCCGACCCCGGACCGGGCGAGCACGTCCCGGTTGAGCACCACCGCGCCGTCCTCGCCGACCGCGCCCATCGCCAGCTCGGGCCGGGCCGGCAGGCCGAGCTTGCGCACCAGCACCACGTCCAGGGGCGCGCCGAGCGCCCGGGCCACCTCGGCCGCCACCGGCACCCCGCCGCGGGGCAGCCCGAGCACCACGGGGTCGGCCGGCCCGAGGTCGGCCAGGCGGGCGCCGAGCTGCCGCCCGGCGTCCCGGCGGTCGGCGAAGGGCACGCGGTCACCTCCTCGGTCGCCGCCCATCGTGGCCCCGCAGGGGGCCCCGCGCAGCCCCCGGGCCCCGGCCGGGACGAAGGGCCCTGGTGTGCGCGCGGGACAGGAGTGACGGTGGGGACGTTCCGCGCCGCACCGGCGCCCGGACGCGAGAGAGGGTCTTCCCCGCATGACGCTGACCGACGACCCAGCCGTCGACCAGGCCGTCGCCCGCCTCTCCGACGAGTTCGCCGCCCGCCTGCGCCCGCAGGTGATCGGCACCGTCGTGCGCACCTGCCGCCGCGACCTCTCGGGGGTGCCCGTGACGGCGCTCCCGGAGCTCGTCGAGCGGCTGGCCCGGACCCGGCTGGAAGCCGGCGTCTGAAACCTGTTGCCCCGCCCGCCACCATGTCGGGGTGGGCTACGTCGACGTGACCGGTGTCCGGCACACCCTCCCCGACGGGCGGGTGCTGCTCGACGAGGTGTCCTTCCGGGTGGGCGAGGGAGCCCGCGCGGCGCTGGTCGGCGAGAACGGCGCCGGCAAGACGACGCTCCTGCGCATCATCGGCGGCGACCTCGTCCCCGAGGCGGGCGCGGTGGCGCGCTCCGGCGGCCTCGGCGTCATGCGCCAGTTCATCGGCTCGGTCCGCGACGACACGACCGTGCAGCGCTTCCTGGTCGACCTCGCGCCGCCCGCCGTGCGATCCGCGTGGGAGGCCGTGGAGGCCGCCGAGCTGACCCTCATGGAGACCGACGACGACGCCGCGCAGCTTGCCTACGCCGACGCGCTGGCGCAGTGGGGGGACGCCGGGGGCTACGAGGCCGAGGTGACCTGGGACGCCGTGACGGTCGCGGCGCTCGGGGTGCCCTACGAGCGCTGCAAGTACCGGGAGCTGTCCACCTTCTCCGGCGGGGAGCAGAAGCGGCTGGCCCTGGAGGCGCTGCTGCGCGGGCCCGACCAGGTGCTGCTGCTCGACGAGCCCGACAACTACCTCGACGTGCCCGGCAAGCGGTGGCTCGAGCAGCGGCTGCTGGAGACGCGCAAGACCGTGCTGTTCGTCAGCCACGACCGGGAGCTGCTGGCGCGGGTGGCCGACCGGGTGGTCACCGTCGAGGGCGGGACGGCGTGGGTGCACGGCGGTGGGTTCGCCTCCTACGCCCCGGCGCGCGAGGCCCGCCACGAGCGGCTGGCCGAGCTGCGCCGCCGCTGGGACGAGGAGCACCAGCGCCTCGTGGACCTGGTGCGCACGCTGCAGCAGCAGGCCGCCAACTCCCCGGACATGGCCTCGCGGTACCGGGCGATGCAGACCCGGCTGGCGAGGTTCGAGGCGGCCGGCCCGCCGCCGGACCGCCCGCCGCAGCAGGCGGTTGCCATGCGGCTGCGCGGCGGCCGGACCGGGGTGCGGGCGGTCGTGGCCGAGCAGCTGGAGCTCACCGGGCTCATGCGGCCGTTCGACCTGGAGGTCTGGTACGGCGACCGCGTCGGCGTGCTGGGCGCCAACGGGGCGGGCAAGTCGCACTTCCTGCGGCTGCTGGCCGGGGAGGACGTCGTCCACACCGGCAGCTGGCGGCTCGGTGCCCGCGTCGTCCCCGGGCTGTTCGCGCAGACCCACGCCCACCCCGGGTGGCTCGACCGGACCCTGGTCGACCTGCTGTGGCACGGCGAGCCCGGGCGGCCGGGGGTCGACCGCGGCCGGGCGATGGCCGCGCTGCGCCGCTACGGCCTGGCGGCGTCGGGTGACCAGGTCTTCGGAACGCTCTCCGGCGGGCAGCAGGCGCGCTTCCAGGTCCTGCGCCTCGAGCTCTCCGGCGCGACGCTGCTCCTGCTCGACGAGCCGACCGACAACCTCGACGTGCTGTCCGCCGAAGCGCTGGAGGAGGCGCTGGCCGCCTTCGAGGGCACGGTGCTCGCGGTCACCCACGACCGCTGGTTCGCCCGCTCCTTCGCCCGCTTCCTCGTCTTCGGCGGGGACGGGCGGGTCTACGAGTCGGCCGAGCCGGTGTTCGACGAGGCACGGGTGGCCCGCGCCCGCTGACGCCGTGGCCCGAGCACGCGGGGGCCCTCGGCTCTCTCGTGATCATGGGCTTCTTGCCCGCTCCGCCGGAGCGCCCGCGCGTGTCCCCGGCAAGAACCCCGTGATCACCGTCCGACGGTCGGCCCGGTGTCGGGCCGACCCGACGGTCGGGGGTTCGACGAGGACGACGTGACGGCGGCGCGGGCGCTGGCCGGCGGGTCCGCGGACCGACCTCAGCCGAACGCCTGCCCCTCGCCCCGGTAGGTCGGGAGCGGCTCGCCCCGCGCATCCCCGGACAGCGGGTGCAGGACGTCGACGTGCTCGCACAGCTCCCCGGCCTTGGCGTGCCGGAACCACACCCGGTCGCCGACCCGCAGCCCCGCCGTCCCCGGGCCGCGCAGCGGGGTCTGCACCTCCCCGGCGGCCTCGGTGCCCAGCAGCCGCAGGCCCGCGGGGAGCACCGGGCGGGGGAGCCGGTCCTCGCCGGGCGGGCCGGAGGCGACCCAGCCACCACCGGCGACGGTCGCCAGCCCGGGGCCCGGCAGCCGCGTCACCGGCAGGGCGAACAGGACCGCCGGGCGCGGGGTGAAGGCGCGGTAGCCGTCGAACAGCGTCGGCCCGAACAGCCCCGAGCCGGCCGCGACCTCGGTGACCGCGGGGTCGGCGGCGGTGCGCTCCAGGCTGCCGGTGCCGCCGCCGTTGACGAACCCGGGCCCGGCGACCGCGGCGACCGCCGCCACGACCGCGGCCCGGCGCCCGGCCAGCTCGCGGACCGACACCGCCTGCAGACCGCGCACAGCCAGGCCGCGGGCCCGCCGCCCGGGCGGGGCGTCGGGCACGCCGGCGACCTGCGCCTCGTAGGCCAGCACCCCGGCCAGGACGAAGCCCGGCCGGCCGGTCACCGCGCGGGCCAGCGCGGCGGCCTCCGCCGGGGTGTGCACCGGTGACCGGCGGACCCCGACGTGCAGCGGCCCGGCCCGCAGCGAGGCGTCGACGTCGAGGCAGACCCGCACCGGCGGCCGCCGCGGAGGAGGAGCCACCGCGTCGACGAGGTCGAGCTGGTCGGTCGAGTCGACGACCAGGGTGACCCGCGCCGCCGCCATCCCGTCGGCGACCAGGCGGCGCAGCGCAGCGCGGTCCGCGGTGGGGTAGCCGACGACCACGTCCTCGCTGACCGGGTCCGGGCCGCCCGCCAGCCACAGCGCCTCGGCCAGCGTGTAGGCCAGGACGCCGGCGAAGCCGGGCCGCGGGAGCACCCGTCGAAGCACCGCCCGGCAGCGCACCGACTTGCTCGCCACCCGCACGGGCAGGCCGCCGGCGCGCCGCACCAGGTCGTCGGCGTTGGCGTCGAGCGCGTCGAGGTCGAGGACGGCGAGGGGTGGGTCGAGGTCCGCGGTCGCCCGGTCGAGCCGGGCGCGGGCCGGGGGTGGGACGGCGCTCACCGGGGTGAGCGTGGCCGCGCGACCGCGGAGGGTCAAGGGTGGCATCGGCCGGTTGACCTGCGCACTCTCCGCCGGGCAGAGTGCCCGCGTGCCAGGGTCGGCGGCGGTCGCGCACGCGGGGGAGGCGCGCTGGCGCAACTGGGCCGGCAACGAGCGCGCCGACGCCCGGGTCGTGCACGCGGGCTCGGTCGACGAGGTGGTGGCCGAGCTGACCGCGGCCACCGCTTCGGGGAGCCGGGTCCGGCCGATCGGCAGCAGCCACTCCTTCTCGGCGATCGGCCGCCCGGAGCAGGTCCAGCTGGTGCTCGACGGGCTCACCGGCATCTCGGTGACCGGCGACGGGCTGGTCACCGTCGGGGGCGGGACGCCGCTCTACCGGCTCAACGCCGAGCTGTGCCGGGCGGGGTGGGCGCTGACCAACCTGGGGGACATCGACCGCCAGACGGTGGCCGGTGCGCTGGCCACCGGCACGCACGGCACCGGCGCCGCCTTCGGGGGGCTGGCCACGCAGGTGCGCGCGCTGGAGCTGGTCACGCCGGCGGGGGAGGTGCTGCGCTGCACGCCGGAGGAGCACCCCGACGTGTACGCCGCCGCCCGGGTCGGGCTGGGCGCGCTGGGCGTCGTGACGGCGGTGACCCTGCAGGCCGAGCCGGCGTTCGCCCTGCACGCCGTCGAGGGCCCGGGTCGGCTGGACGAGGCGCTGGAGCGCTTCGAGGAGCTCATGACCTCCACCGACCACGTCGAGTTCTACTGGTTCCCGCACACCGACGCGACGCTGCTCAAGTGCCACACCCGGGTGGGCCTGGACGACGGGATGGACCCGCTGCCCCGCTGGAGGGCGGTGTGGGACGACGAGGTGCTCGCCAACGTCGCCTTCGCCGGCGTGGTCGCGGCCGGGCGGCGGGTGCCCGCCCTCGTCCCGCCGCTGGCCCGCTTCTCCGCCCGGGCGCTGGGCCCGCGGACCTGGACCGACCACTCGCACCGGGTGTTCGTCAGCCGCCGGCGGGTGCGGTTCCTGGAGATGGAGTACGCGGTGCCGCGCGCCGAGGCCCCGGCGGTCCTCGCCGAGCTGCGCCGGGTGCACGAGGCGGGCGACTGGCGCACCGCCTTCCCGGTCGAGGTGCGGCTGGCCGCCGCGGACGACATCCCGCTGTCGACGGCCGGCGGGCGCGACACCGCCTACGTCGCCGCCCACGTGCCGGCCGGGACCGACCCGGGCCCGTGGTTCCGCGCCCTCGAGTCGATCGCCGCGGCGGTGGGCGGCCGGCCGCACTGGGGCAAGCTGCACGGGCTGGACGCCGCCGCGCTGCGCGGCCGATACCCGCGCTTCGACGAGTTCCTCGCCGTGCGCGACCGGCTGGACCCGACCGGGGTGCTGGCCAACGCGCACCTCGACCGGGTCCTCGGTCCCGCGCCCGGCCGCTGACGGTCCCGCGCCCGGCCGCCGGCGTCACGCCGCGGGCGTGCCGCCGATCGCGTCGAGCTCCTCGAGTTCCCGCGGCCCGAGCACCAGCGCACCCGCGGCGAGGTTCTCCTCCAGGTGGGCCACCGAGGAGGTGCCCGGGATGAGCAGCACGTTGGGGCTGCGGGCCAGCAGCCAGGCCAGCGCCACCTGCATGGGCGTGGCCGCCAGCCGCCGCGCCACGGTCTCCAGCGCGGCCGACTGCAGCGGGGTGAACCCGCCCAGGGGGAAGAACGGCACGAACGCCACGCCCTCGCGGGCCAGTGCGTCGACCACCGGGTCGTCGCCGCGGTGCACCAGGTTGTAGTGGTTCTGCACGCACAGGACCGGGGCGATCGACCGGGCCTCGGCCAGCATCTGCGGCGTCACGTTGCTGACGCCGAGGTGCCGGACCAACCCCTCCTGCTGCATCCGGGCCAGCGCCTCGAACGGCTCGGCCAGCGAGCGCTGCACCGGGGCGCTGAAGCCGGGCATGCGCAGGTTCACCACGTCGAGCACGTCCAGGCCGAGGTGGTCGAGGTTGTCCTGGACCGCCTGCCGCAGCTCGGCGGGGGAGAGCGCCTCGGGCCAGGCGCCGTCCGGCGTCCGGCGCGCCCCGATCTTGGTGACCAGCACCAGGTCGTCCGGGTAGGGGTGCAGCGCCTCGCGGATCACCTCGTTGGTGACGTGCGGGCCGTAGTAGTCGCTGGTGTCGATGTGGTCGACGCCCAGCTCGACCGCGCGGCGCAGCACGGCGAGCGCGCCGGCCCGGTCGGCGGGCGGACCCATGACGTGCGGCCCGGCCAACTGCATCGCGCCGTAGCCGAGCCGGTGCACCGACCGGTCGCCGAGGGGGAAGGCACCGGACCGGCCGGCGGTGGCGGTCATGCCCGCCTCCTACCCGCGTGCGGCGCCGCTCACCTCCGGTGCGGGGACCCGGTCGCCGGGGAGCGCCGCCGGCGCGGCCGCCCGCCGCTCGGCCACCAGGGCGAGGACGGCGACGCCCGAGCCGGCCAGGGCGAGGACCGCACCCACCCAGACGGGGGCGGTGTAGCCGAACCCGGCGGTGAGCACGGCCGCGCCGAGGGCCGCCCCCAGGGCGTTGGCCACGTTGAACGCGCCCTGGTTGGCCGCCGACACCAGGCTGCCGCCGGGCACCCGCGCGGCGACGATCACCCCGTTCTGCACGACCGGGCCGAGGGCGAAGGCCAGCGTGCCGAAGAGCACCAGCAGCACGACCGCGGCGACCGGGGTCCGGGCCAGGACGGCGAAGGCGACGAGCACGCCGGCCGTGGCGAGCAGCCCCACGACGACGAAGGCGAAGCCGAAGCGGTCGCCGAGGGGGCCGCCGGCCAGCGTCCCCACGGTGGTGCCGATGCCGAACAGCGCCAGGACGGGGGTCACCCAGACCTCGGGGATGCCGCCGAGGTCGGTGAGGATCGGGCTGACGTAGCTGTAGACGGCGAACAGCGCCGAGAAGCCGACCATGGTGAGCCCGAGGACCAGCCAGACCTGGCCGCGCCGGAAGGCGCGCAGCTCGGCCCGCAGGTCCCCGCCCTCGCCGGCCTCGTCGGGCAACCAGGCCAGCAGGCCGGCGATGGTGACCAGGCCGATGACCGCGATCCCGCCGAGCACGAGCCGCCAGCTGGTCTGCTGGGCGACGAAGGTGCCCAGCGGCACGCCGATCACGTTGGCGAGGGTGAGCCCGGTCATCATCAGCGAGATCGCGCGGGTGGCCCGGCCGGGCGGGACCAGCTTCCGGGCGGCGACCGCACCCACCCCGAAGAACGAGCCGTGCGCCAGCGCGGTGAGCACCCGGGCGGCGACCAGCGTCTCGTAGGTCGGGGCCAGCGCCGAGAGCAGGTTGCCGACGGTGAAGACGACCATCAGCGCGACCAGGACCCGCCGGGGCGGGAAGCGGACCCCCAGGGCGGTGAGCGTGGGGGCGCCCAGCACCACGCCGACCGCATAGGCGGAGATGAGCAGCCCGACGGCCGACACGGAGACACCGAGCCCGCCGGCGATCTGGGGCAGCATCCCCATGACGACGAACTCGGTGGTGCCGATGCCGAAGGCACCGATGGCGAGGGCGAGCAGACCGCGGGGCACGGGGGAGGGCTCCTGGGGGACGACGACGGTGGGCGGCGGACGTCGTCGTCCGGCCGGGGCCGCGGACGACCCTCCCCCAGGCCAAGCCGCTACCCCCGCGCGGCATGCCCCGCACGCCGGGTGGGGCTCCTCACACGCGGGGGCGCCGGCTCCCGCTCAGGGCTGCAGGAGGACCTTCACCGCGCCGTCCTTCTTCTCCCGGAAGTTCGCGTAGGCCTCCGGGGCCTGCTCGAGCGGCACCCGGTGGGTGGCGAAGTCGTCGACGCCCAGGGGGTCGCCCTCGGTGAGCAGCGGCAGGATGTCGGGCACCCAGCGCCAGACGTTGGCCTGGCCCATGCGCAGCTGGATCTGCTTGTCGAACATCCGCATGAGCGGCAGCGGGTCGGTGGCGCCGCCGTAGACGCCCGACAGGGAGATCGTCCCGCCGCGGCGGACCGCCTCGATGGCGGTGTTGAGCGCGGCCAGGCGGTCGACGCCGGCCACCTGCATGACCTTCTCCATGATCGCGTCCGGGATCACGGCCGAGGCCTTCTGCGCGGCCCAGGCGAACGGCGAGTCGTGCGCCTCCATGCCGACCGCGTCGATGACCGCGTCGGGCCCGCGCCCCTGCGTGGCGTCGCGGATGGCCGAGACCACGTCGTCCTGGTCGGTGGAGCGGATGACCTCCGTGCCGCGGGCGGTCGCCCGCCGGAGCCGCTCGGGGACGACGTCGACGCCGTACACCTTCTCGATGCCCAGGTGGCGGGCGATGCGGGTGCACATGTCGCCGATCGGGCCCAGGCCGAGCACGAGCAGCGTCCCGCCGGGCGGGGTCGCGGCGTACTGGACCGCCTGCCAGGCGGTCGGGACCACGTCGGAGAGGTAGACGAACCGGTCGTCGGGCAGGCCCTGGGGGACCTTGATCGGCAGCGTGTTGCCGAACGGGACGCGCAGGTACTCGGCCTGCCCGCCCGGCACCTGCCCGTAGAGCTTCGTGTAGCCGAACAGGGATGCGCCGAAGCCCTGCTCCCGGTTCTGCGTGGTCTCGCACTGCGACTGCAGGCCCTCGGAGCACATCCAGCAGGTGCCGCAGGAGATGTTGAAGGGGACGACGACCCGGTCACCGGGCCGGACGGCGGTGACCTCCGAGCCGACCTCGCGGACGATGCCCATCGGCTCGTGGCCCATGACGTCGCCGACGGTCATGAACGGGGCCATGACCTCGATCAGGTGCAGGTCCGACCCGCAGATGCCGCTCGAGGTGATCTCCACGATCACGTCGGTCGGCTCCTGGATCGTCGGGTCGGGGACGGTGTCCACCCGGACGTCGGCCCGGCCGTGCCAGGTGACTGCGCGCATGAGAGCTGCTCCTCGGGGGTCGGTGAGCTCGGTCGGGCCTCTCCTGCCCGGCGTGAGGTGCATCGCCCCGGGCACCTGAGCCCACCCGGCGCGTCGAGCGCGGTGCGTCACACCAGGTGACGCTCCGTCGAACCGCGCCGGTGCATCTCGGTGAGCCAGGACACAAAGGCGCTGGTCAGTGCCCCGACCGTCACATCACGAAATGGTCACGGCGTGTTTACATGGGCCCCGGCCCACCACCCGCCGGGGTGGTGGGCCGAGTCCTGTCACCTCCCGGAAGCCTGGTGCATGAGCCCCCTCCACCCCGACCGGTCCCGCACGGTGCCCGCCCCCTCCGTCCCCGCCCGGCCCTCCGGCCGCCGGCGGGCCGACCGGGGGATCGGCCGGCGCGTGGGGGACGCGCCGCAGGCGGCCGCACCCGGGCTGGCTCCCGTCGACGACCTGTCCGCCCTGACGTCCGACGCCGAGGCGGTCGCCCTCGCCGGCGTCCCGGACCTCGCCCCCGCCCCGGTGCTGCCCGGGCGTCCCCGCCGCCGGTGGCACGCCCCCCCGGCCCGGGCGCGTCGTCCGGCGGCGTACCTGGCCGCGGCTCTGGTGGGCGCGGCGGCGCTGGGCGCCCTCACGGTCGGGGACCGGGTCGCGCAGGCGGCGGGCAGCGGCTCCTCGGTGAGCGTGGCAGAGGAGCTCGGGCTGGACACCCGGTCCGACGCGACCCCCGTGCTGCCCGACGCCGAGCGGCTGCAGGAGCTGACGGCCAGCCGCACCGCCCGCGAGGCCGAGCAGGCCGCGGCCGCGCAGGCGCAGGTCGAGGCCGACCGGCTCGCCTCGGAGGCGGCGGCCGCGGCGGCGGCCGAGGCGGCCCGGCCGCAGGCGGTCCTCCCGGTGGCCGGGGCCCGGCTGACCAGCGGCTTCGGGGAGCGCTGGGGACGCATGCACGCCGGCATCGACCTGGCCGCGCCGATGCGCACGCCGGAGTACGCGGCCATGGACGGCGTCGTCCTCGAGGCCGGCCCGGCCAGCGGCTACGGCCTGGTCGTCTACATCCAGCACGAGAACGGCGACGTCACCGTCTACGGGCACATGGACGAGATCCTCGTGCAGCCCGGGCAGGTCGTCCGCGCCGGCGACACGATCGCTCTGCTGGGCAACCGCGGCCAGTCCACCGGCCCGCACCTGCACTTCGAGGTCATCATCGGCGGGCTCGGCGGGGAGAAGGTCGACCCCGTCCCGTGGCTGCGGGAGCGCGGCGTCGCCGTCTGACGGTCGCCGCCCGGGCGCCGGCGGCCCGCTGCGGGAGGATGGCGGCATGCCGCGCGCGACCGGGAGGGACTGCTGATGGGCCATGGCCACGGGCACGGCCACGGGCACGGGCACGGCCACGGTCACGGCCACGGGGCCGGGACGGCGTCGGCGGCGCACCGCCGCCGGCTGGCGGTGGTGCTCGTCCTCACCCTCCTGGTGATGGCCGCCGAGGTCGTCGGCGCCCTGGTCTCCGGGTCCCTCGCGCTGCTCGCCGACGCCGGCCACATGGCCACCGACGCGCTCGGCGTCGGCCTCGCCCTGGGGGCGGTGTCCCTGGCGCAGCGGCCACCCCGGGGACGGCGGACCTTCGGCTGGCAGCGGCTGGAGATCCTCGCCGCGGTGGCCAACGGGCTGCTGCTGCTCGCGGTCACCGCGTACGTGGTGGTGGAGGCGGTGCGCCGGATCGGGGAGACCCCCGAGGTCGGTTCCGGCGTCATGCTCGGCGTCGCCTCGCTCGGCCTGGCCGTCAACCTGGTCGGGCTCGCGCTGCTGCACCGCGGCCGCACCGGGTCGCTCAACGTCCGCGGCGCCTACCTGGAGGTGCTCGGCGACGCGCTCGGCTCGGTCGCCGTGATCGCCGCCGCCGTCGTCATCGCGCTCACCGGCTGGACACCCGCCGACACGGTGGCCTCGCTGGTCATCGCCGTCCTCGTGGCGCCGCGGGCGTGGTCGCTGCTGCGCGAGGCTCTCGACGTCCTGCTCGAGGCGGCCCCCCGCGGGGTCGACCTGGACCGGGTGCGGCAGCACATCCTCGGGGTGCCCGGCGTCACCGGCGTGCACGACCTGCACGCCTGGACCATCACCTCGGGGATGCCGGTCCTCTCCGCGCACGTGGTGGTCGCCGACGAGGAGCTCGAGGCCGGGCACGGCGGGCGGGTGCTCGACGCGCTGTGCGCCTGCCTCGGCGACCACTTCGACGTCGAGCACTGCACCTTCCAGCTGGAGGCCGGCACGCACGCCGGCCACGAGGCGCCGGTCCACCACGACTAGATGTACTGCTCGGACAGGTTGGTCAAGCGGGTGATGGGCGGGCGGTTGCCGATCGCGGTGTGGGGCCGGTGATGGTTGTACTCGTGCAGCCAGGCCGGCAGGGCTTTCCGGCGGGCTGACTCGCTGAG
>NZ_JBJGYK010000035.1:0-41636 GCF_054049955.1 Geodermatophilus sp. SYSU D00758
GCCGGCGCCGTGAAATTACCCGAGCGGGGGGCGGGCCCGCGCCGCCCGGGGCGGAACGGCCAGCCGCCCCGCGGCCCGGGGGCCGTGGCGCAGGTCGTGCACGCCGGGGCCGGGGGGCGCGGCCAGGACCGCGCGCGGACGGCTCTCCAGCGTGCCGCCCGCCGCCCGCCGCCCGGGGGCGCTCACCCGCCGGACCCCGGCTCGGCCATCTGCCGGTGCGCCTTGGACTTGAGCCGGTCCGGGATCAGCCCGGAGGCCACCGCCTGCACCCGCGACATCAGCGACCCGGCGAAGACCTTCTGCTCGCCCTTCATGAGGGCCGTGAAGCCCTGCTCGGCGACCTGGGCCGGGTCGTCCTTCGGGCCGGAGCCGATCCGGGTGTCCTGCAGCTGCGCGCGGTCGAAGAACTCGGTGTCGGTCGGGCCGGGCATCAGCGAGGTGACGGTGACCCCGGTGCCGGCCAGCTCCTCGACCAGCGCCTCGGAGAACGACTGGAGGAAGGACTTGGAGGCGTTGTAGACGGCCTGGAACGCCCCCGGCATGGTGGAGGCCACCGAGGAGGTGATGAGCACCCGCCCCTCCCCGCGGGCCACCATGTCGCGCAGCACGTGGTGGGCCAGCCGCACGGTGGAGACCACGTTGAGGTCGATGACCCCCATCTGGCTCTCGAGGTCGTCCTCGACGAAGGCCCCGCCCCGGCCCACGCCGGCGTTGAGCGCGGCGGCCGCGAGCGGGCGGCCGGTGGCCTGCACCGCCGACCACACGGCCTCGACGCCGGCGATGGCACGCAGGTCCGCCTGCACCGGGGTCACGGTCGTCCCGCCGGCGCGCAGGGAGTCCGCGGCCGCGCCGAGCTCGTCGTCCTCGGCGTTGAGGACGAGGTCGAAGCCGGCGCCGGCGAACTGGCGGGCCAGCTCCAGGCCGATCCCGCTGGAGGCTCCGGTGACGAGGGCGAGGGGGCGCTGGTCGGTCATGCGCGTTCCGGTACCCCGGAGGACGGCGGGCACGCCTCAGCCGGCCCGGCCCTCCGCGACGACCGCGGCCACCACGGCCCGGGGGTCGCCGGTCCGGGCGAGGACGCGGCGCTGGCGGGCCGCCGAGGTGCCGCGGCGCTGCAGCCCGGTGAGCAGCTCGCGGACCTCGGCCCACTCCCCGTGCCCGCGCAGGTCCTCCTCCAGCTCGGCCAGCAGCGCCGCGACCGCCTCCCCCGCCGGGACCAGCCGCCGGGCCACGGGGTCGAACAGCTCGCCGCCCAGGCCGTGCCGGGCCGCCCGCCAGCGGGCCGCACGCATCAGCTCGGGCCGGACGTCGGGCACCGGTTCCCCCCGGGCGGCCCGGCCGGCGAGCACCCGCACCAGCGAGCGCACCAGCGCCGCGAACAGCACGGCGTCGTCCACCAGGGTGCAGACGTCGCCCAGCCGGAACTCCAGGGTCGGCCAGCGCACCGAGGGCCGGACGTCCCAGTACAGGTGGGTGGCGTCCTTGACCACGCCCGAGGCGACCAGCCCCTCGACCAGGGCCCGGAACCGGGCGCCGTCCCCGACCGGCTCGGGCGCGCCGGCGTTGGGCCAGCGGGTCCACCACTGGGTGCGGAAGCTCTCGTAGCCGGTGTCGCGGCCGCCGTGGAAGGGCGAGCTGCCGGTGAGGGCCAGCAGCACCGGCAGGTACGGGCGGGCGCGGTCCATGACCGCCACCGCGGTGTCCAGGTCGGGGACGCCGACGTGCACGTGGCAGCCGCAGATGTCCTGCTGCAGGGCCAGCAGCGCCCAGCGGTCGACGATGTCGCGGTACCGGTCGTCGGGGGTCAGCTCCTGGTCGCGCCACGAGCCGAACGGGTGCGTGGAGGCCGGGAGCAGGGCCAGCCCGCCGCGGGCCGCCGCGGCGGCGGCCGCCTCCCGGGCGGCGACGACCCCGGCCCGCAGCTCGCCGAGGTCGCGGCAG
This sequence comes from Geodermatophilus sp. SYSU D00758, assembly GCF_054049955.1. Taxonomy (NCBI): domain Bacteria; kingdom Bacillati; phylum Actinomycetota; class Actinomycetes; order Geodermatophilales; family Geodermatophilaceae; genus Geodermatophilus; species Geodermatophilus sp. SYSU D00758. The sequence goes on from NZ_JBJGYK010000035.1 coordinate 1,942, forward strand.
ACGACGGTGCCGGTCTCGAGCTGGGAGGTGACGATCTCCGCCTTGACCAGGTCGCCGGCCGCACCGGCCAGCGCCTCGGCCGCGACCTCCGGGCTGCCGGTGAGCGCGCCGCTGCCCGGGTCGACGAGGTGGAACTCCTCCTCCACCCCGATGGTCTCCCCCGCGGCCGGGGCGCCGGGAGCGCTCACGGCTCGGCGAACCAGGCGAAGCCCAGCCCGGGCACGAGCAGCCGGCCGTCCCGGACGCCCAGCGGGCCGTCGCTGCCGTGCACCTGCTCGAACGTCCCGAACCCGGTGACGGTGTCGGCGTCGACCTCCTGGGCCGTCGGCGCGAAGTTGGCCAACCCGACGAACGCCCCGCTCCGGGGGTGCTTGCGGTGCCAGGCCAGGACGGCGTCGCTGCCGGCGTCCAGGAGCCGGGACTCCGTGCCCCCGCGCAGCGCGAGCAGGGACCGGCGCACCTCCCCCAGCCGGCGCAGCGCCCCGAACACCCGGCCCTCCAGCGTGGCCGGGTCGTGCCTCCGGGCCGCGGCCGCCCAGTCCATCGGCGGGCGGTGCATCCAGCGGTTGTCCGGGGCGCGCTCGGGGTCCTGGAGGTAGCCGGCGTCGTTGCGCAGCGCCAGCTCGTCGCCCATGTACAGCAGCGGGATGCCGCCCCAGGCGTGGATGACCGAGTACAGCAGCACCAGCCGGCGGATCCCGGCCTCCAGCGCCGCGGGGTCACCGGACTCCAGGGCCGCCTCGATGCCGCACAGCGACGCGGCGGACCCGGAGACGCGGGCGTCGCCGGTGACCTCGTTCTCCTGGAACAGCGCGCCGCGGGCGGAGGACCCGGGGAAGCGGCCGGAGTAGAAGTCGTTGAGGAAGCGGCGGTGGGCGAACCCGTCGAGGCCGACCGCCGCGGCGTCGGAGTCGGTGACCGCCCAGCCGATGTCGTCGTGACCGCGCACGTAGGTCACCCACGTCGCGGTCGGCGGGACCGGCCGCATCCGGCCGAGCGCGGCCCGGGCCAGCCGGGCGTCACCGGTGGCCAGGCTGCTCCACAGCAGCACCATGAGCGAGTTGTGGTAGGCCAGCTCGCACTCGGGCCGGTACCGGTCGTGGCCGCCGAGGTAGGCCACCAGGTCGTCGGGCGAGACGATCGCCTCGGCCTTGAACACCACGCCGGGCGCGGCCAGCCGGGTGGCGGCGTGCAGCAGCTGCAGCAGCGAGTGCCCCTCGGGCTGGTTCTGGCAGGTGGTGCCCAGGCGCTTCCACATGAACGGGACGGCGTCCATGCGGAAGACGTCGACCCCGCGGTTGGCCAGCCAGGTGATCTCGCCCAGCATCGCGAGGGTCACCTCGGGGTTGGTGTAGTCCAGGTCCCACTGGTAGGGCCAGAACGTCGTCCACACCCAGCCGCCGGCACCGCCGCAGGCCTCGGGCACCCAGCTGAACGAGCCCGGCGCCCGGTCGGGGAACACCTCCGGGATGGTGGCGTCGTAGGCGTCGGGCATCGACCGGTCGGGGAAGGCGGTGTAGAAGCCGGCGTAGGCGGGGTCGCCGGCCAGCCAGCCCTGCGCCCACGGGTGCTCGCGGGCCGTGTGGTTGAGCACCAGGTCGATGCACAGGCTCATGCCGCGCTCGTGCAGGGCCGCGGCCACCGCCTCGAGGTCGGCCATGGTCCCCAGCCGCGGGTCGACCGAGCGGTAGTCGGCGACCGCGTAGCCGCCGTCGTTCTCCCCCTCGCGCGGGCGCAGCAGAGGCATGAGGTGCAGGTAGGTGGTGCCCAGCTCGGCCAGGTGGTCGAGGTGGTCGGGCAGCCGGTCCAGCGTGCCGCAGAACCGGTCGACGTAGCAGACGTAGCCCTGCATCCGCGCCCGCTGGTACCAGGCCGGGTCGATCTCCCGGCGGCGGTCCAGCCGGCGCAGCGCCGCGGGCCGCTCCCGGGCCGCCGCCACCGCCGCCCGCAGGACCCGCTCGAACAGGGCGTCGGCCCGCTCGCCGTAGAGGACGGCCAGCGGCTCGTGCAGGTCGTGCAGGGCGAGGTCGGCGCGGGCGAGGAAGGCGTCGGCCTCCTCCTCGCCGAGCGCGGCGCCGGCGTCGGCGGCCAGCACCGGTCGCAGCCGCTGCCACGCCTGCGACGCCGCCTCGCGACGCGCGGCCGCCGAGACCGTCACCGCGCCAGTATCACGGGCCCGCCCCCGCGGCGCCCGCCGCGACCGGTCCGCCGGCCGGTGCGCCGGCCGGTGCGCCGGCGAGGCAGCGGCGGGCGAGCTTGCCGGCCGGGGACCGCGGCAGCGCGTCGGCGAGGACCACCTCGCGCAGCCGCTTGTGGGGGGAGACCTGCCCGGCGACCCAGTCGGCGAGCGCGACCGGGTCCAGCGGACCGCGCGGCACGACGTGCGCGACCGGGACCTCGCCCTGCACGGCGTCCGGCCGCCCGGCGACGGCGGCGTCGACGACCGCGGGGTGGCTGAGCAACAGCTCCTCGAGCTCCGCGGGGGCGACCTGCCGCCCGCCGACCTTGAGGAGGTCCTTGAGCCGGTCGACCACGTGCAGGTCCCCGGCGTCGTCGACCCAGCCGAGGTCACCGGTGCGCAGCCAGCCGTCGGCGGTCAGCAGCTCCGCGGTGGCGGCCGCGTCACCGCGGTAGCCCGGGGTCACGCCCGGCCCCTGCACCCAGAACTCGCCGCGCTCCCCCGGCCCGAGGTCCGCCCCGGTCGCCGGGTCGACGACGCGCAGCCGGTTGCCCGGCGCCAGCCGGCCGACCGCGCCGGGCGGCGTCCCGCGGGACCGGTCCGGCGTCGGGATGGCCACGCTCGTCTCCGTCATCCCGTACCCCTGGGCCAGCACGGCCTCGGGGAAGCGCCGGGCGGCGCGCTCCTGCAGCGCGGCCGGGACCGGCGCTCCCCCGGCGGCGAGGAGCTCGACGGAGGAGAGGTCGTAGCCGTCGACCTGCGGAGCGGAGGCCAGTGCCACCAGCAGCGGCGGCGGGACGGCGAGGACGGTGACGCGTGCACCCTCGACGGCCTCCAGGACGGCCGGCAGCGAGGGCCGCGGCAGCGGGACGACGGCCGCACCGCGGACCAGCGGGGCGGCCAGCGTGACCACGAGGCCCATCACGTGGGGGAACGGGGCGAGCGCCAGCACGACGTCCCGGTCGGCGAGCCGGAGCCCCCCGGCGATCTGCAGCGCACCCGCGGTGAGGTTGCGGTGGGTGAGGACGACGGCCTTCGGCGGGCCGCTCGTGCCGCTCGACATGGGCAGTGCCGCGACGTCGTCCGGGCCCGGCTCCGGCGGCAGCGCGCCGCGCGCGGCCGGCGGCTCGGCGTCCAGCGGCAGGACCGCTCCCACCCCGGTGCCCTCGGCCAGGGTCTGCGCCCGCGTGACGAGCGCCGGGTCGGCGACGACCAGGGTGGCCCCGGTGCGGTCGAGCTGGTGGCGGACCTCCCGGTCGGCCGCCTGCGGCGGGACGCCGGTGACCGCGGCACCCACCCGCTGGGTGGCGAGGGCCACCTCGACCCAGGGAGCCGAGTTGGGCGCCCACAGCGCCAGCACGTCACCGCGCCCCAGGCCGCGTCGGGACAGCAGTACCGCCCACCGCGCGGCGCGCTCCCCCAGCTCGGCGCGGGTGGCCAGCACCTCCCCTGCCGGGGAGAGCAGGGCCGGCGCCTCCGGCCGGCGGGCCGCCCCCTCGGCCACGAGGCGCGGCAGCGAGCGGTCCAGGGGTGGCAGGTCGTCGTACGGGCTGGTCCACACGGTCCACCTCCGAGGAAGGAGTTTTACACGTGTCAAAGCCTGCTCGGCGCTATGACACGTGTCAAGACAGGTGGGACGATGGCCCCGTGGCGACCACGGATCTGTCGGGACCGACCCGGGCGCGGATCCTCACCGCGGCCTGGGACCGGGTCCGCCGGGAAGGGCTGGAGGCGGTGACCCTGCAGTCGGTCGCCCGTGACGCCGGGGTGTCGCGCCAGCTCCTGTACTTCCACTTCGGCAACCGGGCCGGCCTGCTCCTCGCGCTGACCCGGCACCACGACCGGACCAGCGGCCTGCCGGGCCGGCTCGCCGCCGCCACGAGGCTTCCGCCGGTGCAGGGGTACGTCGCGGTGATCCGCGCCTGGCTGGCCTACCTGCCCGACGTCCTGCCGGTCGCCCGCGCGCTCGAGGCGGCACTCGTCACCGGCGAGGCGGGGGGTGAGGCGTGGCGCGACCGCATGGGGGAGCTCCGCGAGGTGCTGAGGGCCGCGGTGGCACGGCTGGCCGACGCCGATCGGCTGCACCCCGCCTGGACCGTGGACGAGGCCACCGACTGGACGTGGGCGCGGGTGCAGCCCTCGACCTACGCCCACCTGGTCGGCGAGCGGGGCTGGTCGGCCGCCGACCACGCCGACCGCACGGTGTGCTCGCTGCTGCGGGACCTGGTGCCCGACGCGTGTTCGCCGTCGGCGTGACGGGCGGCACGGTGGGCCGCGGAGGCGTTCCCTGGAGCCTGTAATAGTGTAATCAGGAGGTCGCCGTGACCGTTCCCCCGGTGTCCGACACCACCGCCGCGCTGGACGCCTACTCGCGCGTCGTCACCGCCGTCGCGGCCGAGCTGACCCCGCACGTCGCCGCCCTGCAGGTCACGGGTCCGGGTGGGCGCGGGGGCGCCGGCTCGGCCGTCGTCGTCCCCGGGGAGCGGCTGCTGCTCACCAACGCCCACGTCGTCGACCGGGCGCGCCGGGGCCGGGCGGTGTTCGCCGACGGCAGCGAGAGCGACGTCGACGTGGTCGGCGCCGACCCCCTCTCCGACCTCGCGGTGGTCCGCGCCCGGGAGGCGACGCCCGCGCCGGCGGTGCTCGGCGACGCCGCCGGGCTGCGGGTCGGCCAGCTGGTCGTCGCGGTCGGCAACCCCCTGGGCCTGGCCGGGTCGGTGACCGCCGGCGTGGTCAGCGGGCTCGGCCGCTCGCTGCCCACCCGCGACGGCCGGACCGCCCGGGTGGTCGAGGACGTCATCCAGACCGACGCCGCGCTCAACCCGGGCAACTCCGGCGGGGCGCTCGCCGACGCGGCCGGCCGGGTCGTCGGGGTCAACACCGCGGTCGCCGGGTGGGGGCTGGGCCTGGCGGTGCCGGTCAACGACACGACCCGGCGGATCGTCGACGCGCTGGTGCGCGACGGCCGGGTCCGCCGCGCCTACCTCGGGCTGGTCAGCACCCCGGCGCCCCTGCCCGCCCCGCTCGCCGAGCGCACCGGTCGACGGCGCGGCCTGCGGGTGGTCGACGTGGTGCCGGGTTCCCCGGCGGACCGGGCCGGGCTCAAGGCCGGCGACCTGGTGCTGGAGGCCGGGCGGGCGCCGGTCGCGGAGGCGCAGAGCCTGCAGCGGCGGCTGTTCGCCGAGGCGATCGGGCGGCCGCTGCCGGTGACGGTGCACCGGCACGGCGCGATGGTCGACGTCATCGCCGTCCCCACCGAGCTCACCGGCGGGTGACGGCCGGGCCGGTCAGGCGGACGACGCGGCCGCCATCGCCTCCAGCGCGATCGGCGGCGGGGCGGAGAAGTCGAAGGCACGGAGCAGCACCGCGTGCGGCACGCCCATCGCCCGGCCCTGCAGCGCGGTGATCCCGGTGATCATCAGCCGGGGCGGCGGGTGCCCGGGGATGCCGGCGAGGTACTCGCCGTGCGCCTCCAGCGAGGCGATGCCGCGCTCGAGCGCCTCGCCGCTGACGTCGACCCCGTGCGTGGGCCGCGGGTCACCGCCGACGAGCAGCCACCGGGCCGCGTGCGGCTCCAGGCCCTCGTCGAGGAGGTCGGGGAACACCCAGCGGTTGCCGGCGTCCCGGACCGCGTCGAGGGCGGCGAGCCCGGCGACCCGGTGGTCGGCCTGGTTGAGGCCGGCCGCGAACTCGACGTCCCACGACCCGACGAGGACGGCATCGGGCCGGGAGCCGCGGATCACCCGCGCGATGTCCCGGCGCAACCCCAGCCCGTACTCCAGCACCCCGTCGGGGTGGTCGAGGAAGGTCACCTCGGAGACGCCGACCGCCTCGGCCGCGCGCAGCTGCTCCCGGGTCCGCAGCTCGCGGGTCCGGTCGGGAGGGCAGGCGTCCATGCCCGCCTCCCCGCGGGTGAGGAGGAGGTAGGACACGTCGATGCCGCGGGCGGTCCACGCGGCGACGGCCGAGGAGGTGCCGTACTCCACGTCGTCCGGGTGCGCCACGACGCAGAGCACGCGGGAGAAGGCGTCGTCGGGGAACGGCGGGACGCGCACGGCGGCCGCACCGGGTACGGACATGGCGGCAGGGTAGGCGCCGCCCGGTCCCCGGGCGGCGCGGCCGCGCCCCGGGGGCGGGATCCGCTACCGGTCCCCGGGCGTCGCGACCGGGTGCAGCCGCCGGGTGACGGGGGGACCGGGCGGAGGCGTCACCCGTTGGGGCGGGGTGCGGTGACGCCCCGCTACGGGCGGTCCCCCGTCCGGCCGATCCTCCCGCCGTGCGAGGGGGACGGACGGGCGCTGCCGCGCTGCTGGCGCTGCTCTACGGGGTGAGCGCGGCGCTGTGCGCGGTCGGCGCGCTGACGCCGATGTCCTCCCGCACCCCCGTGCCCCTGCTGTGGGCCCTCGCCGCCACCGGCACGGCCGGTGCCGCGCTGCTGTGGCTTCGCCGTGACCGGCTGGGCACCGGGGCGGTGCACACCGCGGTGCTCCTCATGTCGGCGCTGGTCGGGCTGCTCGCCTGGCGGTCGGCCACCGCCGTGGGCGTCGTGGGCCTCGGGCCGGCCATGGTGACCCTGGGGGTCTTCAGCGCCCACTTCCTGCCCCGGCGCACGGCCCGGCTGCACGTCGGCGCCCTGCTGGTCCTCGCCGGCGCGGGGGCGCTGGCGGCCGAGCCCTCCGGCTTCCTGCCGGCCTGGCTGACCACGTCGGTCACCGTCGTGGCGCTCACCGAGGTGCAGGCCCACATGGCCGGCGAGCTGCACCGGGCCGCCGGGACCGACCCGCTCACCGGGCTGGCCAACCGCCGGGCGTGGGAGGCCGAGGCCGAGCGCGGGCTGGCGCACGCCGCGCGCACCGGCGAGCCCCTGACCGTCGCGGTGCTCGACCTCGACGGGTTCAAGGCGGTCAACGACACGGAGGGCCACGGCGCCGGGGACGCCCTGCTGCAGGCCCTCGCCCGCCGGTGGAGCGCGCAGCTGCGCCGGGCCGACCTGCTCGGCCGCCACGGCGGCGACGAGTTCGTGCTGTGCCTCCCCGACACCGACGAGGGCCGCGCCCGCGACCTGCTGGCCCGGCTGCGCAGCAGCCACCCGGCCGCGTGGTCGGCGGGGGTGGCGACCGCCCGGCCCGGGGACTCCCTGGACGAGCTGCTGCGCCGCGCCGACGCCGAGCTGTACCGGCACAAGCGCAGCCGCACCGCCTAGGGACGGCGCCAGTCGTCCGAGGTGAGGTGCGAGCCGGCCATCGGGCCCATCTGCAGCATCCCGCCGTCCACCGACCAGGACGCCCCGGTGACGTAGCCGGCCTCCGGTGAGGCGAGGAAGGCGACGACCGCGGCGACCTCGCGGGCGTCCCCGGGCCGGCCCAGCGGGACGCCGGGACGCTCGTGGCCCGCCGCGGTGGGGTCCTCGTCCTCCTGGCCGGTCATCGGCGTGGCGATCTCCCCGGGTGCCACCGCGTTGACCGTGACGCCGTGCTCGGCGAGCTCGATCGCCGCGACGCGGGTGAGCAGACCGAGGCCGCCCTTGGCCGCGCAGTAGGCCGCCGCGCCCACCCGGGGCTGGTGCTCGTGCACGCTCGTGATGTTCACGACCCGCCCGCCGCGGCCGGCGGCCACCATCCGGCGGGCGGCGCGCTGCAGGCACAGGAAGGCGCCGTCGAGGTCGGTGGCCAGCACCTCCCGCCAGGTCGCGTAGTCGGTGTCGAGCAGCAGGCTCATGTGCCCGGTGCCCGCGTCGTTGACCAGGACGTCGACCCCGCCGAGGGCGTCGGCCAGGTCGTCGACGACGTCCGCGGCCCCGGGCAGCCGGGTCAGGTCGAGGTGGCGCACCTCGGCCCGGCGCCCCCGGGTGCGCACCTCCTCGGCGGTGGCCTCGGCGGCGGCCTGCTCGCGGTGCCAGGTGAGGCCGACGTCGCAGCCGGCCTCGGCGAGGGCGACGGCCACGGCCCGGCCGATGCCGGACTCCGACCCGGTGACGACGGCGGTGCGGGGCTGTGCGGGAACGGTCATGCCCCGATGCTGCGCAGCCGCCGGGGGGTCCGCAGGTCGACACGGGACCGCAACGCCGGCGCGGCGGGACACGGGTACGGGACGGGGATGACCGCACGCCGAGCCCTGCTCCCCGCCCTCGTGGCGGCCGTGCTGGCCGTCGGCGGCTGCGTCGCCGTGGAGGTCCCGGTGTCCGGCCCGGACACGGGGACGACACCCGGGGCCGGCACCACCGTCTCGCCGGCCCCGCAGACCTCCGTGGCCGCGTCGCCGGCGGAGGAGGAGATGGCGCGGGCGATCCTCGAGCGGGTCGGCGCCGAGCGCGAGGCCCGCGGGCTGGCGCCGGTCGAGTGGGACGAGGACCTGGCCGCCGTGGCCCGCGCCTGGAGCGCCGAGATGGCCGAGCGCGACCAGCTCGCCCACCAGGACATCCGGGCGCTGCTGCAGCGGGACCGGCTCTCGGGCTTCCAGGGCCTCGGCGAGAACGTGTTCCGGGCGACCGGGCCGGTTCCGGCCGGGACGATCCACGCCGGCTGGATGCGCTCGGACCACCACCGGGCCAACGTGCTCAACCCGGGCTGGGACCGGCTCGGCGTCGGCGTCCACTGCGCCCCCGACGGGTCGGTGTGGGCCACCCAGGAGTTCGGCCGGACGGCCGGGGCCGACCTCCCCGCGGTCGAGACCGGGACGCCGCCGCAGGAGCCGATCGCCCGCCCGGCCGACGACGGGCCGACCTGCGGCTGAGCCACCACGCGCTCAGGCGGCGCGGGCGGTGGCGAGCCGGGCGTCGAGGAGGCGGTCGACCTCGGCCACGGCGTCGGCCACCCTGCGGGTGTTCGGCCCCGACGGGCTGTGCGCGTGGGCGCTGCGGGCCACGCCGAGGGCGATGTAGGCGACGGCGATCTCCAGGTCGAGGTCGTCGAGGCTGGTGACGGTGCGGGTCATCGTGACCTCCCCGGGTCGGAGGGTGCTCCCCTCTCGGTGCTCCCTGGCAGGGCGGACGTTACGGCGGGGGTACGACGGAACCGGCCCGCGCGAACCGCCGTCCCCACTCGTGCAGCAGGTCGAGCAGCTCCGGCGGCGAGACCACGGTGACCTCGGCCCCGAGGACCCCGAGCGCGTGCGCCGGCCACTCCAGGGCGTCGGTCTCCATCCGCACCCGGCTGCGCCCGGGCGCCTCCTCCTCGACCCGGACCCAGCGGCCGATGACCTCGCGCACCCGGTCGGCCGGCGCGTCGACGAGCACCTCCACGCGGTGGGTGCCGGCCATCCCCCCGATCCCGGCCTGCACGAAGGAGACCGCGTCCTCGGCCGGCAGCCGACGGGGTGCGGCCCGGGCCCCGGTGGGCCGGGGCGCGGTCAGCCGGTCGAGCCGGAAGCTGCGCCAGTCGCCGCGGCCGAGGTCGTAGGCGACCAGGTACCAGCGGCGGCCGAGGGTGACCAGCCGGTGCGGCTCCACCTCCCGGGTGGAGGGGCTGCCGTCGGCGGCGGTGTAGTCGAAGGCCAGCCGCTCCGTGTCGCGGCAGGCCTGGGCCACGGTCGTGAGCACGGCCGGCTCGACCACGTCGCGGGGCCCGCTCCAGCGGGCCTGCTCGGTCACCGCCCCGAGCGCCTCCACCCGGCGGCGCAGCCGGGCGGGCATCACCTGCACCACCGTGGCCAGCGCGCGCACCGAGGACTCCGCCGTCCCGGCGACCGCGCTCTGCGCGGCCGTCCGCAGCCCCACGGCCAGCGCGACGGCCTCCTCGTCGTCGAGCAGGAGGGGCGGCAGGGACGCCCCGGGCGCCAGCTGGTAGCCGCCGTCGACCCCGCGCTGCGCACGCACGGGGTACCCCAGCTCCCGCAGCCGCTCGACGTCCCGGCGCAGGGTGCGCACCGAGACGCCGAGCCGGCCGGCGAGGTCGCCGCCGGCCCAGTAGCGGCGCTGCTGCAGCAGCGCGAGCAGGCGGAGGGCGCGGGCGGCGGGACCGGTCACGCCGCCCATCCTGCCGAGGACAGCGGACAGGACCTGGCACCAATGGTCCCTAGCGTCGTGCGCACGGACACCGATCCCCGACGCGGAGGCCTCCGATGACCCACGACACGACCACGACGACGAGCCCCACGACGGCGGGCCCCACGACGACGAGCACCACCGGCGAGCGGGCCGACCTGCTGGAGACGCTGGCGACGCACCGCTACTTCCTCCGCCACACCGTCCAGGGCCTCACCGAGGAGCAGGCCCGGCAGCGCACCACGGCCAGCGAGCTGACCCTCGGCGGCCTGGTCAAGCACGTCGCGCACACCGAGGCCACGTGGGCGGAGTTCGTCCTGCAGGGCCCGTCGGTCATGGCCGGGCCGGACGACCCCGAGCAGGTGGCCCGCTGGGCCGAGGAGTTCCGGATGGGTCCCGACGAGACGCTGGCCGACGTCCTCGCCCACTACGAGGAGGTCGCCCGGCGGACCGACGACCTGGTCCGCACGCTGCCCGACCTGGACGTCTCCCACCCGCTGCCCGAGGCTCCGTGGTTCGAGCCGGGCGCGCGGCGCTCGGCCCGCCGCGCGTTCCTGCACATCGTCGCCGAGACCGCCCAGCACGCCGGGCACGCGGACATCCTGCGGGAGTCCCTCGACGGCCAGAAGACGATGGGCTGATCTACCCGGCCTCGCCGCCGACCCCGGCCGGCCCGGCCTCCTCGACCTCGCGGAGCCGCTCCCGCGCCCGGTCCCGGGCCGTGGCGGCCCGGGTGGCCGCGCGGCGGGCGTTCGCCCGGTGCCGCTCGGCCTGCTCGAGGTCGGCGGCCACCCGGGCGGCCGCATCCTCGGCGCGGGTCAGCTCCCCGGCCAGTGCGGCGACCTCCTCGCGGAGCTCGTCCCGCCGGGCACCGAGCGCGTCGACGCGGCGCTGCTCCTCCTCCGCGGCGGCCACGGCCTCCTCGGCCAGGGCGGTGGCCTCGGTGAGGGCCTGCCGCGCCGCGTCGACCTCCCGGCGGCGCCGCTCCTCGGCCGCCCGCCGGGCCTCCTCCTCCCGTCGACGGGCCTCCTCCTGCTGCCGTGCCTCCTCCCGCCGACGGTCCTCCTCCCGCTGCCGGCGGGGGTCCGCGGCGCGCGGGTGCACCGGCGGCGGGGCGGGCACCACCCGCAGGTCCGGCCGGGCGCCGGTGGTGCCCAGCCCGCTGTACGACAGGGCGGTGGTCAGCCGGCCGGCCAGCAGCGCGGCCCCGGCGTCCGGGTCGGCGAGGGCGGCCCGGAGGGTCCCGGTGACCTGCGTCTCGACCGCGGCGCTGACCCGGTGCCCCCGCTCCCGCGCCAGCGCGGCCGCCTGCCGGGTGAGCGCGGCAAGCAGCGCGGACCGCTGCCGGTCCAGCGCCCGCAGCTGGTCGCCGGCCAGGCCCTCCTGCGCCTCGCGCAGCAGACCGCCCAGCTCGACGAGCCCCGCCACCTCGGCCCGCCGCTCGCGGGCCAGCACGTTGCACACCCAGGCGGCCGTCGAGGGGCGCGGCAGCCGCCCGACCGCCGCAGCCAGGGCGCGGTCGCCCCCCGCCCGCACCCGCTCCTGGGCCCGGCGCCGGGCGGCGGTGAACTCCTCGGGCGGGACGTCGTAGAGCTCGTCGGCGAGCGCGTCGAGCTGCGCGTCCTCGGGGCCCACGCCGCGAATGTGCCACGGGCGGGACACCTGCGCGCGCAGGTGTCCCGCCCGTGTGCGTTCCGGCGCGGATCAGCTGCCGTTCATCATCGAGCCGGAATCCATGCCCTGGATGATCGTCCCGAGGTCCCACTGCTGGAACGTCTGCTGGAGCCACCGGCCCCACATCCGGACGTCCTCGCCGTACTCGCCGCCCAGCACGCCCTGCCAGATCTGCTGCAGCTGCTCCTGGGCCTGCCGCGGCTCCATGCCGACGACGCCCTGCAGGTCGTTGCGCAGGTCCGCGGGCAGCTGGTCCAGGAACTGCAGCATCCGCTCGGCCCAGTTCTCGACCTGCTCGCCGTACTCGCCGGCCACGGCGTCGCTGAAGATCTGCTGCAGCCGGTCGGCGCGCTCGTCGGCCGGCAGGTCCTGCACGGCCTCCAGGTCCTGCCGCAGGTCCTCGGGCAGCCAGTCCATGTGGTCCGCCGGGACGTCGACGTCGCCTGCGGCGTCCTGCGCCGCGTCGCCCGCCGCGTCGGCGGCGTCCTGGGCCGCCCGGGCCGCCTGGTCCGCCGCGTCCTGGGCCGCCCGGGCCGCGTCCTCGGCCGCCTGCTGCGCCGTCTCCGCCGCGTCCTGGGCCGCCTGGGTCGCCTCGCCGACCGGGTCGGCCGGCGCACCCACCGCCGTGCCCGGCCCGAGGACCAGGGCCGCGGCGGTCAGGGTCGCCGCCCCGGCGCCCACGACGGCACTTCGTCGTCCGTTCCTGCGCAGGTTCACGTGTTCTCTCCTCGCACATCGGGGTTCGGGCGCCGCGGGGCGGCGCCGGTGTCCGCTGGGGTGCGGGTGAGGCCGCTGCTCGACCGGCTCCCGTTCTGCCCCACTCCATGGATGCCCAGCGGACCGACACGGACCGATGTCGAGACGATGACTCTCCGATGACGCCCCCGGCGACCGTCCGCGGCCGCCGCGCGGCGCCCGCGGGTCAGCCCCCGGTGCGGGAGCCGTGCCGTCAGCTCCCGATGCGGGAGCCGTGCCGTCAGCTCCCGGTGCGGGAGCCGTGCCAGAGGTCGATGCCGCCCTCCACCGCGTGCCGGTCGATGCGGGCCAGCTCCTCCTCCGACAGGTCGGGGGCCCCCAGCGCCGCCACGTTCTGCTCCAGCTGCCGCACGCTGCTCGCGCCGATGAGCACGCTGGTGACCCGCGGGTCCCGCAGCGCCCACACGAGCGCGAGCTGGGCCAGCTCCTGGCCGCGCTCGCGGGCGATGCCGGCGAGGGCCCGCACGTGCGCGAGGTTCTGCTCGCTGAGCAGCTCCGGCGACAGGGACTTGTCCTGGCTGGCCCGGGAGCCCTCGGGGATGCCGTCGAGGTACTTGCCGGTCAGCATCCCCTGGGCCAGCGGCGAGAAGGCGATGCAGCCGGCCCCGACGTCGGCGAGGGTGTCGAGCAGCCCCTCGGTCTCGATCCAGCGGTTGAGCATCGAGTAGGACGGCTGGTGGATGAGCAGCGGCGTCCCCAGGTCGGCCAGGATCGCCGCGGCCCGGGCGGTGTCCTCCGGCGAGTAGGACGAGATCCCGGCGTACAGCGCCTTGCCGGCCCGCACCGCGCTGTCCAGGGCGCCCATCGTCTCCTCGATGGGCGTCGTCGGGTCCGGCCGGTGCGAGTAGAAGACGTCGACGTACTCCAGGCCCATGCGGGCCAGCGACTGGTCGAGGCTGGCCAGCAGGTACTTGCGGGAGCCGCCGCCCTGGCCGTACGGGCCGGGCCACATGTCGTAGCCGGCCTTGGTCGAGATGACGAGCTCGTCGCGGTACGGCCCGAGGTCGTCGGCGAGGTGGCGGCCGAAGTTGGTCTCGGCCGACCCGTAGGGCGGGCCGTAGTTGTTGGCCAGGTCGAAGTGGGTGATGCCCAGGTCGAAGGCGCGGCGCAGCACCGCGCGCTGCCGCTCGAACGGGACGTCGTCCCCGAAGTTGTGCCAGAGCCCGAGGCTGATCGCGGGCAGGTCCAGGCCGCTGCGGCCGCAGCGGCGGTAGGTCATGGCGTCGTAGCGGCCCTCGGCGGCGGTGAACGGCATGCCGGGATCCTGGCAGTGACCCACCGGTTCAGCCGAGGGCGGGCTCCAGCCGGCGCGGGTCGGGGATGACGGCACGGCCGGCCGGCGACCGCAGGCCGGCGACCAGCGCCACCCCCACCAGGACCGCGGCCAGGATCCCGGACACCACACCCAGGGACACCCCCTCGAGCAGCAGCGGCAGCGCTGCCGTGGCGGCGGCACCACCGAGCGCACGGCCGGCCGTGGCCGAGGCCAGCGCCCCGGTGACCCGCTCGGGGTCCCGGTCGGCGGCCGCGGTGTCGAGGAGCCCCTCGAGCAGGGTCAGGCAGATCCCGGACAGCATCTGCGCCCCGCAGAGCAGGACGACGGAGACCGGGGCCAGCGCCCAGCCGGCCACCGTGCCCGCGGCGACGAGCGACCAGGTGCCGATCCCGACGACCGCCCGCCGCTGCAGGGCGCCGGCCAGCACGGGGGCGACCAGCGACCCCGCGGTGAACGCGATCGCGGCTGCTGCGACGGCCGTGCGGCCGTGCACCTCCTCGGTGAGGGCGACGAAGAGCAGCGTCGGGCCGGAGGCGAGCAGCATGAGGCCGCACCCCGCCAGCACGGGCGGGGAGAGGTCCGCCCGGCGCCGGCGTCCCGCGGGCACGGCGGCGCGGGGCACCGGGGAGCGCCCGGCCACGACCACGGTCGGCACCAGCGAGAGGACGTAGCAGCACGTCACGACCGCCAGGACGAGGTCGCGCGCGTCCGGCCCGAGGGGCAGCAGCGCGGCCAGCGCGACGCCGGCCGCCTCGGCGGCGGCGATCAGCGAGCCGTACCACGTCAGCGCCGAGGCCCCGGGGCGCGCCGCGGCGACCTCGGCGCGCATGGCGGCGTACCCCGTCCACGCGGTGAGGTTCATCGCCCCGACGCAGAGGGCGACGAGGAGGACCGGGGCGCCGCCGAGCACCAGCACGACCACCGCGGCCCGCAGCGCCATCTCCGCCCCCGCCGCCGTCCTGAGCAGGAGGCGGCCGTCCAGCCGCTGCGCCACCCGCCCCGCCACCGGGGCCGAGAGGGCGACCCCGACGAGCATGGCGGCGCTGCAGAGCCCGACGGCCGGCAGGCCGTGGACCTCGGCGACGCGGAGGACCAGCAGCGTCCAGGCCACCGACAGGCACAGCGAGTCCACGAGCCCGGCCGCGACGAGGGCGGCCAGCCGGCGGCCCCCGTCCGCGGGGGTCGGCCGCGGCGGTGCGGTCACCGGGACCTGCGGTACCAGGTCGCCGGCGGGGGGAACCCGTTGAACGAGGAGGCGTAGCTCAGCGTGTAGGCGCCGGCCGACGCGATGAACAACCGGTCGCCCTCGGCCATGGTCACGGGCAGGGCGGCGCCGTAGAACATCGTGTCCGAGCTGTCGCAGCTCGGCCCGGTGACGGTGTAGGCCACCTGCTCGACCACGTCGTGGTCGGCGCGCGAGGACCACAGCGGGAACCGCCACTGGCCGACCGACTGCTGGGTCTCCATGAAGCCGTTGTAGGCACCGACGTCGACGTAGAGCCACTCCTCCCCCGCCCGCTCCTCACGGCCGAGCACGGTGGTCACCATGACGGCGGTCTCGGCGACCATGTGCCGGCCGGGCTCGGCGACGATGAGCGGCGGCTGGTAGGGCAGCAGCTCGTCGAGGCTCTTCTCGACCACCTCGCCGATCTGGTCGATGGTCGGCACGGGGTCGCCGTAGCGGGCCGGGAAGCCGCCGCCGATGTCGAGCATCTCCAGGCGGATGCCGTCGCGCTGCAGCTGCCGCATCAGGCGGGCCACCGAGGCCAGCGCCTGCCGCCAGGCCGACGTCGCCACGCACTGCGACCCGACGTGGAAGGTGAGCCCGTAGGGCTGCAGGCCCAGCCGCGCGGCCTCGTGCAGCAGGGCCCGCGCGTGGTGGGCCTCGGCGCCGAACTTGCGGGACAGCGGGAAGACGCTGCCGCTGTCGTCCACGCGCACGCGGATGTAGACGGCGCTCCCGGGTGCCTCGCGGGCGATCTTGTGCAGCTCGCCCTCCGAGTCGGCCGAGAACCGCCACAGACCGGCGTCGGCCGCCGCGGCCACGTGCGAGGCCGGCTTGACCGTGTTGCTGTACAGCACACCGGCCGGGTCCACGCCGATGTCCAGGAGCATGTGCAGCTCGCCGAGCGAGGCGATCTCGAACCCGCCGCCGACGGCGTCGACGGTGCGCAGGACCTCGGGTGCGGAGTTGCACTTGACGGCGTAGTGGGGGCGCACCCGCGGCAGCGCCGCGCCGAAGCGGCGGAAGCGGTCGGCCACCAGCCCGAGGTCGCCGGCCAGGAAGGGGGTGGGGACGTCGAGCCCGGCCAGCAGGTCCGGCGGCAGGGTCTCCGGCCAGGCCGCCGGGACGGCGGGCGCCGCGGCCAGGCCGGTCAGCGACGGGGTCATGGGTGTACTCCTCGGGACAGGGGGCGCTCCGTGCACCCAGCCGGTCTGTCGGCCGGGCCGGGACCGCTGTTGAGCCGCCTCCTCACGAGGGGTGAGCCGCACGTCCGAGGCTCAGGTTGTCGCCGCCGCGGTCGATGTGGTCGCCATGACCATGAGCTCGACAGCACCGGGGCGTGCCACGGTGGCCGTCGTCTGTGCGGGCCTCCTCCTCTGGGCGGTGGCCCTCGTCGTCGTCCCCGCCGACGTGTCCGTGCACGTCTCCAACGCGGGCCTCACGACCGCCGCCCTGGGCGCCGGCGCGGCGGGGCTGCTGCGTGCCCGTCGGCACGCCGGGCCGGTCCGTCGGTACTGGGCCCTGCTGGGCGCGGCCTCGCTGTCCTGGGGCGCCGGCATGGCCGTGTGGAGCACCTACGAGTCGGTCCGTGGCGTGGAGGTGCCCTTCCCGTCGCTGGCCGACCTGGGCTATCTCGGGCTCCCCCCGCTCGCGGCCGCGGCGCTCATGGCCCTCCCCCTGCGGGCACCGACCTTCAGCGGCCGGGTGCGCACGCTGCTCGACGGGTTGATGGTCGCCAGCTCGTTGCTGCTCTGCAGCTGGGTGCTCGTCCTGGCCCCGGTCGTGGCGGCCGGCGGCGACCCCCTGGGCCAGGTCATCTCGCTGGCCTACCCGGTCGGGGACCTGGTGCTGATCACCCTGGTCATCTACACGTGGACGCGCGCCCGTCAGCGGGGCAGCCGGCTGCCGATCGCGCTGCCCCTGGTCGGCAGCGGCCTGGTCGCCTTCGCCGTCGCCGACTCCGGCTTTACCTACCTCACCAGCGCGGGCATCTACAGCTCGGGCAGCCTGATCGACATCGGGTGGGGCGCCGGCTTCTGCCTGCTCTTCCTCGCGGCGGCCCTCCCGGCCGGCACGGACCTCGAGGACGTCGACGAGGAGGCACCGGCGCGGCCGCTGGGCAACCTGCTGCCCTACGCGGCCGTCGGCCTGGCCGTGCTGGCCTCCACGGTAGAGCTCCTCCGGCACGGCAACGGCGACATGTTCTTCTCCTGGACCCGGACGGCGCTGCTCGTGCTGCTGGTGCTCCGCCAGGTCCTGACGCTCAACGAGAACCACCACCTCACCCGCGACCTGGAGCGGCGCGTCGAGGAGCGCACCGCCGAGGTGCGCGCGAGCGCCGAGCGGTTCACCGCGCTCGTGCAGCACAGCACCGACCTCGTCACCGTCGTGGACCGCACCGGCGTCGTGCAGTACCAGAGCCCGTCCAGCCGGCGGGTGCTCGGCTACGAGCCCGCCGACCTGGTGGGGCGCAACCTCACCGACCTCATGGCCGCCGCCCAGGCCGAGGAGCTGCTCGCCGTGCTCGCACGGTCGGCCGGTGGCGCCGACCGGCTGCAGAGCTTCCAGTCCACCTGGCGCAACGCCGGTGGCGGCGAGCGCAGGGTGGACATCACCGTCACCGACCTGCTCGACGACCCCGCCGTCGGCGGCCTGGTCCTCAACACCCGCGACGTGACCGAGCGGGTGGAGCTGGAGCAGCAGCTCACCACCCAGGCGTTCACCGACGCGCTGACCGGTCTGCCCAACCGCGCCCTGTTCAAGGACCGGCTGCAGCACGCGCTGTCGCGGCGCCTCTCCGCTCGGGATCGGGTGGCGGTCTACTTCCTCGACCTGGACGGCTTCAAGGCGGTCAACGACACCCTGGGGCACAGCGCCGGCGACGCCCTCCTGGAGGAGGTGGCGGTGCGGCTGCGCGACGCGGTGCGCCCCGGCGACACCGTCGCCCGCTTCGGCGGCGACGAGTTCGCGGTGCTGGTCGAGGACCTGCCCGCCGACGAGGACGGCACCGTGCTGGCCGGCCGGATCCGGGAGGCCCTCGAGGCGGCCGTGCACCTGGACGGGGAGGAGGTGCACGTCTCGGCCAGCATCGGCATCGCCCACCGGGAGGACGCCGGCACCGACGCCGAGCAGCTGCTGCGCAACGCCGACCTGGCGATGTACCAGGCCAAGTCGGGGGCCAGCGGGTCGGCCGTCTACGCCAAGGAGATGCACGAGGGCCTGGTGGCCCGCGTCCGGCTGGAGGCCGACCTGCGCCGCGCCCTGGCCGAGGAGCAGTTCGAGGTGCACTACCAGCCCATGGTCTCCATGCGGTCCGGTGCGATCACCGGCGTCGAGGCGCTGGTCCGCTGGCGGCACCCGGAGCGCGGGCTGGTGTCGCCCGCCGAGTTCATCCCGCTGGCGGAGGCGACCGGGATGATCCGCCCGCTGGGGCTCTGGGTCCTGCGCGAGGCCTGCCGAACGGCGATGGGCTGGCACCGGGAGGCCGGGGGCAGCCGGCCGCTCAAGCTCAGCGTCAACGTGTCCGCCCGGCAGCTGCAGCACCCCGACTTCCCCGGGGAGGTGGCAGCGGTGCTGGTGGAGAGCGGGCTGCCCGCGACCAGCCTGACGCTGGAGATGACCGAGGGCGTCCTCGTGGACAACGGGCCGGCGATGCTGGCCACGCTCGGTGCGCTCCGGGAGACGGGCATCCGGCTGGCCATCGACGACTTCGGGACCGGGTACTCCTCGCTGAGCTACCTGCACCGGTTCCCGGTCGACATCCTCAAGATCGACAAGAGCTTCGTCGAGCGGCTGTCGACCGGCGGGGACACCGCCCTCATCAGCACCATCCTGCGCCTGGGCAAGACGATGCACCTCGAGACGGCCGCCGAGGGGATCGAGCACCCGCAGGAGATGCTCCTGCTGCGGCGCCAGGGCTGCACCACCGGGCAGGGCTACCACTTCTCCCGGCCGGTCCCGGCCGACCGGATCCTGGAGATGCTGGTCGACGCACCGGTGCCCGTCGGCGGTTGACCAGGACGGTCGTGTGCAACCGGCCTCGGGCGGGTAGAGGGCCGACGTCCACCGCCCGACCGCACCCGAGGGGACCGCATGACCAGCAGCACCACGACCCGTGACGCCGCCACCGGCAGCCGCGACATCAAGTCGCACGAGACCACCAGCTTCGCCGACCTCGGCAAGGAGATGTGGTCCTACCTGACCGGCAAGGGTGCCGCCATCAACTACGAGTTCGTCGACATGACGGTCGAGGTGCCGCGGGAGACCGGGCCGGAGGCGCCGCGCGCCACCTGGAAGCTCAACGGCACGCTGCGCATCACGACCGCCGAGAACGCCAGCCGCGGATGACGCCGGAGCCCCGGGACGCCCTCGACCTGACCGCCGACCTGGCGGTCGAGGTCGACGGCGTCCCGGTGCAGGTCCGGGCCGCCGGGTCCGAGGTGCAGGTGACGGCCGGCGACGTCCGGAAGCTGTTCGCCGGGGTCCGCCTGGCCGCCGGCGCCGCCACCCAGGCACCGCCCGGACGCGCGGAGCTGTCACGGGTGGCCGACACCCTGGCCGATCACGGGCTGACCGCCCGGCTCGACGGGCCCGCCGGGCGGGTGCTCACCCTCGGGGCGGACGTCGACTCGCCGGCCGGCCGCACCCTGCTCGGCACCCGGCACGCCCGCCTGCACCCCGCCGGGGCGCTGCGCAGCTCGGGGGCCGCCGGGCCGGTCGCCGCGGCCGCCGTCCTCGTGGTCGTCCTGCTGGCCACCCGCCGCCGGCGCCGCTGACCCGGTCAGCCACCGAGCGGGACCGCCGGCCGGTCGGCCGGGGCCGGTGCGGGGGCGCGGCGGCCGGCCGCCCGCACGCCCCGCCAGACGCGGGCGGCGACGGCCGGGGCGAGGAGGTGCTCGGGCCGGTCCAGCAGGTTGAGCACCCGCAGGAAGGCGCGGCCCACGACCGGGTCGTGCTCGGCGGCGACGTGCAGCCGCTCCAGGTAGGCGTTGACCGCGCGCACCCGCGCCGTCCGCCGCCCCGCGACGCCCGGGAACCGCAGGTCACCGCCCACCGACACGTCCCAGGGGACGTCGACGACCGCCGCTGCGCGCCGGGCGAACCGCCGGCCCAGGCCTCCCCCGCCTCCGGCCAGGCAGTCCCGCAGGGCCAGCGCCTCGAGGGCGGCCACCGTCATGCCCTGGCCGTAGACGGGGTTGAAGCTCGCGATCGCGTCACCGAAGGCCGCGTACCCCTCGGGGAGCCCCGGCAGGGCCTCGTAGCGGCGGCGGGTGCTGACCGGGTAGCGGAAGCGGACCGGGTCCGACAGCGGCTCGGCGTCCCGGACCACCTCGGCGACGGCCGGGTGCGGGAGCGTGGCCGCGAACGCCGTCCACCCGACCGGGTCGAGGGGGGCGGCGTCCCCGAGCATCCCGCCGAGGGAGACGACCCAGCGGTCGCCCTCCTGGGCGATCATCACGCCGCCCCGCGGGTCGGCGGGAGTGGCCGCGACGACGGCGCCGTCCGGGCCGCCCGGGTCGCGGCGGAACCACCGCGTGGCGTAGGCGAGGTCGACGCGCACCCGCTCGACCGGCGGGGCGGGGCAGCCCAGTGCCGCCAGCCACTGCGGCCCGCGGGAACCGCGCCCGGCCGCGTCCACCACGAGGTCGGCGGGCAGCACCGCCGCAGCGCCGTCCGCGGTCCGGTGCAGCACGTGCAGCCCGGTGACCCGCCGGCCGTCGGCCGAGGCGGCCAGACCGGTGGCGTCGCAGCCGTCCACCACGGTGACGTTGGGCAGCCGGCGCACCCGGGCGCGCACCCGGGCCTCGAGCAGGGGGCGGCTGACGCCCAGGCCGAGCAGCCCGGACGGCGCCCGGGCGAGCAGCCGCCCGTCGTTGACCCAGCGGAACTGCGACTGCAGGTCGGCGACCGGCACGCCGAGGCCGGTCAGCTCCTCGGTCAGCCCGGGGAACAGCTCCTCGAGGACCTCCCGGCCACGGGCCAGGAGGCCGTGCGCGTGCCTGCCCTGCGGCACGCCCCGTCGCGGGACCGGGTCGTCGGGCAGGACGTCGCGCTCGACGACGGTGACGTGGTCGCACGCCTCGCTCAGCACGCGCGCGGCGAGGAGCCCGCCCATGCTGGCCCCGACGACGACGGCGGACCCGGGGTACCCGGACATCTCTGCCTCCCTGAGGACGGTGGGAGGCCACGATCGGCCCGGCCGCTGCTCACCCGGCAGGTCAGGAGGTGCTCACCGGCTGCCCGCTGCCGTGCAGCTCGCGGTGCCAGAGCCAGGCGGTGACCCGCTCGACCCCGGCCGCCAGGTGCCGCCGGTAGGTGGAGAAGGGCAGGCCGAGGCGCTCGGCGGCGGCTTCCTGGGTGGGCACGCCGCGGAAGAAGGTCGTCGCGACCGCGCGGTGCAGCTTCCGGCTGCGCGGGTCCTCGGCCAGCTCGTCGGTGGCCTCGACCAGCAGGTCGGCGAGGGTCTCCTGCGGCGTCCGCCCGCCCGCGGCCTCCTCCACGACGCGGGAGCGGCACAGCGGGCTGCGCGCGAGGTCGCCCGGCCGCCGGACGCAGCGCAGCGCCTCCCGGACGGCCGCGGCGAACTCCGGCCCGGACAGGACCTGGCGCGGCGGGGCCGGCTCGGCGGCGGGCGGCCGCTCGGGGCCGAGGGCCAGCTCGTGGTCGGCCATCGCCTGGAACCAGGCCGCCGGTGGCACGGCCCGCCAGTCGTGGCCGAAGAGGGTGAACGTGCGGCGGCCGACGGTGACCTCGGCGGCCGGCGCCTGCCCGATGTAGGCCATCTGCGGCGCCCAGAACCCCGGGTCGGCGATCACCAGGAACGAGACCGCCGGGCCGGGGGACGACGTCCACTCGATCCCGCAGCGGACCTGCACGAGGTCCATCACCGGCGACGGGCGGTGGTAGGCCCCCGGGACGACGAAGGTCCGCAGCACCCCGAGGTGCTCCCCCGGCCGCAGCGGCCGCGCGGCGCCGACCGCACGCCACGCCGCGGCCACCACGGGGTCGGCCGCGAGATCGGCCGGGTCCGGCTCCGGCAGGCGCAGCCACAGGGAGAGGCCGGCGAGGTCCGGGCGGCCCGGTCGGCGGTAGACGCGGAGGGCCTCCGGCTGCCGGCCCAGCCAGTACCGCAGGACGTCGGCCGAGCCCGCCCCCTCCGCCGCCTGCGTCATGGCCACCACCGCGTCGGTGTCCGCCGGGCCGGCGACGTCCTCGTGGACGCCGTCGTCGACCGCCCAGCTCAGGAACGGTGCGAAGACGGGGTTCCGGCGGTGCATGAACATCAGGTCCAGCCAGCGACGCTGCAGCTCCCGGCTGCCGCCGTCCGCGGTCAGGCGCCCGACCAGGTGGCGGCGGATCCGCCGGTGCAGGTCGGCGTAGCCGTCGGGGTCGCGCCAGCGCAGGTCGGCGTCGAGGACGTCGCGGGCCAGATCGTGCGGGTGCAGCCCCTCGGCGCCCTCCTCGACGAACGACCGGGCCCGGAGCCAGTCGAACAGCGGTGCGGCGTCGTCCCCGAGGACCGCGCGGAGCAGCGACTCCGTCGTCACCCGGGCGTGCGCGCAGACCTCCAGGGCCGACCGGTGCCGGGCCGAGGACACCTCGTCGACGAACCGCCCCAGCAGCACGCGGACGACGTCCGGCGTCGCGGGCAGGTCCACCGGCGCAGTCCGCTCGACCACCGCGTCGGCGGCGAGGCACAGGGCGAGCGGGTGGCCGCCGGCGAAGGCCAGCAGCGGCGCGCGGTCCCGGTCGGGCACGCCGCGGACCGCGAGCAGGGCGTCGGCGTCCTCCGGCGGGAGGTTGCGCAGCCCGACCACGCGGAGCAGGTCCTGCCAGCCGGGGTCGAAGCGCCAGGAGTCCTCCGGCGGCGCCCGCCCGGCGAGGACGGTCACCGCCTGGATCGGCAGCCGCGGGAGGAAGTCCTCGCGCAGCCAGCCCTGCAACCCGCTGCAGCGCTCGAAGGTGTCCACGAGCAGCAGCGGGCGGGGGAGCTCCGCCAGGGCCTCCACCGGGTCCTGCCCGACGGGCAGCCCCAGCCGCTCCCCCACGGCGGCGGTGAAGCCGGCGGGGGACGGCGGGAACGCTCGGGCGTCCACGAGGACCGGCCGGACGCCGGCGGCCTCGGCGTCGAGGGCGAGCCGGCGCACCAGCGCGGTCTTCCCGATGCCACCTGGGCCGTGGAGGACGAGCACCGCGAACGAGGAGGCGTCGCCGTCGAGGGCGGCCGCCAGGAGCTCGCGCTCGGCCCTGCGGCCGACGAAGGACCGCTCCCCCGTCCGGCCCAGCCGTCCGGTGAGCTGCCCGATCCGGCCCGCGCGGCCGCCGGGGACCACGGCGGGCATGCTATCGACGCGGTGGGGCCTCCGGGCCCCCGGCGGGCGCGGGGAGCGCCTAGGGTGGGGGCGACGGACCGCTACCGGACGGGAGGCCCCGTGCTCCGCATCCTCGGGCTGCTGCTCCTGGCCTGGATCGTCATCACCGTGATCGGCTGGGTCGTCGAGGGCCTGTTCTGGCTCGCGGTGGTCGGGCTGGTGCTCCTCGTCGTCACCGCCGTGCTCGGCTGGGACCGGCAGCGCAGCAGGCGCTGAGGGCGCTCCGCGCTCGTGTCGTCACTGCTGACCGCCGCCGTGCTGCTCGCCGGTTGCGGGGGTCAGGACGTCGCCGACCCACCGGACGCCGGGAGCCACCCGGCACCCGCCGTCCCGACCGGGCCGCCGACCCCCACGCCGTCCGGACCACCGTCGCCACCCCGGTCGGCGAGCCCACCGCCGGCGGGAGCGGCGGAGCGCCGACCGACCCGGCACCGGCTCCGCACCGGCCGCCCGCGCTCCCCGAGGAGTTCGCGCCCACGCACGGCGAACGGGTCCGGGCCGTCCACCTCGCGGTGAGCGACCCGGACGACGCGCACGGGCAGCAGGTGCTCGCGGAGACCGCGGAGCACGTCCGCGCCGCCTCCGGCTACGCCGGTCCGGGCGTCGGGACGTCCGGTGCGACCAGGGCACGGCCGAGCAGCTGGGCGTCGACCCGGGCGACCTGCGCGTGGCCGTGTACTTCGGCAGCGCCGCCCGGGCCCGGGAGTTCGCCGCCGCCTACGACCGCCAGGACGTCGGCTCGGCCGAGGTGACGACGTGCTGCCTGGACTGAGCAGCCGGCACGGACCTCGGCCCGCACCCCCCCGTCGGCCGCCCACGCCCCCGCGTCGGCCGCCCCGCGGCCGGCCGTTCCGGGATGACGCGGGCCCGCTCAGGCGACGGCGGTCAGCGCGCCGCCCCCGCACAGCTCGGCGTAGGCCTCGTCGATCGTCACCCGGCTGGCGACGAACTCCCGGACCGTCCCCCCGCGGACGAGGTACCGGCGGTCGGAGCACTCGGACACGTCCGGCTCGAACACCGCCGCATCACGGAAGCGGAAGGCGGTCCAGCCCGGAACCACACCGCTCAGGTCGGCGGCGACGTCCCGGCCCAGCCACCGGCTCAGGAGGGTCACCTCGTCCACGAACTCGCCCATGCCCGCCCCTCTCGTGCCGTCCGCCGTCCTGACGAGGGGGATCATCGGGGACCGCCGTCCGGCGCCGCGAGCCTCAGCGGCCGAGGTCATCAGGTCGTCATGTGGTCGACACGTGCTCGACGAGCCGGGGCCACCGGGGCCGGGGGCGGGCCGGCTACGGCAGGGGGACGGCCCAGACCAGCTGAGCTCCGCCCGAAGGGGCCGGGTCCGCGACGAGGGAGCCCCCGCGCTCCTCCGCGCGCCGCGTGAGCGCCCCCAGGCCGTCGCCGTCCGGGATCCCGGCCGGCCCGACGCCGTCGCCGGTGACCCGGAGGGAGACCCCGCCCTCGGTGACGGTGACCGCGACCTCGACGGTGCGGGCGCGTGCGTGCCGGGCCACGCTGGTCAGGACCTCGCCGACGACGGCGAGCAGGTCGTCGACCACGCCCTCGGGCAGATCACCGACCGGACCGGCGATGCGCGTGGTCGGCGCCGCGGGCAACCCGGGCGCGACCGCGGCGATCGTGTCGAACAGCCGGGTGGCGAACCTCCCGGTGTCCGTCACGGGGTGGTCGCGGAGGGCGATGGCCACCGGTCGCAGCCGCCTGATGGCGTCGTCCAGACCCGCGGTGGCCGACCGCAGGCGTTCGGTGAGCGGACCGGGTCCCAGGCTCGCGGCGACGCCGTAGAGGGTCAGCCCGGCGGAGTACAGGTCGCGCACGACCGCGTCGTAGAGCTCCGCTGCGGCCCCGTCCAGGTCGTCGTCCCACATGACCACTCGCCTCGGCTCGGCTGATCAGCAGGCCCCGCCACCGCGGAACGCGCCGGGGGCCAGGGTCTCGGGACACGACGCTAGACCTCGCACGGCGCTCACCGGTACCGGGAGGTTCTGCAGCGGGCCGCCGAGGACGGGCCGTCCGGTCTGCAGCCCGCCCTCCCGCTCCCCGCACCGAGCCCGACCGGGGGCCGGCCCGGGCGCGGCCGACCCGGCGGCCCGTCGACCGGACGCGGTGGTGCCCGGGGTTCCCCCGGCCACGCCCCGGGACGCCGCCGGCCCGGCTCCTCGACGAGGAGCCGGGCCGGTGGAGGGCACGACCGGTGGTGACCACCCCGCCGTCCGGGCTGGGGGCACCGCTGTCCGGGCGGGGACGCCCCCGGCCGTCGACCTACATCGTGTGAACCATCAGGTTTGAAGGGCGCAGCTCAACTGGCACATGGCCTAGGACTGCCGGCCACCGATCACCCTGCCCCCGGCCCACTTCTCACCAGCAAGAGCTGGTGAGAAGTACGGGGTTGCGCCGGTCCACCCCGGGCAGCCGCACGCCGTGCGCCCCCGCAGGGGCTGCTGCGGAGGGGGGTGGACGCGGACTCGCATCGCCAGGGGGCCGACCTCAGAACAAGGCGGCAGGGTCGCGGGCAGGGGTCTCGCCGGGCCCAGTCAGGACTCCACGGGCCTCGGGGAGCACCGAAGAGCTTCTGGCGTGGAGCGCTGGCCGTATACGCGCGCTGAGGGTAGGCCGGCGCACATCGTCACTCCCGCTACTCCAGAGCGCGGCACGATCGGGTGTTCCTCGGTGTCAAAGGCCGCGCGTGGGGGCAACCGGACACGAGACTCAGCCGGTGCACAACGGCGGAATCCTCGACGGCGCAGCAGAGGCCCACGCACGCGCCCTGATCGACCAGGCGATGCTGCTCATCGGCGATGCGCTCAAGGTCCGGTTGGAGCCGCACCTGGAATCCGCGTTCGGGGGCCGGATTGGTCGACCGAGGTGCGCCCGCGACGCGGCCGCTTCGGACGGCGCGATCTGGCCAGCTACGCGCAGTGCCTACTCGACGAAGGCGAACTGCGAGCCACACGCCAGAACTTCCGGACGGCGCTCGGTGTGCCCTTACCCGAGAGAGCCGACCGGGCGCTGCGGTCAGCGCTCCGGGTCCGGAACACCTTCGCGCATCCCGATCAGCCCGCCTCGATCCGGGAGACGACGAACGACATCGGCCAGCTGCTCATCCTGGCCCGGACCCTGAACCTCGACTGCGCCGGCAACCTGCACCGGATCGAGCGGCAGGCGGAGACGCTGTCCGCCGGCGACGGCAACGGTCTGCTCCTGTCACCGCAGCAGGTGCAGCAACTGCAGGCGCGCGCAGAGCAGGCGGTGGCCGAGGCAGAGCACATGCGGCAGCAGTGGATGTCGGCCGACGCTGCGCCGGAGCACGCCCACGACCAGCTGGTGCGCACGCAGGACGACCTCGAGGCGGGCCCGCGCGGCGCAACGCGACGCCGAGGACCAGGCCGAGTCCCTTCGCCAGCAGCTCGCCGACGCCGGCGCCAACTCCGCCGCCACCGCCGACCTCGAACAGCGACTCGAGCGCGCGATGGCAGAGGCGGCGGCCCGGGCCGCGCAGCTGGTCGAGGCCGAGCAGCACCGGGCCGCGCTGCAGGAACGGCTCCAGACTCAGGAACAGGCGGTCGACGACGCGGCGCGGCGGGCGGACGCAGCCGAGGCCGAGCGCGAACAGCTGGCTCGGGAGCGTTGCCTTCGGCGGCACGTTGGCCGAGCTGCAGCCAGACGTCCCGGACGATCTGCCAGCTCGGGTTGCCGCCGTTCTGGCCCGGCTCACCCAACCGGAGGGCGACGTCAGCCGGCAGGAACAGTCGTTCCCCGATCGCGGGCAGGCCTGGCCGTTTCCGCGAGGCACGGAGGTGTGGAGGTTGTCTGCTGCCGCGCGGTCGTTGACTACAGTCGACGGCCACTGGCCGCTCGACGAGCTCCTGGACGCCGAGCTCGCGATGGAGATGGTCGAGTCGTTCCTCGCGATCCGGCCCGAGGGCGGGCGCGTTTGGGTCGACGAGGACGGAGACGCCGTCACCTTGAACCGCCCCGGGATTGATGGAGGCCTCCAACCCCCGAAGGATGGAAGTCATGGCGGCACCGCGGAAGTACCCCGAGGAGCTGCGTGAGCGGGCGATCCGCTTCGCGCTCGACCTGGTCGACGGGGCGGAGAAGCTGAGGGTCAATGCCGCCTGCAAGCGGGTCGGCGAGCAGCTGGGGATCGTGCCGGACTCGCTGCGGAACTGGGTGTAGCAGGCGCGCATCGACGGCGGCAGCGCGCCGGGTCTGACCACCGACGAACGGGCCCGGCTGGCCGAGCTGGAGCGGGAGAACCGCGAGCTGCGCCGGGCGAACGAGATCCTCAAGAGCGCGTCGGCTTTCTTCGCGGCGGAGCTCGACCGCCCGTATCGGCGCTGATCGCCTACATCGACGCGCACAAGGAACGGTTCGGGGTCGAGCCGATCTGCCGCGCGCTGGCCGAGGCCGGCGCGAAGATCGCCCCGAGCACCTACTACGCCTCCCGGACGCGGCCACCGTCGGCGCGGGCCGTGGGCGACGAGCAGCTCACGGGCGAGATCGTCCGGGTGCACGAGGCCAACCTGAGCGTCTACGGCGTCCGCAAGGTCTGGCGACAGCTGAACCGGGAAGGGATCCCGGTCGCCCGGTGCCGGGTGGAGCGATTGATGCGCCAGCTCGGCCTGGCCGGCGCGGTCCGCGGCAAGGTCAAGCGCACCACCGTGCCCGCCGAGGTCGCCGCCCGCCCCGGTGACCTGGTCGACCGCGACTTCACCGCACCGGCGCCCAACCGGCTGTGGGTGGCCGACCTGACCTACGTGGCGACCTGGTCGGGCTTCGTCTACGTCGCCTTCGTGATGGACGTCTTCTCCCGCCGGGTCGTCGGCTGGCGGGCGTCGACCAGCCTGCGCGCGGACCTGGCCCTCGACGCCCTCGAGCAGGGACTGTGGACCCGGGCCCGCGACGACCGCGACGTAAGCGGCCTGGTGCACCACTCCGACCGCGGACGCAGTACCTCGCCATCCACTACACCGAGCGCCTCGACGCGGCCGGCGCGGTCCGCTCGGTGGGCAGCAAGGGCGATTCCTACGACAACGCCGCCGCCGAGTCCCTCATCGGCCTGTACAAGACCGAGCTCATCCGCCGCCGCGGCCCGTGGCGCGGTCTCGACGACGTCGAACTGGCGACGCTGGAGTACGTCGACTGGTTCAACCATCGACGGCTGCACGGCGCCTGCGGCGACATCCCGCCCGTCGAGTTCGAGGACAACTACTGCCGTTCGATCGCCGGCCTCACCGAGGACCTCCCGGCAGAACCGAGCCTCCACTGAACTCGGGGCGGTTCACCTACATCAACGGGATGCTCACCTACCTGGGGTGCCTCAGCCCCGACCCCGAGGACCCACGGTGGAACCCGCCGATCGGCACGCCATATCCGCGCGGTCAGCGGCGCTACACGGTCACCGCGACGACCGTCGAGCGGGGCCCCGTCTGCCTGGCCGACATCATCGACCCCGCCCGGGCACAGGCGGTCCGAGACCGGCTGCTCGCCGTTCGCCCGGACGGCGGCGCGTTCCGGATGAACTCGACCGGCGCCCTGACCCCCTACCTGGACGGCGGCTGGGTGTTCGCTGGCCGCGTGCGAGCCGACGAGTGGTTCCCCGGGGACATCACCGGGCTCTGATCGGTCTGGACGGGGGGCGGACGGCGGGCGGACGGCACGCGCCCTGATCTTGCGCCCCCTCGCGTTGCGGGTAGAGCTGAACGGCCCCGGACTGCTGCCGACGATTAGGCGTTCGGCTCGAGCGCAAGCATGTCCTCGTGCCGGTCGCAGGAGTGCGCCCACGCGTAGTCGGCCAGGGCGAAGGTGTCCGCGTCAGGGACCTCGACGTGGAACACCGCTTCGACCTCCCCTTGGTCCTCCACCAATTCGATCCTCCAGCGCACCGCGTCCGCCGCCCCCTTGGCGGCGTCGAAGCGGCGCCGGTGCTCAGGGATGATCAGCAAGCCCGGCGGCACCGTGCCTCGCACGAAGCTGGTGTAGTGCAACGGGCTGTCATTCGGCACCAAAGCCGCGACGCATCGCGGTGCGGATGCCGTACGTGGCGACTGAGCGTCACGCCGGCGTCATCGCCAGCTCACCGCAGGAGGGCGAGGCCTTGCCCGCGGCACATGGCGCGAGGACGATTCCGGTTGCTCCACGCCCGAACGACTAGGGGCGCCCGACCACTTCCACCGGTGACCCCGGGCCGGATCCCGATCGCCATCTCGGGAGGCGCCATGCTGCCGCTGCGAGAACCGCACACGGATTCCGGCGTGCATGCGGCGAAGAAGTGGTTCCTCGACAACGGGGTGCCTCACTTCCTCGAGCACTACCACACCGAGGACCGCTGGCGGCAACTCGTGCCACCGATGATCTTCCTCGTCGCGTTCGAGGTCGGGATGGCGATCTGGCACACGCCGACGCTCCTGCAACTGCTCACCGCGCCGCCGTTGATCCTGGCCTACTTCGCCTATTGGCGCTGGACATTGCGGGACACCGCACCCGTGGGCCGCCACATCCGCCCCCGGTACGTGCGCCTCTTCGCGATCTGCGCCGTGATCGGCGGCGGGCTGGGCCTCCTCCTGCTCGTCTACTTCAACCGTGTCGGCATCGACGTCCAGCTCAACAACGAGACGGTCGACTTCCTGACGATCCTGCTGCTCCTCCTCGCCTCGCTCGCGCTGACCGGCCCGGGAGCCAGCACGGCGTCGCTGCGAACGGCGCGACTGCTCGTGTGGTGCCTCGCCGCGGCGGTGCTGCTCTTCGCGGCCGAGGGCACCGTGCTGCCCCCGCTGCGTGACGTGGTGCAGACCGCGCTCGGCACCGAGGCCTTCCTCCCACTCGCGCTGCCGTGCCTCGTCGTGGTGCTCCCGCTGAGCTACGCCTGCCTGCGGGTCGGCCGCGCCTCGCCGACGGATCCGGCCGGCTACACGGACGGGGCAGCCATGATCATGCCGGCCGCCCCGTTGCTGCTCATCCTCCTGGCCGCGGAGACGGCCACCCTGCCGCACACCGCCCTGGAGCCGTGGTCGTCCGCGGTGGTCCTGGTGGCGGCCGGGCTGCTGGTCGCCTGGGCCACCGGTCGCGCCCGGCGGCGGTGCGACGACGAGGGCCGCGCGGAGCAGGTGCTGATCGGTGCCGGGATCTACGCCGTGATCCTCCTGACGGTCGCACTGCTCGCCTATCCGGTCATCGTGGGCTTCTACGGCCGGCTCTCGCTCACGACGACGTCCACGCCCGTCGAGGGCTGGGCGGCATTCGGCGTCGCCGCGCTGGTGCACGTGGGATATGTCGTCGCCACGCTGGTCGTGGTCAACTTCGGACTGGACCGGCTGGCGGTGTGGGGCGCCCGTGAGGCGCGCAAGAACGTCACACACCTCGGGAACGGCCTGGCCGAGGGCCTCCCCCTCCTCCTCGTCTTCGTCACGTTCTTCACCTTCAGCGGGGAGACCTGGCAGATCGCCCACCTGACGTCGTCGAAGGCGTACGTCGGTCTGCTCGCCGTGCTCGGGCTCGCCGTGGTCCTCGTGCTGCTCTGGACGGCCGCACAGCGCGTCCCGAGGAATCCGCGGTACCCGACGTCGGACCTGGTGACGTACGCCGACAAGGCCGCGAGGGGCGAGCCGGAACTCAGAGCGATGGTCGAGAACTGGAAGCTGCAGGTGGCAGACACCGAGGAGCAGGAGATCCGGCTGGAGGGACGGACACGGCTCAACGCCGTCGCCGTCTTCGCGATGTACGAGGCCCTGGTCCTCGTCCCGCTCGCCTGCCTCACGGCGGGGCTGCTCTTCCTGATCTGCAAGCTCGCCGTCCGCCCGACCGTCGCAGCCGGCTGGATTTTCGGCGACGGCCAGGAGGCGAGGGGCGTCGTCTGGCGGGACGACGTGCTGCCGGGTCCGTGGGTGCGGGTGGCCGTCGTCCTCGCCGTGTTCGCCCTGCTCTACGTCGCCGTGACGATGCACCGCGACGACAGCGAGAACTCCCGGTTCTTCGCCGGCGCCTCGAAGGCCGTGACCCAGCGGCTGGCGATGTACGCCGTCTACCGCTCGGCGCTGGCGGCCTCGGACGACTCGCCCGACGCCACGGCTCGGGCGGCGGGCGAGCAGCCGGAGGACGCGGCGGCAGAAGACGCGGAGCAGGACGCGGAGGCCACGCTGACCTCGGCTCCTTGACCCCGGCGACCCGCCGCTGGATGGTCGGGCACCTCCCCCCTCGGGGTTCCCTCGGAGAAGGAGGAGCCCATGCGTCGACGGACCACCGGCCGCCGGGCCGCTGCGGCGCTCGCGTCGCCGCGGTGGTCTGGACGCTGACCGTGGCGGTCACCGCCTCGTTCGACGACTTCCCCCGCGGGCTGCTGTTCCTCGGCTGCGGGCTGCTCGCCGCCGCCGGGGCGTGGGAGGCCGTGCTGCGGCGCGGCTGAGGCCGGGTGGCCGCGCTCGCCGTCGCGGCCGTCGCGCTCGCCGCCGCCGTCCTGGTGCTGGCCGACGACGGGTTCCTGCGGCTGCTGCTGCACCTCGCGCTCGGCGCCCTCGTAGGGCACGTCGCCGCGCGGATCGCGTTCGACCCGCACGTGGCCCTGCCCCGGGTCGACCCGCCCCGGCGGCCGGTGCTGTTTATCAACCCGCGCTCCGGGGACGGCAAGGCGGCCCGGTTCCGGCTGGACGACGAGGCGCGGGCGCGGGGCATCGAGACGGTCGAGCTCCGCCCCGGCGACGACCTCGAACGTCTGGCCCGCGACGCCGTTGCGGACGGCGCCGACGGCCTGGCCATGGCTGGGGGCGACGGCTCGCAGGCGGTGGTCGCGGCGGTCGCCGCCGAGACCGGCCTGCCCTACGCCTGTATCCCGTCGGGCATGCGCAACCACTTCGCCCTGGACCTCGGGGTCGACCGCGACGACGTCGTCGGCGCCTCGACGCCTTCGTCGACGGCGGTGAGCGGGTGGTGGACCTGGCCGAGGTCAACGGCCGCGTCTTCGTGAACAACCTGTCGCTGGGCGTCTACGCCGAGGCCGTGCAGAACGTCGGCTAGCGAGGGGCGAAGATCCGCACGCTGCTCGCCACCGTGCCCACCGTGGTCCGCCCCGGGCAGGGCGGACCCGACCTGCGCTGGACCACGCCGGGCGGGCGGGTCAAGCGCGGTCCCGCCGTCGTCCTGGTCAGCAACGGCCAGCACCGGCTCGGCGGCGCGGCCGGCGCCGGGACCCGCCCCTCGATGGAGGAGGGCCTCCTGGGCATCACCGTCCTCGACCCGCGCAGCTCGACTACCCCGGGCCGGGCGGCCAGCTGCCGTGGCGGCAGGTCACGGCGAGCGAGTTCCGCGTCGACGCCGACGGGCCGGTGCCGGCGGGGATCGACGGCGAGGCCGCCGTGCTGGAGGCCCCGGTGCACTTCCGCAGCCGGCCGGCGGCGCTGCGCGTGCGCATCGCCGATACGCACCCCGGCGCCTCTCCGTCGGCCATCGACCCGGTGGGCGCGCTGGCCGCGCTGCGCGCCCTGGCCGCGATCGCCGCCGGCCGGGACCCCCGCCAGGCGCGGTCCGAACCGCGCCGGCCGGTCCCCGCCGGCTGAGTCGGGCCAGGCGGTCCCGCACGGGGATGCGGACCGCACGCCTAAGCGGTTAGCAACCGCCTTGGCGTGCGCCAAGTGACCGCGAGACGCCGAGCACAGGCGGACCCCGCCGAAGTCGGTCACCGTGCCGCCCGCCGCGACGTACCCGGCCAGCCGGCCGAACAGGTACGGCTGTCCTTGGTCCAATGCGGGGAGCGTCTTCCAGGACGCCGGTAGACCAGAGACGCGCACCCCCAGCACTCCCGCTTGCGTCCGGGCCGGGGATTGGCCGCACCGCTCGAAGTAGGGCAAGAGAGCAGCGTCCTTGTCGCCCCACAGGTCGACCCGGGCGCCCTTGCCCGCCTCGCGGTGCCCGTCGCCGAAGGCGAAGCCGGCGGCAACCCCGAACGGAGACGGGGTCGTGCGCAGCCACGTCGGGTGTGGCAGCAGCGCAGCCAGCGCCATGCCAGAGCGCAGATCAGTAGTCGCCAGTAGACGGGAGTAGTTCCGCGCCGCCGACCGACCGTCGACTGAGGCGTACCAACCGTGCTCCGGGGTGACGCGGATCATCTGCCGGGCCTTGTCGCGGACCGAGGTGACCTTAAGCACGCGGTGTTGACCATGCGGGCTGATCTGGGCGGGGATCCAGTGCCCGTCGCCACGAACTGGCTTGGAGTTGGGCTGGGTGGGCGTGCGCGCCGTGAGCACGCGCTGCTCGTCGCCAACGCCGTCGGCGAAGGAGATGACGCCGTCACGGGTCAGCGATCTGGTGTCGCCTGTGAAGCCCACTCGTCGCCTCTCCTCGATTGAGAGCACGGTATGGCCTGCGTCCGACACTGCCGAAGCCACAACTGCACGGTCACCGCGGCGGGCGGCGCCTCACAGCGGTGTGCTGATTGGTTGACGGCATGCCGGCGACGGAGTAGCCCGGACCGTATGCGGGCGTACTCGGTGGATCTGCGTGAGCGGGTGGTGGCCGCGGTCGACAGCGGCATGACCCAGGAGCAGGTCGCGGCGGTGTTCGGGGTGTCGGTGCGCAGCGTGGAGCGCTATCTGGCCCGCCGGCGGGCCACCGGCAGCCTGGCGGCGACGCAGCAGCGGCACGGGCCGGTGCCGGCGAAGAAGGCGCGGCTGCAGGCCTGGCTACCGGCCCGGCTGGAGGTCGCCGCCCATGCCACGCTGGCCGAGCATGCCGCGGCGTTCACCGCCGCCACCGGCATGAGCGTGTCGCTGCCGACGATGTCGCGGGCGATCTCCACCCCGCCCGCCGACGATGCCGCGCAGGCGCTGACCCCGTCGGGGCGGGCGCGGCGGCCGGGCCGGCCGTTGAAGGGAAAAGCCTGAGCGCCACCGAGCGCGACGAGACCGCGCGCGCCGCGTGGCGCACCGAGATGGCGCCGATCGACCCGGCCCGGCTGGTGTTCGTCGATGAGTGCGCCCGCGCACACCTCGATGACCCGCCGACGCGCTCGAGCGGCGCGGGGCCAGCGGGCCCGCGGGCGGGTGCCGCGCAACCGCGGGCCGGTGACCACGCTGCTGGCCGGGCTGGGTCTGGCCGGGATGGCCGCGGCGATGACCGTGGAAGGCGGCACCGACACCGCGGTGTTCGCCGCCTATCTGGAGCACTTTCTGCTGCCGGCGCTGCGGCCGGAACAGATCGTGGTGGTCGACAACGTCGGGGCGCACAAGCCCGACCGGATCCGTGCGCTGATCGAGGCGGCCGGCTGCCTGCTGTGTTCCTGCCCGCCTACTCGCCGGACCTTTCTCCGGTCGTGGAGGCCTTCAGCAAGCTCAAGACGCTCATCCGGGCGGCCAACGCCCGGACCCGGGCGGCGCTGGACGCCGCGATCGCCGCCGCGCTGGCAGCGGTCACCGCCGCCGACGCCGCCGGCTGGTTCGCCCGCGCCGGCTACCCCACCCGACAACCAGCCTGATCACCGCTGTCGGCACGGTCGGCAGCCACGTGCACGTCGACCTGCACCTCGACCCACACCGAGCGCCTGCGCGGCGAGCCGCCACAGCGGGCCGAAGCAGGGGCAGTCGCTGCACACGTGGACGACGCCGTCAGCGTTGACGCGACGGTTCGAGTGCTCCCCGTAGGCCCGCGGCGAGCTGGCGAATCGTGCGGCGGCCGGCCATGACCTCGGTGAGGTGGCGACCCCCGTCGTGTGCCCCCGGCCGGGAGAGCGCGCGGCGTCGGGCGTCGGCGATCGGGAGAGCGCGCAGCGGTCGGGGTCGCGGGTCGGGGCGAGGCCGAGCAGGGCCGCCCCGGCCGCACGAGGCGGCCGGGGCGGCAAACCATTAGGTTTCCGCCGAAAACGTGATGGTCGCTTCGTCGGAAACCTGATGGTTCACACACATCAGCTGCAGCCGCTGGTGGAGCCGCAGCCCTCGCAGACGTAGCAGCTCCCGGCCGGGCGCATCTTCGTACCGCAGGTCATGCACAGCGGCGCGTCGGTGACGTTCCCGGTGACCAGCTCGAACAGCTCGGCGGAGGAGTGCGCCTCGGTGACCGGCTTCTCGGCCTTCACCTCGGGCTTCGCGGGGGCCTCGGTCGGCACCGAGCCGCGCAGCGCCTCGACGTCGACCTCCTCCTCCTCGACGACCTCGGGGGTGGAGGCCGAGCCGCCGTAGCTGCCCGACACCTGGGCCGCCCGCTCCTCGGCGGTGAAGATGCCGAGGGTCGCGCGGGTCTCGACCGGCAGGTGGTCGAGGGCCAGGCGGCGGAAGATGTAGTCCATCACCGACTGCGCGATCCGGATGTCCGGGTCGTCCGTCATGCCGGCCGGCTCGAACCGCATGTTGGTGAACTTCTGGATGTAGGTCTCCAGCGGCACACCGTGCTGCAGCGCGATCGAGATGCCGATCGAGAAGGCGTCCATGACACCGGCCAGGGTCGAACCCTGCTTGCCGAGCTTGAGGAACACCTCGCCGAGGCTGCCGTCCTCGTACATCCCGGCCGTCATGTAGCCCTCGGCGCCGGCGACGCTGAACGACGTCGTCATGCTCTGGCGCTTCTTGGGCAGCCGGCGGCGCACCGGGTGCGACGTGGTGGCGACCGGGGCCGCCTCCACCTCGGCCTTGGCGCCACCGTCAGCAGTGCTCTTCTTGGCCTTGGCGTCGGACAGCGGCTGGCCGACCTTGCAGTTGTCGCGGTAGATCGCCAGCGCCTTGAGACCCAGCTTCCAGCCCTGGAAGTAGATGTTCTCGACGTCCTCGACGGTGGCCGACTCCGGCATGTTCACCGTCTTGCTGATGGCACCGGAGATGAACGGCTGCACCGCGGCCATCATCCGGACGTGGCCCATCGGGGAGATGGCCCGCTCACCCATCGCGCAGTCGAAGACCTCGTAGTGCTCCGGGCGCAGGCTCGGGGCGTCGACGACGTGACCGTGCTCGGCGATGTACTCGACGATGGCCTCGATCTGCTCGTCCTGGTAGCCCAGGCTGCGCAGCGCCCGCGGGACCGTCTGGTTGACGATCTGCATGGACCCGCCGCCGACCAGCTTCTTGTACTTGACCAGCGAGAAGTCCGGCTCGATGCCGGTCGTGTCGCAGTCCATCATGAAGCCGATGGTCCCGGTGGGGGCCAGCACCGAGGCCTGCGCGTTGCGCCAGCCGTTCTCCGCGCCGATCGCCAGGCACTCCTGCCACTGGGCCGTGGCGGCCTTGAGCACGTCGGCGTCGTCGGCACCGACCGGGCGGATGGCGTCGTTGGCCGCGGCGTGCTTGCGCATGACGCGGGCGTGGGCGTCGGCGTTGCGGGCGTAGCCGTCGTAGGCCCCGACGATGCCGGCGAGCTCGGCCGAGCGGCGGTAGGCCGTCCCGGTCATCAGCGAGGTGATCGCCGCCGCCAGGGTCTGGCCACCGCGGGAGTCGTAGGCGTGGCCGGTCGCCATGAGCAGCGCACCCAGGTTGGCGTAGCCGATGCCCAGCTGCCGGTAGGCCCGGGTGGTCTCGCCGATCGGCTCGGTCGGGAAGTCGGCGAAGCAGATGGAGATGTCCATCGCCGTGATGACCAGCTCGACGGCCTTGACGAAGGTCCGGGCGTCGAAGGTGCCGTCGTCCTTGAGGAACTTGAGCAGGTTCAGCGACGCCAGGTTGCAGGAGCTGTTGTCCAGGCTCATGTACTCCGAGCAGGGGTTGGACGCGTTGATCCGGCCCGTCTCGGGGTTGGTGTGCCAGTCGTTGATCGTGTCGTCGTACTGGATGCCGGGGTCGGCGCACTCC
Source organism: Geodermatophilus sp. SYSU D00758 (assembly GCF_054049955.1). Classification (NCBI taxonomy): domain Bacteria; kingdom Bacillati; phylum Actinomycetota; class Actinomycetes; order Geodermatophilales; family Geodermatophilaceae; genus Geodermatophilus; species Geodermatophilus sp. SYSU D00758. The sequence goes on from NZ_JBJGYK010000035.1 coordinate 39,183, forward strand.
CACGCCGCCTGGGTGACCTTGCGGAACAGGCTGCGGGCGTCGACGTTCTCGATGAGCGAGCCGTCGAGCCGGGCGCGCAGCCCGAACTCGGTGCCGTCCTCCACCGCGCGCATGAACTCGTCCGAGACCCGGACGGAGTTGTTGGCGTTCTGGTACTGGACGCTGGTGATGTCCTTGCCGCCGAGGTCCATGTCGTACCCGGCGTCGCGCAGCGCGCGGATCTTGTCCTCCTCGCGCGCCTTGGTCTCGATGAACTCCTCGATGTCGGGGTGGTCGATGTCGAGGACGACCATCTTCGCCGCGCGCCGGGTGGCCCCACCGGACTTGATGGTGCCCGCGGAGGCGTCGGCCCCGCGCATGAAGCTGACCGGACCGGAGGCGGTGCCGCCGGAGGAGAGCAGTTCCTTGGACGACCGGATCCGGGACAGGTTCAGCCCGGCGCCGGAGCCGCCCTTGAAGATCAGCCCCTCCTCCCGGTACCAGTTCAGGATCGAGTCCATCGTGTCGTCGACGGCGAGGATGAAGCAGGCGCTCACCTGCTGCGGGGCGCTGGTGCCCACGTTGAACCAGACCGGGGAGTTGAAGCTGAAGTACTGGTGCAACAGCATCCAGGTCAGCTCGTGCTCGAAGACCTCGGCGTCACCCTCGGTGGCGAAGTAGCCGTGCTCCCGCCCGGCCGCCGCGTAGGTCAGCACCACCCGGTCGATGAGCTGCCGCAGGCTCGTCTCCCGCTGCGGGGTGCCCACGGCGCCCCGGAAGTACTTGGTCGTGACGATGTTGGTGGCGTTGATGCTCCACTCGGCGGGGAACTCGACGCCGCGCTGCTCGAAGTTGACGGAGCCGTCCCGCCAGTTGGTCATGACGACGTCCCGGCGCTCCCAGGCCACCTCGTCGTACGGGTGCACCCCGGCGGTCGTGAAGACCCGCTTGACCTTCAGGCCCTTCCCCCGGGTCGGCGCCTTGGCGGCGCGACGCGTGCGGCCTGCCAGTCGGTCCTCGGTCTCGGTCACGGAGCTCTCCCTGTGTCGTGGGCGGTGGTGCGGGTGCGACGGCGGCTGGGGAAGAGAGCCGCCCGTGTGTGTAACCGGTGGTGCTGACAGTTCTCAGGTGCCGGCGGCGCTGTCGGCGGAGGCGGCCTGGGACCGCCCACCGCCCCGCCGGCGGACCGGCGGGAGCGGGTGCTGCATGCCGGGCAGCGGTGGGGTACCCGCGGCGACGTGGCGGGCCCGCAGCTCGGTGATCTCCTTCTCGAAGTCCTCCAGCGAGGTGAACGCCCGGTACACGCTGGCGAAGCGCAGGTAGGCGACCTCGTCGAGCTCGCGCAGCGGCCGGAGGATGGCCAGCCCCACCTCGTGGCTCGGCACCTCCGCGACCCCGGTCGCCCGGATCGCGTCCTCCACCTCCTGCGCCAGCCGCTGCAGCTGGCCCTCGTCGACCGGCCGGCCCTGGCAGGCCCGCCGGACGCCGGCGACCACCTTGGTGCGGGCGAACGGCTCGCTGACACCGCTGCGCTTGACGACCGCCAGGACGGCCTCCTCCACCGTGGTGAAGCGCCGACCGCAGGCGGGGCAGGACCGGCGCCGGCGCGTCGTCGCGCCCTCGTCGGCCTCGCGGGAGTCGATGACCCGGCTGTCCGGGTTGTGGCAGAAGGGGCAGCGCACGTCCTCTCCCCTCCTCCCGGACCCGCACCGCCGGCCCCCCGTCCCACCCCCCGTCTGGACGCCCCTGGGGACATCCGGTGGACGTCGTGGGGAGCGGCTGTGGGCGGCGTGTGGACGGACTTACAGCGGTGCAACTACTAGATCTAGGGGGACCCTAGGTCGGGCTCCACTAGATGTGCAAGTCGACGCCCGCGTGTCCTGTTCCGTCGAGACCCGCCCGTGACCAGCCGCGACCACGCGTCGCAGCCGTCACACGGACACGCCGCGACACGCCGCGACCGCCGCGCGGTCACCCCGCGGGGCGGGTGGTGCCCGCCGCCCCGCGCGACGACGAGCCCCGAGGGCCGGGGCCCCGCGGCTCAGGCGCCGCGGGGCCCCGGCAGGCGCGGCCGGGAGACGCGGTCGCCGAGCCGGATCGGGCGGGTCAGCCCGTCGAGCTCGTCCGCCCGGCGCGGGGTGGGCGGTGCGGACGAGCCGCCCGAGGGGGACGTCACGGCCGGGAGCACGGCAGCGGGGAGCACGGCGGTGGGCGGAGTGGCGACGGGGAGGTCGGACGGCAGCTCGGCCGCGCGGCCGCTCCCGCCCGGCGCCGGGACGGACGTCTCGACCGACGCCGCCGCGGCGCCCATCCCGGCCGGGACGGGTGTGACGAGGACGACCCCTGTGTCCGGCTCGGCGGCGCGGTGGCGACCACGCCCGGCCACCGGCGCGCGGTGCCGGCCCGCAACCCCCGCCCGCGGCCCCCGCGGCCCCGGCCCGCGGCTGTAACCCCCCGGCGCCCCGGGCCCCCCGG
>NZ_JBJGYK010000036.1:0-41476 GCF_054049955.1 Geodermatophilus sp. SYSU D00758
TACCACCGCCGTCGCCGGCAGCGCCGCCTCGGCCGACTGACCCCGGTCGAATACGAGACACTCACCCACGCCGCAGCAGCGGCCTGACCCCCTACCGGAACGAGTCAACCGGACTGGGGGCAGTCCCATCAGCTGTGCGGAATCACCATGCAGGACGACGGGGGGATGACCGTGAGGGATTTGGTGTCGTCAAGGGTCACCAGATGGGCCGGCCGTCGTGCCGCTTGACGAGCGATATACCCCGGAGCTCAGGGCGGAGATATCCGCCATCCTCAGCATCTCCGGCAGCGTGGAAAGGCTTGTCAAGCAAGGTAGGTGAAGAAAGCTCCCGCTGTAACGGGCGAGGTGCCAACCCTGGTCGTAACGGCAACCACAACCAAACCCGATCCGAGTGGCGCGACCACGGTCAGTTCCGTGTCACTCACTGATATCGGGTTCACACGTTGGAACCCGAAGCTGACGTCGATGGGGTCAGCGAGCCCGCTGCCGACCACGGTGACTTCGTCCCCCACGGCGCCCTGCGACGGACGCAGTTCCGCGATAACAGGAGGCTCCAAATACGTGAATGTCCCCGCAAATGTAGGGGTAGAAGTCCCCGCTCGATTAGTCACTGCCACATCGATGGTTCCTGTTCCGAACGGCACGGTGACGACTAGTTCTTCCTCCGATAGAACCGATGGCGTCAGGATCTGGAAGCCGAACTGAACGGTGATGGGACCCACAAAAAACCTGCCGAAGATCGAGACTTGATCGCCCTGCTGCCCTTGGTGAGGCAGCAGACCGGTCACTTCGGGGGCCGATACATAGGTGAATCGAGAGTTTTCACCAGCCCCCGAAGTGCCGCCTGGAGTGGTTACGAGAATGTCAACCGTGCCCATACCGTCCGGTGCGACAACGGTGACCTCGCTTTCGCTGGAGCCAATCGGCACAACGCTTTGAAAGCCGAAGCTGAGGTCCATAAGCCTGCCAAAACCCCTGCCCCTCACCGTGACTACATCCCCGGCGAAGCCTTGACGCGGTTCGACTACGGAGACCTCTGGCAACGGAAGGTACGTGAAGCGCGACGCTCCGGTCGCCATTGATGTCCCCGCAGGCGTCGCTACGGTGACATCCACCGTACCTCCGCCTGTCGGAACTGCCACATCAAGTTGCGCGTCGGATTGAGCGAAAATTGCGGCGCTCTCGCTCCCGAAGCGCACATCCGCGAAGCCGGCGAAGCCCGCCCCGGAAATAGACACCCGATCTCCAGACTTCCCCTCGGATGGTACAAGTGCCGCAACCTGTGGAACGCGCGGCACCCAGCTTGACCATAGACACCAAGTGACAATAAAGGCATCCGACACCGACGCGACATCAAAGGTCCACCCAAGCGGAACCTCCCCGAACTGCTGAAAGAGGAAGTCGTGAGAACTGAGGGGCAGTATGGTTGCACTTTGGGCTGATCCGAAGTTTGGCGAGATGGTGATCTGCGTGCCGAGCACGTTGGCGTTTGAAACCCGAAAGTGCATACCTTGACCACCGTAGATGCCCACAGTGGTGTTCTGGTTCCAAGTGCCCGATGTCAACAACTCGCGGCCTTCGTCGTCCGTGGGTGGACACGACATGCGAGCTGATCACCTCTTTTCGTAAGTGCCAGGCTGGTCCAGGGCGCTATTGATTCGTCATATCGGATCCCGCACCGGCGGCGTTAGAACTGGAAGCGCGGGGCTAGGTGTGGGAGGTTGTCGCGGACGTATGTTGCGAAGGGTTCCCGCAGAAGTTCGCCCTCGGAGAAGGTGCCAAGTTCCCAGCTCGGCTGGGGAGCTCGATCAAGCCAACGTGCACCAAAGGTCGTCACACCTAGCCTGGCGAGGCTCAGTGCCCAATCCGCGGTCCAAAGGAAGCGGACAAGCGTCAACATCTTCGCGGGGTATGTGAAGGAATGCGTGATTGTGGCGGTCAGTGACTCTTGAAGCGTCACGCTTGATCTTTGCGTGACGACATGCGTCCACGTCTCCCTGAGATCTCCGGACAGTCGAGTTCCACTGCTCTGCCAACCTGCGCTAAGTGAAAGCGAAAGTTGTGAGCTGTCGGTTATCTCCATACTCACCATGTTCGTGGAGGCGATATTGTGTGTCTTGGTCACCGTCTCTGTCTTTGGGAAGTCCGAATCGAGTTGGTTGGCAACGAGCCAATCCTCAGTTGTAGTCCGCCCGAGCTGTCCACCCTCGAAGGTTGGCCAGTTCTCGGCCAAAATCTCCCTCGGGGTTCCAGGTGTGATCCAGTCGTCAACGCGAAAGTACGACGGCGGGTCCGACGGATATCGTGGAGTGACCTCGACCGCCTCAAGTCGCCAGTCTGCGTCGAGGTGCACGAGATGCCTATCGGTCTCTAACTTGATCTTGTACACTCGGCCGAGGCGAGGCTGACGGTCGAGTGTCACCCACTCTTGGCTCCCCCTCTCGAACGCGTCATGACTTATTAGATCATTGAGCGCGCGCGGTCCGGCTGTGCCGAACTCTCCGAACAGCGTTAAGGAGACGGTGCGGTCCGTGCCAGCGTTTTGGATATCGGCGGTCTTGATCCATACCTCGAACGCCGTGGCAGGAATACCCGTCAGGATGCTGTCCGGAACGTCGTGTGCGACCAAGTGCTGATCAGCACGGAGCCCGAAGGCTCCATAGAAGACGCCTCGGCCATCCCCCCTGTCGCCCGCCTCAAAATTGGGGATCCCTCCTGCGAATCCGCGGCGAGCAAACCACCTATTAACCGCTCTGACAACCGCGCCGGGGTCTCGGAAGTCAGGCTGACCATCCAACTCGTCCTGGTAGGGCTCGTGATACTCAATATAGGCACCGGGCTTGAGGAGGAGCGCTGGGTAGAACACTCCCTGTCCATGGTCCCCTGCTTCAAAGATCGGCACTCCTGTAACGTATCCCCGCTCATAAGCCCATCGACTCACGCCACGCCAAACTTCCTCTATGTCGCTCAGCCAGGGGGAACCTGCTATCTCGTGACGGTAGACGTCGCGAATCTCCCAGGATTGCCCTGGGCGGAGAAAATAGGCGCCGTAGACCAGGCCTTGGTCGGGGGACATTCCCTGCTCAAAGTTGGGCCATCCATGGACGAACCCCTCGCGCACCGCATACCGGTGAATCTGGCGTAGCTGTTCCTCATACGAGTCGAAGGGCATTTGAACTCCTCGGCGTCAAGTCTGTGGACTAGCTGGTCGCGCTACCTGTCGGGACCCGCGATCTTCCGGAGCCTCATTGCTAGGGACCCGAGCCGCCGACGTCCTCACGATCCCCATCACGCGTCACCATGTCGTCAATCTGCGGATCGGGGCGGCGTGGCCTGCCTCACGGCAGGAAGCGTTAGGGCAGGTACATAGCCGAACGCTGGGGCACCGTGGCGTCCTCTTCCTCGACGAGGCCCCGGAGTTCCCCCGCGCCGTGCTCGACACGCTCCGCCAGCCCCTCGAGCGGGGGGAGGTCACCATCTCGCGGGCGCGGTCCTCGGCCACCTTCCCGTGCCGCGCGCAGCTGGTGCTCGCGGCCAACCCCTGCCCGTGCGCCTCCGCTGCCGGCGACACCGCCTGCACCTGCAGCGCGCTGGAGCGCCGGCGCTACCGAGCCCGGCTCTCCGGGCCGCTGCTCGACCGCGTCGACCTGCGCGTCGACCTCCCACCGGTGACCCGCGCGGCCTGGCTGGACGGCGTCGCGGCGCCCGAGCCGACCGCCGACGTGGCCCGCCGCGTGGCCGCGGCCCGCTCGGCCGCGGAGGAACGGCTGCGCGGCACGGGGCTGCACCTGAACAGCGAGGTCCCCGGCCGGTTGCTGCGGGAGCGGTGGGCGCCGCCCCGGCGGGCGCTCGTGCTGGCCGAGCGGGCGCTGGAGCGCGGTGCCCTGTCCGTGCGCGGCCTGGACCGGGTGCTGCGGGTCGCGTGGACGCTGGCCGACCTGTCCGGCCGCCCGGTGCCCGGCCCCGACGACGTCGCCGAGGCCCTGGGGATGCGGCTGCAGCGGGCGGCGGCGTGAGCGCCGCACCCTCGCTCGACGAGGCCCTGGAGGAGGCCGTGGAGGAGGCCCTGGGCGGCGGTCGGGTCTCGGTGGTCGGGCCGGCTGCCGCTGCCGGCCTGCGTCGGGCACGGGCCTGGCTGAGCCGGGCGGCCGAGCCCGGCAGCGTGCCGTTCTGGCGCTTCGTCGACGAGCACGGGCCGGTGGAGGCGGTGCGCCGGCTGCGGGCCGGCTCCGCCCCCGACGCCGTCCGCGCGCTGGTCGGTCCCCGCGCGCAGCAGGACGCCACTCTCGCGGACCTGGCGCGGGCCGAGCGGTGCGGTGCGCGGCTGGTGGTCCCGGAGGACGACGAGTGGCCCGCCCTGGCGCTGCACGCCCTGACCTCGGCGGTGGCCGAGGAGCCGGGGGAGCCGCGGTACCAGTCCCCGCGCACGGTCGCGCCCGTGCCGCCGGTGGCGCTCTGGGTCCGCGGGGCGGTGCGGCTCGACGAGCTGTTCGACCGGTCGGTCGCGGTCGTCGGGGCGCGGGCGTCGAGCGCCTACGGGGAGCACGTGGCCGGCGAGCTGGGCCACGACCTCGCCGCTCGGGGCTGGACGGTGGTCTCCGGCGGGGCCTACGGCATCGACGGCGCCGCGCACCGCGGGGCCCTCGCCGCCGGGGGGCCGACGGCGGCCGTGCTCGCCTGCGGGGTGGACCGCCCCTACCCGGAGGGGCACGGCGCCCTCTTCCACCGGATCGCCACCGACGGGCTCCTGGTCAGCGAGTGGCCACCGGGTGCCGCACCGCACCGGCACCGCTTCCTCGTCCGCAACCGGCTCATCGCCGCCCTCACCCGCGGCACGGTGGTGGTCGAGGCCGCCGCCCGCTCCGGGGCGCAGGCGACCGCGCGCCGTGCCGAACGCCTCGGCCGGCCGGTCATGGTGGTGCCCGGGCCGGTCACGTCGGCGATGTCCGTGGGCTGCCACGAGCTGCTGCGCGACGCGGCGCTGGGCGCGGTGCTCGTCGCCGACGCCGCGCACGTGGTCGAGGTGGTGGGCCGCATCGGTGCCGACCTCGCCGACCCGCCGGCCCGGCCGCAGCAGGCCCGTGACGCGCTCTCCGACGTCGCGGTGCGGGTGCTCGACGCCTGCCCGGTGCGGCGGGGCGTCAGCGCCGAGCGGCTGGCGGCGACCGCGGGCTGCCAGGTGGTGGAGGTGATGCGGGTGCTCCCGGCGCTGGAGCTCGCCGACCTGGTGCAGTGGACCGGCACCGGCTGGCGGCTCGCCCCGCGCCCCCGGCGTGCGGGTGGCGGGGAGGAGGGCGCCGATGGGGGCTGAGCGCAGGTGCCCGGCGCGGCGGCTTGACCGGGCCTCGTCACCGGCGGACGGTGCCGGCGTGGGGGACCGGACCGACGAGGTGCGTGCGGCTCTCGCGCCGCCGCTGGCCGGGGCGCTGGCCGACTACGAGGACCACCTGCGCGCCCAGCGGGAGCTCTCCGCGCACACCGTGCGGGCCTACGTCGGGGACGCCGTCCGGCTGCTGGACCACCTCGCGCGGCGCGGGGGCGGGCGGGTCGACGACCTGGACCTGGCCACCCTGCGCAGCTGGCTGGCGCAGGGCCGCGCGCGGGGGGTGAGCCGCGCCACGATCGCCCGCCGCGCCGCGGCCGCCCGCTCGTTCACCGCCTGGCTGCGCCGGGCCGGGCTCACCCCCGAGGACGTGGGCCAGCGCCTGGTCAGCCCCCGGGCCCACCGCACGCTGCCCGACGTGCTCGCCCCCGACCAGGCGCGGGCCGCGGTCGAGTCGCGGGCCGGCGCGGAGGACCCGGTGGGGCTGCGCGACGCCGTCGTCCTGGAGCTGCTCTACGCCAGCGGCATCCGGGTCAGCGAGCTCGTCGGCCTGGACGTCGACGACGTCGACCGCGGCCGCCGGCTGCTGCGGGTGCTGGGCAAGGGCCGCAAGGAGCGCAGCGTGCCCTACGGGGCCCCGGCCGAGCGCGCCCTCGACGCCTGGCTGACCCGCGGCCGGCCGGCGCTGGCCACCCCCGGCTCGGGCCCGGCCCTGCTGCTCGGCCGGCGCGGGCGCCGGCTGGACCCCCGGGAGGCCCGCCGGGCGGTGCACGCCGCGGTCGCCGCCGCGCCCGGCGCGCCGGACGTCGGCCCGCACGGGCTGCGGCACTCGGCGGCCACGCACGTCCTCGAGGGCGGCGCCGACCTGCGCTCGGTGCAGGAGCTGCTCGGTCACGCCAGCCTCGCGACCACGCAGATCTACACCCACGTCACGGTGGACCGGCTTCGCGCGGTCCACGCCCAGGCGCACCCGCGAGCCTGAGAGGACTTCGGCGTCGGTCTGGGAGAGTGACCGTGGGTGCGACCGGCGCCGGCCGCCCATCCAGTGCCCGACCACGGCCTCCCCGGAGGCCCACGACCTGCCGGGGGAGCGCGAACCGTGCCCGAGGCCACCATCGACCGGCTCGACGAGGCCAGTGACGACACCCTGGCCGAGATGTGGTCGCGCTACGTCGTCGACCGCGACACCGCACTGCGCGACCGGCTGATCCTGCACTACGCGCCGCTGGTGAAGTACGTCGCCGGCCGCGTCGGCAGCGGCCTGCCCGCCCACGTCGAGCAGGCCGACCTGGTGTCCTACGGCACCTTCGGCCTCATCGACGCCATCACCCGCTACCAGCCCTCCCGCGAGGTCAAGTTCGAGAGCTACGCGATGGCGCGCATCCGCGGCGCGATCATCGACGAGCTGCGCAGCACCGACTGGATCCCGCGGTCGGTCCGCATGCGGGCCCGCCAGTTCGAGCGCACCGTCGCGGCGCTGGAGAGCCGGCTGCAGCGCAGCCCCAGCGACGAGGAGGTGGCCGCCGAGATGGACATGGACGTCGAGGAGGTCCGCAAGTTCCTCGGCCAGCTGTCGCTGGTCAACGTGGTGGCGCTCGACGAGCTGCTCGGCGACGACGAGGGCGGCGCCCCCCGCCTGGTCGACACGCTGCAGGACTCCAGCGCCCTCGACCCGCAGGCGATGGCCGAGCACGGCGAGGCCCGCCAGCTGCTGGCCCGGGCGGTCGAGCAGCTGCCCGAGCGCGAGAAGGTCGTCGTCAGCCTCTACTACTTCGAGGGCCTCACGCTCGCCGACATCGGCCGGGTGCTGGGCGTCACCGAGAGCCGGATCTGCCAGCTGCACACCAAGGCGGTGCTGCACCTGCGGAGCAAGCTCGCCGACATCGCGTGACGGCCGCGCCCGGGGCCGGGCCGGCGTCGTCCGGCGGCGAGGTGCTCGAGCACGCCCTGCTGCCCGTCCGCCCGGGGACGGAGGAGGAGTTCGAGGCCGCCTTCCGCCGGGCCCGGCCGCTGATCGAGGCCGCGCCGGGCTGCCGGTGGGTGTCGCTGACCCGCTGCCTGGAGCGCCCCGGCACCTACCTGCTGCTCGTGGGCTGGGAGCGCCTCGAGGACCACACCGAGGGCTTCCGCGGCTCGGCCGCCTACGCCGAGTGGCGACGACTGCTGCACCACCACTACGACCCGTTCCCCGTCGTCGAGCACTTCACCGAGGTCCCGCGGGAGCAGCCGCGCTGAGCAGCGGCAGCAGCCGGACCTCGCGGGAGAGCAGCGCCAGCGGGTCCAGGTAGGTCTCCCCGCGGCGCAGGCCCCAGTGCAGGCAGGCCGCGGCCGGGCACCCGTCGTGCCCGGCGGCCAGGGTGCCCAGCGGTTCCCCCCGGCGCACCGCCTGGCCGGCGCCGACGACGGCGGTCACCGGCTCGTACGTCGTCCGCAGGCCGCCGGCGTGCTCGACGCTGACCACCGGGCGGCCGGCCACCATGCCGGCGAAGGCCACCGTCCCGTCGCCGGCCGCGCGCACCACCTCGCCCGGCGAGCCGGCGAGGTCCACGCCGCGGTGCCCCGCCGCGTAGGGGTGCGGCAGGTCGTCGAACGGGCGCGTGACCGCGCCCGCCACCGGGCGCGTCCACGCCCCCGCCGCGGCGGCGGGGGAGGGCCGGTCCGGCTCCGCACCGGCCGCCCCGGCGGCGAGGACCGGGCCGGCGAGGAGCGGGCCGGCGAGGAGCGGGCCGACCAGGAGCAGGCCGACCAGGAGCAGGCGGAGCAGCGGCAGGAGCGGGACGACACCGAGCGGGCGGGAGCGCACCGGCCCACGGTCGGCGGGGGAGCGGGCCGGCGGGGGCCGGGATCCGGGCCTGTGGACGGCCTCCGGGGCGCGGGGAGGAGGTGCCCGCAGGGCGGGTATGCTGTCCGGTGCGGCCCGCTCCGGCGGGTCGACTTCGCGCGTCCTCGCCCGCCGGTCGGCGGGGCGGTCGTCACCTCGGTCCCTGCGGGGTCGTGACGCCGCAGGACGCCAGGGCGGGCCACCACCCCGGTGCCCGCGTCAACCGAGGAGCGCGACCGCCCGGCGGTCGTGCGCGTACAGAGAGGCTGCGCACCATGGCAGTCGTCAGCATGAAGCAGCTGCTCGACAGCGGCGTCCACTTCGGGCACCAGACCCGTCGCTGGAACCCGAAGATGAAGCGGTTCATCTTCACCGAGCGCAACGGCATCTACATCATCGACCTGCAGCAGACGCTCGGGTACATCGACAACGCCTACGAGTTCGTCAAGCAGACGGTCGCGCACGGCGGCACGATCCTGTTCATCGGCACCAAGCGCCAGGCGCAGGAGGTCATCGCCGAGCAGGCGCAGCGGGTCGGCATGCCCTACGTCAACCAGCGCTGGCTGGGCGGCATGCTCACCAACTTCCAGACCGTGCACAAGCGGCTGCAGCGGCTCAAGGAGCTCGAGGACATGGAGCAGACCGGCGTCATGGCCAGTCTCTCCAAGAAGGAGACCCTCGGCCTGACCCGCGAGAAGGCCAAGCTGGAGCGCAGCCTGGGCGGTATCCGGGACATGCAGAAGGTCCCCAGCGCCGTGTGGGTCGTCGACACCAAGAAGGAGCACATCGCCGTCGGCGAGGCCCGCAAGCTGGGCATCCCGGTCGTCGCGATCCTCGACACCAACTGCGACCCGGACGAGGTCGACTACAAGATCCCGGGCAACGACGACGCGATCCGCAGCGCCGCCCTGCTGACCCGCGTGGTCGCCGACGCCGTCGCCGAGGGCCTGATGGCCCGCTCGTCGGCGCAGGCCAACGCCGGGCGCGCCGACGGCGAGGCGCCGGCCATCGGCGGCGACGAGCCGCTGGCCGACTGGGAGCGCGAGCTGCTGACCGGTCAGCAGGACACCGCCCAGGAGGTCGCCGCCCAGGAGGCGACCGCCCAGGCCGAGCCGCTGCCGGAGACCCCCGCCGCCGCGCCCGAGGTGACCGCGAACGAGGTCGCCCCGGTCGAGGGCGTGCCCGCGACCGGCGACACGACCACCGGCACCCAGGGCGCCCAGAACGGCTGAGTGAGGCCCCCCTCGCCCCCCCGTCGCTCGCACGCTCGCGACGGGCCCCTGCGAGGGGGCCTTCCAGGCTCACCCACGTACCGAGACTCCTGAGGAGAAGGACATGGCTGACTTCACCGCGGCCGACGTCAAGCGTCTCCGCGACGCCACCGGCGCCGGCATGATGGACTGCAAGAAGGCGCTCACCGAGGCCGAGGGCGACTACGACAAGGCCGTCGAGCTGCTGCGCATCAAGGGCGCCAAGGACGTCGGCAAGCGCCTGGAGCGCTCGACGACCAACGGCGTCGTCGTCAGCAAGGACGGCGCCCTGCTCGAGCTCGACTGCGAGACCGACTTCGTCGCCAAGAACGCCGACTTCGTCGCGCTGGCCGAGCGCCTGCTCCAGATCGGCCTGGACAGCAAGCCGGCCGACGCCGCCGGGCTGCTCGAGACCGAGGTGGACGGCCAGACCGTCGCCTCGCTCGTCGAGGCCGAGTCGGCCCGCATCGGCGAGAAGCTCGTGCTGTCCCGGTTCGTCGCCTTCGAGGGGCAGACCGCCACCTACCTGCACAAGCGCGCCACCGACCTGCCGCCGGCCATCGGCGTCGCCGTGCAGTACAGCGGCGGGTCCGAGGACGCCGCGCGCAGCCTGGCGATGCACATCGCCGCCGCCCGCCCGCGCTTCCTCTCCCGCGACGAGGTCCCGGCCGAGACGGTCGAGACCGAGCGCCGGGTCGCCGAGCAGACGGCCAAGGAGGAGGGCAAGCCCGAGCAGGCGATCACCAAGATCGTCGAGGGTCGGGTCAACGCCTACTACAAGGACTTCGTCCTGCTCGAGCAGCCGTCGATCACCGAGCCGAAGCGCACGGTCAAGCAGATCGTCGACGAGGCGGGCCTGACCGTGGAGCGTTTCGCCCGCTTCGAGGTCGGCCAGGCGTAGCACCAGCCGAGGAAGGACCCCGTCGCCCCGATCGGCCCCGTCCCAGGGGCCCGCGCCTGCGCATGCGAGGCGTGAGGGGCGGCGGGGTCCTTCGTCCGTCCCCCGGGACGGGGCCTGAGGCCTACCCGGGCCCGGCGCCGGTGGTCGGCGCTCCGGGAGAACGACCCCGGGCCATGCGGCAGGATCAGGGGAACGCCGCCGAGCGAGGGAAGAACCGTTGACCGACACCGCCGCGCCGACCACCGCCGTCCCGCTGTCCGCGCCCAGCGCGTTCCAGCCCGCCGACGGCGCCGGCTACACCCGCGTCCTGCTCAAGCTCTCCGGCGAGGCCTTCGGTGGCGGCCGGGTGGGCGTGGACTCGGCCATCGTCCAGGGCATCGCCGAGCAGCTGGCCACGGTGGTGCACGGCGGCGCGCAGGTCGCCGTCGTGGTCGGTGGGGGCAACTTCTTCCGCGGGGCCGAGCTCGAGCAGGCCGGCATGGACCGTCGGCACGCCGACTACATGGGCATGCTGGGGACGGTCATGAACTGCCTGGCGCTGCAGGCGTTCTGCGAGCAGGTCGGGCTCGAGACCCGCGTGCAGACGGCGATCACCATGGGACAGGTCGCCGAGCCCTACATCCCGCGCAAGGCCGTCCGCCACCTGGAGAAGGGCCGTCTGGTCATCTTCGGGGCCGGCGCCGGCATGCCGTACTTCTCCACCGACACCGTGGCCGCCCAGCGGGCCCTGGAGATCGGCTGCCAGGTGCTTCTCATGGCGAAGAACGGGGTGGACGGCGTCTACGACGACGACCCGCGCGCCAACCCGGCCGCGGTCATGTACGAGGCCCTCGACTACGCCACCGTGCTGGGCAAGCAGCTCAAGGTGGCCGACGCGACGGCGATCAGCCTGTGCATGGACAACCGCATGCCGATCGTGGTCTTCAACCTGCTGCGCGACGGCAACATAGCCCGCGCCGTGGCAGGTGAGAGGATCGGGACGCTGATCAGCGACCCGGCCTGACCCGCGGCGCCGACGACCGGCCCGCATCCCGTGACAGCGGCGGCACCCCCGCCGCCCCAGGAGGAGAGATCCGTGATCGACGACACCCTGCTCGACGCCGAGGAGCGGATGGACAAGGCCCTGTCGGTCGCGCGCGAGGACCTCGGCTCGGTGCGCACCGGTCGCGCCGCACCGTCGATGTTCAACAAGGTGCTGGTCGACTACTACGGCGCCCCGACACCGGTGCCGCAGATGTCGTCGATCACCGTGCCCGAGGCGCGCATGGCGGTCATCAAGCCCTACGACGTCAGCCAGCTCTCGGCGATCGAGAAGGCCATCCGCGACAGCGACCTCGGGGTCAACCCGACCAACGACGGCCAGATCATCCGCGTGGTCTTCCCGCAGCTGACCGAGGAGCGCCGCCGCGACCTGGTGAAGATGGCCCGCTCGAAGGGCGAGGACGCCAAGGTCGCGATCCGCAACATCCGGCGCCGCAGCAAGGAGGAGCTCGACCGCATCGCCAAGGACGGCGAGGCGGGGGAGGACGACGTGCGCCGCGCGGAGAAGGAGCTCGACGACCTGACCGCCAAGCACGTCGGCAGCATCGACGAGGCGGTCAAGAACAAGGAGTCCGAGCTCCTCGAGGTCTGAGCACCCGTCCTCCCGCGATGACCCGCGATCCCGACACCGGGCCGCTGCCGGCGGCCGGCCGGCCGGTCCCCCCGGCGCCCTCGACCCGACCGCCGGCCGAGCCCGGGACGGCCGAGCCCGGGACGGCCGAGCCCAGGACGGCCGAGCCGCGGACGGTCGAGCTGGCGATCCCCGGGCCGGTGCCCGCCCAGGCGCCCGGCGACGAGCCCACGACGGAGTCGATCGGCCCCACGCTGGTCGGCCCGCCGGCCAAGCGGCGCGGCCGCGCCGGGCGCAACATGCTGGCCGCCATCGGCGTCGGCGCCACGCTCGGGGCGCTCGTCCTGGTCTCGCTGCTGGTCTGGCGGCCGGCGTTCCTCGGCGTCCTGACCGTGGCGATCCTCATCGGGGTCATCGAGCTGACCCGCGCCCTGGAGGCCGGGGACGTCCGGCCGCCGCTGGCCCCCGTCCTGGTCGGGACGCTGGCCATGATCGGCCTGGCCTGGACGCGCGGCCCCTCGGGGCTGGTCGTGGCCTTCCTGCTCACGGTCCTCGGGGTCCTGCTCTGGCGGCTGGCCGAGGGGCCCGAGGACTACCTGCGGGACGCCTCCGCCGGGGTGTTCGTCGCGCTGTACGTCCCCTTCCTCGCCGGCTTCGCCGTCCTGCTGCTGGTGCCCGACGACGGGGCCGTCCGCGTGCTGCTGTTCATCGCGACCGTGGTCGGCAACGACGTCGGCGGCTTCGCGGCCGGGGTGCTCCTCGGCCGGCACCCGATGGCGCCCTCGGTGAGCCCGAAGAAGTCGTGGGAGGGCATGGGGGGGTCGGTGCTGGCCTGCGTCCTCGTCGCCACGCCGATCGTCGTCCTGGGGCTGGACGGGCCCTGGTGGGGCGGGGTGCTGCTCGGCGTCGCCCTCGCGGTCAGCGCGACCGTCGGCGACCTGGCCGAGTCGCTGCTCAAGCGCGACCTCGGGATCAAGGACATGGGCAGCCTGCTGCCCGGCCACGGCGGGCTGATGGACCGGCTCGACTCGCTGCTGCCCTCGGCGGCGGTGGCCTACCTGCTGCTGTCCTGGGTGGTCCCGGTCTAGGTCGTCGCGGGGCGCGTGGCGTCCCAGCAGGCACCGACGTCGACGAAGCCCCGTCGGGCGTACCAGTGCCGCGGCCAGTCGTCGGCGGCGGCCTCGAGCACCACCAGGTCGCACCCGGCCGCGGCGGCCCGGCCGAGCAGCCGGGTCAGGACGGCGTCGGCGTACCCGCGGCCCCGCACCCCCGGCTCGGTCGCCACCCCCTCGACGGCCGCCGTGCCGCCGTCCACCCGCAGCTGGCCGGTGGCCACCACCCGGCCGGCCTCGCGCACCGCCACGTCGGTCACCGCCACCACCGCCCCGGTGCGGTGCTCCCGGCCGACCAGTTGCGCCACGACCTCGTCGAGGTCCGGCCGCGCCGGCAGGTCGCGGCGCCAGGACCGCGCCCAGAGGTGGTGCAGCTCCTCCTGCGCGACGACCTCGGCGCGCCGCCCGCCGTCCACCGGGACGTCGACCGTGCCGCCCAGGCGCCGGGCCATGACCCGCAGCTCGCCCACCTCCCACCCGCGCCCGGCCAGCTCGGCGGCGACCTCCCCGCCGCCGGGGCCGCGCAGCACCACCGACTCGGCCGGCCACCCGGCGTCGGCGGCCACCTCCCGCGCGGTGCGCTCGACGGTCGCGGCGTCGACCGGCGCGGTGAGCACGAGGGCGTTGTCGTCCCGGGAGAAGCGGTACGCGGGGTCGAGCACCGCGACCCCGCCGGGCACGTCGCGGACCTCGGGGGCGCGCCGGACCTGCAGCGAGGTCAACAGCGCGGTGGCCCGGCCGAGGGCGTCGTCCGGCCCCGGGAGCAGCGGCGGCACCGGCGGCCGGTACGGCACGACGGCGGTCACCGCCCGGGTGGGCAGCTCACCGTGGAGGTGCGGGAAGCGCATCCCGGCCGGGTCACCGGGTGCGCCGGGCTCCCAGCGCAACGGGTCGGTCAGCCGGGACGGGTCGACGACGAGCAGCACGAGGTCCCGGCGGCCGGGGAACAGCCGCCGGGCGGGCAGGTGCACCTGGGCGGGGGTGGACAGGTGCACGAAGCCGGATCCGGCCAGGGACGGCGGGCGTAGCGCGCCGGCGTCGAGCGCCGCCCGCCACGCGGCCGGCTCGACCAGGTGCAGCAGGACGTCGTCGGGCACTCTGCGATCCTGCCCCGGTGACCGCCGAGCCCGAGCCCGGGGCCGGGCCGACCGAGTGGGGGAGCGCCGTCGGGGTGGGTCCCTGGACCGGCCCCTGGCCCGAGGACCCCCGCTACGACCCCGAGCTGCTGGCCGCCGGGGACCGCCGCAACGTCGCCGACCGCTACCGGTACTGGACCGTCGAGGCGATCGTCGCCGACCTCGACACCCGCCGGCACCCCTTCCACGTCGCCATCGAGAACTTCGGCCACGACCTCAACATCGGGACGGTCGTGCGCACGGCCAACGCCTTCCTGGCCGCCGAGGTGCACGTCGTGGGCCGGCGCCGCTGGAACCGCCGCGGGGCGATGGTCACCGACCGCTACCAGCACCTGCGCCACCACCCCGACGTGGCGTCCCTCGCCGGCTTCGCCGCGGCTGCCCGGCTGCCGGTCGTCGCCGTCGACACCGGCCCCGGGGCGGTGCCGCTGGAGACCGCCGTGCTGCCGGAACGCTGCGTGCTCCTCTTCGGCGCCGAGGGGCCGGGGCTGACGCCGGAGGCGCGCGCGGCGGCCGCCGTCACCGTCTCCATCGCCCAGTTCGGCTCCACCCGGTCGATCAACGCGGGGGTGGCCGCCGGGATCGCCATGCACGCCTGGGTGCGCCAGCACGCCGACCCGGGCGCCGCCGGGTGACTCAGCACAGCGGCGGGTCGGGGTCGATGCCCCGTGCCCGCAGCGCCTCCTCGACGGCCGTGCAGACGGTGCGGACGACGTCCACCCGGGCCCACCGCTTGTCGTCGCCGGCGACCAGGTGCCACCGGCCGGCGGGGTGGTCGGTGCGCTCGAGCATCTCCTCGACGGCCGCCTCGTAGGCCCCCCGCTTCTCGCGGTTGCGCCAGTCCTCGTCGGTGAGCTTCCAGGCCCGGTAGGGATCGCGGTGCCGGGACTCGAACCGGCGCAGCTGCTCCTCCGGGGAGACGTGCACCCAGAACTTCACGAGGACCGTGCCCTCCGCGGCCAGCGTCGTCTCCAGGTCGACGATCTCCCCGTACGCCCGCCGCCAGGCCTCCTCGGGCGCGAAGCCCTCGACGCGCTCGACCAGGACCCGGCCGTACCAGGTGCGGTCGAGCACCGCCATGCCGCCCCAGCCGGGCAGCACGGGCCAGAACCGCCACAGGAAGTGGTGGCGCTTCTCGTCGTGGGTGGGCGCGGCGAACTGGGCGACGCGGACGTGCCGGGGGTCGAGGTGGTCGACCAGGCGCTTGATCGCGCCGCCCTTGCCGGAGGCGTCCCAGCCCTCGAAGAGCACCAGCAGCGGCGGGCCGATCTCGCCGGGGCCGATTTGGCCGCCCAGCAGCAGCCGCAGGTGCACCAGGCGCTCCTGCGCCGCGGCCAGCTGCCGCTTGCCCTCCCCCTTCGACAGTCGCAGGGACAGGTCGACCTCGGCCAGCCGGCTCATGCGGCCAGCCTGGCAGCAGGAACGGGTGAGCAGCACCTCGGCCGTGCCTCCGGGGACCGCCCGCCGGCGTCCGGCACCATCGCAGCGACAGCGGTGAGTTGCCGCAAGGACACTGTGCGTGGTCGGGAGGGTGGATGGGGACGACGGAGGAGCGCGGCGGGGCCGGCGGACCGACGGCCCCCGACTGGGACGAGGCCTGGCTGCCCGGGTGGCTGGACGGCGGGGGTCCCGCCGACGCCGCCCCTGAGGTGGCCCCGGTGGACGCCGCGGAGCCGGTGGACGTCGAGGGGTCGGCCGACGTCGTCGAGCCGGTGGACGTCGCCGAACCGGTCGAAGACGCCGAGCCGGTGGACGTCGCCGAACCGGTCGAAGACGCCGAGCCGGTCTACGCCGAGGAGTCGGTCGAAGACGCCGAGCCGGTCGGTGCCGAGCCGGTGGGCGGGCCCGGGCCGCCGGACGACGCCCCCGCCGTCGATCCGCCGCCGGTGGTCGCCGCCGCCGGTGGCCCGCCGTCGAACCGTGCCGTCGAGCCGGTGCGGTCGGTGCCGCGGGTCGTGGCCGCACCGGCCGGGCCCCGCCGGACGCGGGCGGCCGTCGCCGGCCTCGTGGTCGCCCTGCTCCTCGCCGGCGGCGTCGCGGGCGCCTGGCTGCTGGGCGGCCGGGATGCGCCCGCCACCCGGTCGCAGGCCAGCGACCGGTCCGGTGCGGTCGGCGGCACCTGGACCGCGCCCGACCGCTGGAGCACGGCGACCCCCGAGGCGACCCCCGCTCCCGGGTCGAGCACACCCCTCGCCACCACACCACCGGCCACGGCGACGTCGACGGTGGTGCCCGCACCGCCGCCGCTCCCGCGTCCGGTGGTCCGCGCGGCGGCGCCGGCTCGCACGGCACCGGTGCCGAGGACGACGGCGCCTCCGGTCCGGGTCCTCCCCGGGGCCGGCACGGGCACCACGGGGACGGGGTCCGACCGGGACACCGGACCCGCCCCCGGACCGGTGCGGTCGACGGCAGCGCCCTCCACGACGACGCCCCCCACGACGACGCCGACCAGGACGACGCCCCCCATCACGACGCCCCCCACGACGACGCCGACCGGCGTGGTGCCCACCCGGGTGCCCACCGCCACCCCCGGGACGCCGACGCCCACCCCCACGACGGCACCGCGCACCCCGCCGGTCACCACTCCGGCGCCGCCGCCCGCGAGCCCGTCGGCCACGCCGTCCCCGACGCCCACCGCGGACCCGGACGAGGACCCCGAGCAGCCGACCGGGACGCCCACGGCCACCACCGTGCCGTCCCCCACGACCCCGGCCGACCCGGACGAGGACACCCATCGCGCGACCGGCGCGGTTCCCTGAGCCGCGCAGATCACGCGCGCCGCCCGCGCTCCGGGTGGGACGATGGTGGGCGCCATGACTGCCCTCCCCCTCGTGTTCGACGCCCCCCGACGGGGCCGGCCCCCGCGGCACCTCGCCGACCTCACCCGGGTGCAGGCGCGGGAGGCGGTCGCCGACCTCGGCCAGCCGGCCTTCCGCGCCGACCAGCTGGCCCGGCACTTCTACCGCGGGGTGACCGACCCCGAGCAGATGACCGACCTGCCGGCCGCCGTGCGCAGCACCCTCACCGAGGCGCTGCTCCCCGGGCTGCTCACCCCCGTCCGGCACCAGTCGGCCGACGGCGGGCGCACCCGCAAGACCCTGTGGCGGCTGCACGACGGCGCGCTGGTGGAGAGCGTGCTCATGCGCTACCCGGACCGCGCCACCGTCTGCATCTCCAGCCAGGCCGGTTGCGGCATGGCCTGCCCGTTCTGCGCGACCGGCCAGCAGGGCCTGACCCGCAACCTGTCGGCCGCGGAGATCATCGGCCAGGCCGTGGCGGCCGCCGCCGCGATGGCCTCCGGTGAGCTCCCGGGTGGGGCGGGGCGGCTGTCCAACGTCGTCTTCATGGGCATGGGGGAGCCGCTGGCCAACTACGCCCGCGTCCGCCGGACCCTCGACGCCCTCGTCACCCCGGCGCCGCACGGGCTGGGGCTGTCGCAGCGTTCGGTCACGGTGTCGACGGTGGGCGTGGTGCCGGCGATCCGCCGGCTGACCGAGGAGGGGCTCGCGGTCACCCTCGCGGTGAGCCTGCACGCCCCCGACGACGAGCTGCGCGACACCCTCGTGCCGGTCAACACCCGGTGGAAGGTCGGCGAGGTGGTCGCGGCCGCCGACGCGTACGCCGAGCGCACCGGCCGGCGCTACTCGGTGGAGTACGCGCTGATCCGCGACGTCAACGACCAGCCGCACCGGGCCGACCTCCTCGGCCGCTTGCTCGCCGGCCGCCGCGCGCACGTCAACCTCATTCCCCTCAACCCGACCCCGGGCAGCCCCTGGGACGCCAGCCCGCCGGCGGCGCAGCGGGAGTTCGTGGCCCGGCTGCGCGCGGCCGGGGTGCCGACGACGGTCCGCGACACCCGCGGCCAGGACATCGACGGCGCCTGCGGCCAGCTGGCCGCGGCCGACCGCGTCGAGGGTGTGCCGAGCGTCGCGGTCGGCCCCCTTGCAGGGGCCCGCCGCGAGCCGGCGAGCGGTGGGGGACAAGGGGGTCCTTCGTCGATCGAGCCGCCGGTCGAGCTCGGCGCCGAGTCGGACGGGTGAGCGCCGGCGGGGCGCCGGCGGCCGAGGCGCACGAGCACAGCCACGCCGACGTCTCCGGCGGCTGGCTGCGCGCGGCCACGTTCGGGGCGATGGACGGGCTGGTCACCAACACCGCCCTCGTGGCCGGCGTCGGGGGTGGCGGTGCCGCCCCCCGGGCGATCGTGCTGGCCGGCGTGGCGAGCCTGGTCGCGGGGGCGATCTCGATGGCCCTCGGCGAGTACACCTCGGTCAAGACGCAGAACGAGCAGCTCGACCTCGAGGTGGCCAAGGAGCGCCGCGAGATGGAGCGCAACCCGAGCGGCGAGCTGGCCGAGCTGGTCGGCATGCTGCGCGCGCGGGGCGTCGACGCCGACCTCGCCCAGCGGGTCGCCGTCCAGCTGCACCGCGACCCGGACGTCGCGCTCCGGCTGCACGTCGTCGCCGAGCTCGGCCTCAGCCCCGAGGACAAGCCCAGCCCGCGGACGGCGGCGGTGTCGTCCTTCCTCACCTTCGCCGCCGGGGCGGTGATCCCGCTGCTGCCCTTCCTGTTCGGCTTCTCGCTGCTGTGGGTCGCCCTGCTCTGCGGGGGTCTCGGGCTGGCCGCCGCGGGGGCGCTGAGCAGCCGGTTCACCCCCCGGCCCTGGTGGTTCGCGGCGGGCCGGCAGCTCCTCTTCGGCGCGGCGGCGGCGGGCCTGACCTACCTGATCGGCGCGGCGATCGGCGTGAGCATCACCTGACCGCCCGGCCGGGGCCCGCGGCGATCCCGGTGACCGTCTGGAACGGCCCCCTCCCAGGGGGCCCGCGGCGAGCCCGGTGACCGTCTGGAACGGCCCCCTCCCAGGGGCCCGCGCCGAGCCCGGTGACCGTCTGGAACGGCCCCCTCCCAGGGGCCCGCGCCGAGCGTGCGAGGCGTGGGGAGGGAGGGGGTCCTTCTACTGGCTGCGCCAGGCGTTCTTGCGCCGGAACCAGTCGTAGACCTTGAGCAGGATCATGAGGCCGACGACGGCGATCAGCCAGATGTCCTCGACCCGGCCCTCGTGGTTGCCGATCAGGTAGGCCGCGATGAACAGGATCGCGATCCAGGAGGTGGTGCGGCCCCACTTGCCGGTCTCGCCGTGCCAGCCCCAGTCCTCGGGCCGCTCGTGCTCGATCGGCGCGGCGTCGTGGCGGACCAGCGCCTCCTCGCGGCCGGGCTGGTTGACCCGCTCGGTCGCGGGGGAGTTCGTGGTGATCCGCTCGCGGTGGGTCTGGTCGCTCACGCCGTCCATCCTGCCAGCCGTGCACCGGGCCCACCCGCGGAGGTGGGCGGCGCGTCGGCGGCTGCCGGGGCGTCGGGGAGGATGCGCTGCGTGAGCACCGTGCGCGAGGTGACCGTCCTGGGCTCCACCGGCTCGATCGGCCGGCAGGCGATCGAGGTGGTCCGCCAGAACCCCGACCGGCTGCAGGTGACCGCGCTGGCCGCAGGCGGGGGTGACGTCGGGCTGCTCGCCGAGCAGGCGCTCACCCTGGGCGTGCGCACCGTGGCCGTGGCCCGCGCGACCGCGGCGCAGGACCTGCAGCTGGCCTTCTACGCAGCGGCCCAGCAGCGCGGCTGGGCGCAGGGGCGGTACGCCCTGCCCGAGATCCTGGCCGGCCCGCGGGCGGCCGAGGAGCTGGCCGCGCGCCCGGCCGACGTCGTCCTCAACGGGATCACCGGCTCCATCGGTCTCGGGCCCACCCTGGCGGCGCTGGCCGCCGGGCGGACCATCGCGCTGGCCAACAAGGAGTCCCTGGTGGCCGGCGGCGACCTGGTGACCGCCGTCGCGCAGCCGGGGCAGCTCGTCCCGGTCGACTCCGAGCACTCGGCCCTGGCCCAGTGCCTGCGCGGTGGGGCGCGCGGGGAGGTGGCCCGGCTGGTGCTCACCGCCAGCGGCGGGCCGTTCCGGGGTCGCACCGCCGCCGAGCTCGAGGGTGTCACGGTCGCCGATGCGCTGGCCCACCCCACGTGGGACATGGGGCCCGTGGTGACCATCAACTCGGCCACGCTGGTCAACAAGGGGCTCGAGCTGATCGAGGCCCACCTGCTCTTCGGCGTCCCGTACGCCGACATCGACGTGGTCGTGCACCCGCAGTCGATCGTCCACTCGATGGTCACCTTCGCCGACGGCGCCACCATCGCCCAGGCCAGCCCGCCGGACATGCGGTTGCCGATCGCCCTGGCGCTCGCCTGGCCCGACCGGCTGCCGCACGTCCAGCCGGCCCTGGACTGGTCGGCCGCCAGCACCTGGGAGTTCGCCCCGCTGGACGACGAGGCGTTCCCGGCGGTGCGGCTGGCCCGCGCCGCCGGTGAGGCCGGGGGTGTGCTGCCGGCCCTCTACAACGCCGCCAACGAGGAGGCGGTCGCGGCGTTCACCGCGGGCCGGCTGCCGTTCCGCGGCATCGTGGCCACCGTCGCGCGTACCCTCGACGACGCGCCGGACCTCGGCGCCCCCACCTGCGTCGAGGACGTCCTGGCGGCGGAGGGGTGGGCCCGGGACCACGCCCGGGGTCTGATCGCCGGAGGCCAGAGCTGAGCGGGTTCCTGCTGACCGTCCTCGGGATCGTCGCCTTCGCCGTCGGCCTGCTGTTCTCGATCGCCTTCCACGAGGCCGGGCACTTCTTCTGGGCCCGCAGGTTCGGCATGCGGGTGCCGCAGTTCATGGTCGGGTTCGGCCCCACGGTGTGGTCCCGCCGGCGCGGGGAGACCGAGTACGGGCTCAAGGCCGTCCCGCTCGGCGGCTACATCCGCATCGTGGGCATGATCCCGCCGGCCGAGGAGAACGAGAGCGCGCGCGCCACCCGCATGCGCAGCTTCATCGCCGAGGTCCGCGGGCAGGCGCTCAACGACGTCCGGCCCGAGGACGCCGGGCGGGTGTTCTACGCCAAGCCCTGGTGGCAGCGGGTGGTCGTCATGGCCGCCGGGCCGTTGCACAACCTGGTCCTGGCGGTCGTGTTCTTCACCGTCACGCTGACCGCCGTCGGCACCGGCGTGATCACCACCCAGGTCGACGCCGTCCCGGCCTGCGTCGTCCCGGCCGGCGCCCAGAGCATCGCCGTGGCCGACGAGCAGGGCGCCGACGTCTGCGGCATCCCCATCGTCACCGAGGGCGCCGACGCCGGGCAGGTCTGCGAGGCGGGGACGCCGGGCTGCGCCCTCCCCGCCCCGAGCCCGGCCGCGCAGGCCGGGCTGCGACCCGGCGACACCATCGTGGCGATCGACGGCCGTCCGCTGGCCGCCACCGCGCACGACAGCTGGGCGGCGGTGCAGGAGGCCATCCGGGGCTCGGCGGGCCGGCCCCTGGACCTCACCGTCGAGCGCGACGGGGAGCGCCGCGCCATGACGGTCACCCCGATCGAGAACACGGTGCTCACCGACGACGGCGAGAGCACGATGACCGCCGGCTACCTGGGCGTGAGCCCGGTGGTCGGCTTCGCCCGCCAGTCGTTCTCCGACGTCCCCGGCTACCTGGGCACGGTCGTGGTGACCTCCGTCGAGCGGCTGGTGGAGATCCCCGAGCGGATCCCGCAGCTGTTCCGGGCGGCGTTCCTCGGCGAGGAGCGGGACGAGAACGGCCCGATCGGCGTGGTCGGCGTGGGCCGGATCTCCGGCGAGGTGTTCGCCATCCAGGAGTTCACCGGCGCCGAGAAGGTCAGCTTCTTCCTCAGCCTGCTGGCCAGCGTCAACCTGGTGCTGTTCCTGTTCAACCTGCTGCCGATCTACCCGCTGGACGGCGGTCACGTGGCCGGGGCGCTGTACGAGAAGGCCCGCTCGGTCGTGGCCCGGCTGCGCGGCCGCCCCGACCCCGGCCCCTTCGACATCGCCCGGCTGATGCCCGTGGCCTACGTCGTCGCCGGCCTGTTCATCGGGCTGTCGGCGTTGCTGCTGGTCGCCGACGTGGTCAACCCCATCACGCTGCAGTAGCGCCGCCACCGGCACCGCGGTCCGCAGCGGGCGATACTGGGTGGCATGGCGATCCCCGTCAGCCTCGGCATGCCCGCTGCGCCCCCGCCCGTCCTCGCCCCCCGGCGCAAGACCCGCCAGCTGATGGTGGGGGACGTCGGGGTCGGCAGCGACCACCCCGTGAGCGTGCAGTCGATGACGACGACCAAGACCGCCGACATCAACGCCACGCTCCAGCAGATCGCCGAGCTCACCGCCTCGGGCTGCCAGATCGTGCGGGTCGCCGTCCCGGACACCGACGACGCCGAGGCGCTGCCGATCATCGCGAGGAAGTCGCAGATCCCCGTCATCGCCGACATCCACTTCCAGCCGCGGTACGTGTTCGCCGCGATCGACGCCGGCTGCGCCGCCGTCCGGGTCAACCCCGGCAACATCAAGAGGTTCGACGACAAGGTCGGGGAGATCGCCCGGGCCGCCAAGGGCGCCGGGATCCCGATCCGCATCGGGGTCAACGCGGGCTCGCTGGACAAGCGGCTGCTGGCCAAGCACGGCAAGGCCACCCCGGAGGCGCTGGTCGAGTCGGCGCTGTGGGAGTGCTCGCTGTTCGAGGAGCACGACTTCCGCGACATCAAGATCTCGGTCAAGCACAACGACCCGGTCGTCATGGTCCGCGCCTACGAGCTGCTGGCCGCGCAGTGCGACTACCCGCTGCACCTGGGCGTCACCGAGGCCGGTCCGGCCTTCCAGGGGACCATCAAGTCCGCGGTCGCCTTCGGTGCCCTCCTCAGCCAGGGCATCGGCGACACCATCCGCGTCTCCCTCTCGGCCCCGCCGGCCGAGGAGGTCAAGGTCGGCACCCAGATCCTCGAGTCGCTGAACCTGCGCCAGCGGGGCCTGGAGATCGTCAGCTGCCCCTCCTGCGGGCGGGCCCAGGTGGACGTCTACACGCTGGCCGACGAGGTCACCGCGGGCCTCGACGGGCTGGACGTGCCCCTGCGGGTCGCGGTCATGGGCTGCGTCGTCAACGGCCCCGGCGAGGCCCGCGAGGCCGACCTCGGCGTGGCCTCCGGCAACGGCAAGGGCCAGATCTTCGTCAAGGGGCAGGTCATCAAGACCGTGCCCGAGTCGCAGATCGTCGAGACGCTCATCGAGGAGGCGATGCGGCTCGCCGGGGAGATGCGCCCGGACGGCGAGCAGGCCGGCGACGGCGTCCCCTCCGGGGCGCCCACCGTCACGGTCGGCTGACGACGCAGGTGCTGCGCACGCCGACCGCGCGCGTCCTCGGCGAGGACGACGAGCCCGCCGTCCGGCGGCTGCTGGCCACCGACCCGGTCGCCGCCTGCGTCATCGCCGGCCGGGTCGAGGCCGTCGGCACCGCCGCCGCGTCGCTCGGCGCGCCGCTGTGGGGGTTCGGCAGCGCGGACCGGCTGGAGGCGGTCTGCCTCGCGGGGGCCAACCTCATCCCGTTCGCGGTCCCGGGCGCCGAGCGGGCCGCGGCCGACGCCTTCGCCGGACGGGCCCGGCGTGCCGGGCGCCGGTGCTCGACCATCGTCGGCCCGGCGGCCGCGGTGGGGCCGCTGTGGGACCTGCTGGCACCGTCGTGGGGGCCGGCCCGCGACCACCGCCCCTGCCAGCCGCTCATGGCCATCGACGGCCCGCCGGCCACCGTCCCCGAGCCCCGGGTCCGCCCGGTGCGCCCCGAGGAGCTGGAGACCCTGCTCCCGGCGGCCGTGGCGATGTTCACCGAGGAGGTCGGCGTCAGCCCGCTGCGCGTCGACGGCGGTGCCGGCTACCGCGCCCGGGTCGCCGAGCTCGTCCGGGCCGGGCAGTCGCTGGCCTGGATCGAGGGGGACGAGGTCCTGTTCAAGGCCGAGATCGGCGCGGTGTCCCGCTCGGCGTGCCAGATCCAGGGCGTCTGGGTGGCGCCGCGCCACCGCGGTCGCGGCATCGGTGCGGCGGGGACGGCGGCGGTCGTCGAGTACGCCCGCGCCGTCATCGCCCCGGTGGTCAGCCTCTACGTCAACGACTACAACGCCCCGGCCCGGGCCGCCTACGCCCGGGTCGGGTTCCGCGAGGTGGGGCGGTTCGCCAGCGTCCTCTTCTGAGGATCTGGGACGCTGTGCCACCGTGCGCACACGTCGGGGGACCGTTCTCGGGACCACGCTGACCCTGCTCGCCCTCCCGGCGCTGGCCGCCTGCTCGGCCGACCCGCGCGAGGACGTCCGCGCCGCCGCCGAGGCCTTCCTGTCCGACTGGGCCGCCGGGGACACCGCGGCCGCCGCGGGCGCCACCACCGACCCCGACGCGACGACCGCCCTGCTCGAGCAGGCCGCCGCGGACCTCCCCGGCGCCACGCTCACCCCCGAGGTGGGCGGCGTCACCGTCGAGGACGGCACCGCCACCGTCGACTGGACCGCCACCTGGGACCTCGCCGCGGCGCCCGACTGGCGCTACGACGCGACCCTGCGGCTGCAGGAGGTCGAGGAGGGCTGGGACGTCGTCACCGACCCGACCGTGGTCCACCCCGAGCTGGGGGAGGGGCAGCACCTGGTCCTCGAGCGGCAGCTGCCCGAGCGGGCGGCGGTCACCGACGCCGCGGGGCAGCCGCTGTTCACCCTGACCGAGGTCGTCGAGGTCGGCGTCGACCCGGCCGGCGTCACCGACCTGCCGGCCCTCGCCGCGGGGCTGTCGGCGGCCACCGGCATCCCCGCGGAGGAGATCACCGCCGACGTCCAGGCCGCACCCGCGGGCCAGTTCGTCCCCGTCATCTCGCTGCGCCGGCCGGACTTCGAGGCCATCCGGGCCCAGGTCTACGACCTGCCGGGCGCGGTCTTCCCGACCTCGACCCGCCTGCTGGCCCCGAGCGCCCGGTTCGCGCAGGCCCTGCTCGGCCGGGTCGGGTCGGCCACCGCCGAGGTGCTCGAGGAGACCACCGAGGACGGCGACCCCGCCTACGCCGCCGGCGACCAGCTCGGCCTGTCGGGCCTGCAGCGGGCCTACCAGGAGCAGCTCACCGGCACGCCCGGGTTCACCGTCACCGTCGTCAGCACCGACGCCTCGACCGGGGACGCCGGGCGGCAGGTCGACGCCGTGGCGCCGGTACCGGGGGAGCCGCTGCGGACGCCCCTGGTGCGCGCGGTGCAGGAGGCCGCCGACGCGGCGGTCGCCGGCTCGGCGCAGCCCACGCACCTGGTCGCCGTCCGCCCGGGCACGGGTGAGCTCCTCGCCGTCTCCTCGAACGGGGCCGCCGTGCCCGTCAACGCGCTGACCGGGCAGTTCCCGCCCGGCTCGAGCATGAAGGCGATCACCGCGACGGCCCTGCTCTCCGCCGGCGTGCTGACCCCGCAGACCCCGGTCGCCTGTCCCGGCACGCTCGTCGTCGACGGCCGCGAGTTCGAGAACGAGGACCGCTTCGACCTGGGCACGGTGCCGTTCACCGAGGCCTTCGCGCGGTCCTGCAACACCACCTTCATGCAGCAGGCGCAGCAGCTGCCGGCCGACGCCCTCGCTGCGGCCGCGGCCTCCTACGGGGTGGGCACCGACTGGCAGCTGCCCGTCGACGTCTTCGGCGGCAGCGTCCCGGCCGACAGCACCGGCACCGGCGCCGCCGCCGACGCGATCGGCCAGGGCGAGGTGCTCATGAGCCCCGCCCAGATGGCCCTCGTCGCGGCGGGCATCGCATCGGGGCGGCCGGCCGCACCGGTGGAGGTCGTCGGCGGCGAGCCCGCCGGCCCCGCGCCGGCCGCGCCCGACGCCGCGGTGCTCGAGGCCCTGCGGTCGATGATGCGGGAGGTCGTGCTCTCGGGGACGGCGACCGCGCTGGCCGACCGCGGGGAGGTGCACGGCAAGACGGGGACGGCGGAGTACGGCAGCAGCACGCCCCCGGACGCGCACGGCTGGTTCACGGGCTACCGGCTCGGCGGCCCGGCGGACGACGGCGGTGCCGGGGACCTCGCGTTCGCGGTGCTGGTCGAGGGCGGCGGCTCGAGCAGCGCCGCGGTGGCCGTCACCGACGCCTTCCTCGGCGCCCTCGGCTGAGCCGCCGGCCCCTGGCCGGGGGTGGTCCTCAGGGGAGCCCGGGGAGGGCGCGGGTGAGCGGGGTCTGCCCGGCGGCGGCCCGCCACGCCACGGCGCGGGTCTCGGTGCCGCCGAGGGCGTCGACGGCCAGCCGGCGCACCGTGCCCTGCGCGGCCCGGTCCAGCACCACGGCCCAGGCCTCGGCGACGCCCTCCTCGAGGACGACCGCCAGGGCGGCGGCGTCCACGGGGGAGAGAACCGGGAACGGCAGCCGGTACCCGGCCTCGGTCGGCACCGGCTCGGCGTCCCGGTCCTCGAGCAGGGCCACCAGGACGTCCCGCAGCCCGCGGTGGGCCAGCTCGGCGGCGACCGCGCCGGCCCGGGCCTCCGGCGGCAGGGCCGCTCCCACCGTCCCGTAGCCCCACACGGCGGCGTGCTCGGCGGCCAGCGCCTCCCGCAGCGCCGCGGTCTCCGCGCCCGCGGTGCCGCCGGCGGTCACGCCAGCACCGTCCCGTGCCCGTGCAACCCCGCGGCGACCGACCCCAGCAGCGCCGCACGCGCACCCGACTGGTCCACGCAGGCCTCGGCGTGCGACGCGGCCGCGGCCGCCACCCGCTCGCGCAGCCAGACCCGCACGTCGCTCCCGGCCGGCGGCGCGGCCGCCGTCGACCCCGCCGTCGAACCCGCCGTGCCCGACCGCGTCGCCGACGGGGCCGCCGCGCGCAGCCGCTCCAGCTGCGTCGAGGCCTGGGCGGTGAGCTCCGTCAGGTCCGCGGCGAGCGCGGGGTCGGCCGCGGCGGCGGCCGCGTAGGCGGCGACCAGCTCCTCCTGGACGGCGACCTGCGCGTCGAGCCGGCCGGCCTGCTCGCCGGTGACCTCGTCGGCGCCCCCGCCGCTCGAACCGGTGCACCCGGCGGCCAGCAGGGCGAGCCCGGCGGTGCCCGCGAGGAACGCTCGCCGGGACAGCACCGGGGGAGCGGGTGCGGGCGGTGCGGACATCGGCCCCATCCTCTCAGGGCGCGGCGGGCCCGCCGGGCACCCCGCCGCGGCGGGTCCCGGCCCCGGGCCGCTGCCGACCGGCCACCGGGGGACCTCCCGGCGCGACCTCTCGGGGCCGGGCCGCGGGCGGTAGCCTGGCTGTTCGCCCGGTCCCCGGCCGGGCCCACCACGCGCCTGCCCGCAGGGCGACCCGGGAACCCACCGGTGTGCCGGTCGCCGATCCAGGAGAGGGAGGAGCCCGTGCCCGCCGCATCCCGCACCGACCCCGTCGCGACCCGGCTCGCCGGCTGGATCGAACCCGTCGTGACGGCCGCCGGCTACGACCTCGAGGAGCTCGTGGTCACCCCGGCCGGCCGGCGCAGCGTCGTCCGGGTGGTCGTCGACCGCGACCAGGGCGTGACCCTCGACGACGTCGCGGAGGTCAGCCGGGTGGTCTCGGCCGCGCTCGACGAGAACGACGGCGACCTGGGCCGTGCGCCGTACGTGCTCGAGGTGACCAGCCCCGGCGTGGACCGGCCGCTGACCGAGCCCCGGCACTGGCGGCGCAACACCGGCCGGCTGGTCAGCGTGGCCGTCGGGACCGACCGCGGGACCGAGCAGGTGACCGGTCGGGTCGAGGAGGTCGGCGACGACGGGGTGACGCTCGCGGTGGAGACCCCGGGCAAGCCCGGGGCCAAGCGGCGGCCGCCGACACGGCGGCACGTGTCCTGGCAGGAGCTCGGCAGCGGTCGCGTGCAGGTGGAGTTCGGCCGGCCGGCCTCCGGGGACACCACGGCGGGGCGGGCCGGACCGGCCGGCCCCGCGGACGACGCGGACGACGACGACGGAGACGAGCAGTGAACATCGACGTGACCGCCCTCAAGGCGGTCGAGCGGGAGAAGGGCATCCCCGCCGACACGGTCATCCAGGCCATCGAGACCGCGCTGGTGACCGCCTACCGGCACGCCGACGGGGCGGCCAAGCACGTGCGGGTGCACGTCGACCGCAAGAGCGGCGAGGTCGCCGTGCTGGCCCAGGAGCTGGGCCCCGACGGCGAGGTGGTCCGGGAGTGGGACGACACCCCCTCGGACTTCGGCCGGATCGCGGCGAGCACGGCCAAGCAGGTCATCGTGCAGCGGCTGCGCGACGCCGAGCACGAGCAGACCTTCGGCGAGTACGCCGGCAAGGAGGGCGACATCGTCAGCGGCGTCGTCCAGGCCGACCAGCGGCGCAACGCCAGCGGCACGGTCCTGGTCGACATCGGCAAGGTCGAGGCGGTGCTGCCCCCCGGCGAGCAGGTGCCCGGCGAGAGCTACCCGCACGGGTCCCGCGTCAAGGCCTACGTGGTGTCGGTGTCCCGCGGGTTCCGCGGCCCCCAGGTCACCGTCTCCCGGACCCACCCGAACCTGGTGCGCAAGCTGTTCGCCCTCGAGGTGCCCGAGATCGCCGACGGCAGCGTGGAGATCGTGGCGGTCGCCCGCGAGGCGGGGCACCGGTCGAAGATCGCCGTCCGGACGTCGGTGCCCGGGCTCAACGCCAAGGGCGCGTGCATCGGGCCCATGGGGCAGCGGGTCCGCAACGTCATGAGCGAGCTGCACGGCGAGAAGATCGACATCGTCGACTGGTCCGACGACCCCGCCACCTTCGTCGCCTCGGCGCTGAGCCCCGCCCGGGTGGGCAGCGCGAGGCTGGTCGACCCCCAGGCCAAGGCCGTGCGGGTGGTCGTCCCCGACTACCAGCTGTCGCTGGCGATCGGCAAGGAGGGGCAGAACGCCCGCCTGGCCGCGCGGCTGACGGGGTGCCGCATCGACATCCGCAGCGACGCCCAGCCCGACGACGCCGCGCCGTCCCCGGGCGTCGGCCGGCCACCGCTGCGCTCGGGCCCGCCGCTGCGCCCCGCGGCCGCCGGTGGGCGCCCCGGGCGACCCGGGCGGGTGGGCGGTCCGAGGAGCGCGGAACACCCCGGCTCCGCGGCGCGCTAACATCAGGGGTGGCCGAATCGCCGATCCCGGTGCGCACCTGCGTGGGCTGCCGGGAACGCGCTCCGGTCACCGACCTGCTGCGCGTCGTCGCGCGGGACGGGGCCCTGGTCCCCGACCCGCGGCGGAGGCTCCCCGGCCGGGGTGCCTCCCTGCACCCCACCCCGGAGTGCCTGCGCGCGGCAGAGCGACGCCGGGCCTTCGTCCGGGCACTGCGCTGCAGCGGCCCGGTGGAGGCCGGTCCGCTCCGGGTCCACGTCCTCGGTGCGCCGTTCGCGGCGCCTCCCGGACGCGGCACCGAGGCGGGCGACGGACGAACGACAACCGCACCAGAGCAGACGGACCGGCACCGGGCCGGTCCGCAGTCGAGAGCAGGACGTCGTCGGATGAGCAAGCCGTGAAGTCCCCACGATGACCATGCAGTACTGACGACGAGGTCGAGCGGGCCAGCCGCCGGCCTCACCAGAGGAGACCCGTGCCAGGCAAAGCCCGCGTACACGAACTCGCCAAGGAGTTCGGCGTCGACAGCAAGACCGTGCTCGCCAAGCTCAAGGAGCAGGGCGAGTTCGTGAAGTCCGCTTCCTCGACCGTCGAGGCCCCCGTGGCCCGTCGGCTCCGGGAGGCGCTCGGTGGGGCCGGTGGCTCCGCCGACGGTGGTCCGCAGGCCACCCCCCGACCCCAGGCCCGCCCGGCCCCGCAGGGTCCGGCCGCGTCGGCGCCTGCTCCGGCGGGCCCGGTGGCCCCGGCCCCGCAGCCCGCGCAGACGCAGGGGCCGCGTCCCGGCGCGCCGCGCCCGGGCATGCCGCGTCCCGGTGCCCCGACGCCCGGCCCGCGGCCGGCTCCGCAGGCCCCGGCGACGGGTGCTCCGCAGGCCCCGGCGGCGGGTGCTCCGCAGGCCCCGGCGGCGGGTGCTCCGCAGGCCCCGGCGGCGGGTGCTCCGCAGGCCCCGGCGGCGGGTGCTCCGCAGGCCCCCGCGCCCCAGGCCCCGGCGGCGGGTGCTCCGCAGGCCCCGGCGGCGGGTGCTCCGCAGGCCCCGGCGGCGGGTGCTCCGCAGGCCCCGGCGGCCGGCGCCCCCGCCCAGCAGCCCCCGGCGGCCCCCGGCGGCCCCCGCCCGGGTCCTGCCGGTCCGCGTCCCGGGCAGCCCGGCGCCGGCCCGCGTCCGGGTGCCCCCGGTGCCGGTCCGCGCCCGGGCCCGCGTCCGGCCCCGCGGCCGGGCAACAACCCCTTCAGCAGCGCCCCGCGCCCCGCGCCCTCCGGCGGCCCGCGGCCCGGCCCCGGTGGCGGCGGCCCCCGCCCCGCCCCGGGTGCGGGTGGCCCGCGTCCGGGCCCCGGCGCCGGTGGTCCGCGGCCCGGGCCCCGGCCGGGTGCCGGTGCGGGTGGCCCGCGTCCGGGCCCCGGCGCAGGCGGTCCGCGCCCGGCGGCCGGTCCCGGCGGTCCGCGCCCGAACCCGGGTATGATGCCGCCGCGTCCCTCGCCCGGCATGATGCCGCCGCGTCCGGCCGGTGCCGGGCGGCCCGGCGGTGGTCCCGGTGGGGCCGGTGGCCGTGGCCGCCCCGGTGGTCCCGGTGGTGGCGGTGGCTTCCGTCCCGGCGGCGGAGGCGGCGGAGCCCCGGCCGGCGGTGGTTTCCGCGGCGGCGGCGGTGGCGGCGGTCGCGGTCGCGGCCGCGGTGGTTCCGGTGCGGGCACCGCGGGTGCCTTCGGCCGTCCCGGTGGCCGCGGTCCGGTCCGCGGGCGCAAGAGCAAGAAGCAGCGTCGTCAGGAGTTCGACTCCATGGCGGCGCCCAGCATGGGCGGCGTCAGCCTGCCGCGGGGCAACGGGCAGACCGTCCGGTTGCCGCGCGGTGCCTCGCTGACCGACCTCGCCGAGAAGATCGGCGCCCAGCCGGCCGCGCTGGTCACCGCCCTGTTCCACCTGGGCGAGATGGTCACCGCGACCCAGTCGGTCAACGACGAGACGCTGCAGCTGCTCGGGGCCGAGATCGACTGGGACATCCAGGTGGTCAGCCCCGAGGACGAGGACCGCGAGCTGCTCGAGAGCTTCGACCTCACCTTCGGCGACGAGGGTGACGAGGAGGACTGGGAGGCCCGCCCGCCGGTCGTGACCGTGATGGGTCACGTCGACCACGGGAAGACCAAGCTGCTGGACGCCATCCGCGACGCCAACGTGGTGGCGCGGGAGGCCGGTGGCATCACCCAGCACATCGGTGCCTACCAGGTCACCTCCGAGCTGGAGGGCCAGGAGCGGCCGATCACCTTCATCGACACCCCGGGTCACGAGTCGTTCACCGCGATGCGTGCCCGAGGCGCCAAGGTGACCGACATCGTCGTGCTCGTGGTCGCCGCCGACGACGGCGTCATGCCGCAGACGGTCGAGGCGCTCAACCACGCCCAGGCCGCCGACGTGCCGATCGTGGTCGCGGTGAACAAGGTGGACAAGGAGGGGGCCAACCCCGCCAAGATCCGCCAGCAGCTCACCGAGTACGGGCTGGTGGCCGAGGAGTACGGCGGCGAGACGATGTTCGTCGACGTCTCCGCGATCACCCGCCAGGGCATCGACGACCTGCTCGCGGCGATCCTGCTGACCACCGACGCCTCGCTGGACCTGCGCGCCAACACCGAGCAGGACCCGCAGGGCGTGGTGATCGAGGGCAAGCTCGACAAGGGCCGCGGCCCGGTCGCGACCGTCCTGGTCCAGCGCGGCACGCTGCGCCAGGGCGACTCGATCGTCGCCGGCGACGCCTACGGCCGCGTCCGCTCGCTGCTCGACGAGCACGGCAACAAGCTGAAGGAGGCCCTGCCGGCCCGCCCGGTGCAGGTCGTGGGTCTCACCTCGGTGCCGCGTGCCGGTGACACCTTCCTCGTCGTCGAGGAGGACCGGGTGGCCCGGCAGATCGCCGACCGCCGCCAGGCCCGCATCCGCAACGCGCAGAACGCCTCGATGCGCAAGCGGATCAGCCTCGAGGACCTCGACGCCGCGCTCCGGGAGAACCGCCAGCTCAACCTGATCATCAAGGGCGACAACTCGGGCACCGTGGAGGCGCTCGAGGAGGCGCTGATGAAGATCGAGGTGAGCGACGACGTCTCGCTGCGGGTCATCCACCGCGGCGTCGGCGCGATCACCAAGAGCGACATCGACCTGGCGCTGGCCGACGACGTCATCGTCCTGGGCTTCAACGTCCGGGCCGAGGGGCAGGCCACCGAGCTGGCCAACCGCGAGGGCATCGACGTCCGGTACTACTCGGTCATCTACCAGGCGATCGAGGAGATCGAGGCGGCCCTCAAGGGCATGCTCAAGCCGGAGTTCGAGGAGGTCGGTCTCGGGACGGCGGAGGTCCGCGAGGTCTTCCGCGTGCCGCGCATCGGCAACGTCGCCGGCTCGATCGTCCGCAGCGGGACGATCAACCGGAACTCCAAGGCCCGCCTGCTGCGCGACGGTGTCGTGGTCGCCGACAACCTCACCGTCGAGTCGCTGCGCCGGTTCAAGGACGACGTCACCGAGGTCCGCGAGGGCTACGAGTGCGGTATCGGTCTGGGCTCGTTCAACGACATCAAGGTCGAGGACGTCATCGAGACCTTCGAGGTCCGCGAGAAGCCCCGCGACTAGAAGGACCCCTTCGCCCCCCACCGCTCGCAGGCTCGCGGCGGGCCCCTGTGAAGGGGCCGGCTCGGGAAGCGAGCGGGAGGGGCGAAGCGGTCCACGTCGTCACCGGCAGCAGGTCCGAGGGAGCCACCATGTTCACCGGGTCGCTGACCGCGGACCTGCTGCTGGGTGACGTCCAGTCGCTCAAGGGCAAGCGCGCCGTCGTCCACCCCCTCGTGGCCGAGCTGCGGCGTCGCTTCGCGGTGGCCGCCGCCGAGGTCGGGGACCTCGACCTGCACCGCCGCGTGCAGGTCGGGGTCGCCACGGTGGCCGCCGACGCCGCCCACGTCACCGACGTGCTCGACGCCTGCGAGCGGTTGCTGGCCGAGCGGCCCGAGGTGACGCTGCTGTCGACGCACCGGCAGCTGTTCTCCGGGTCCGACTGAGGCCCGGGGGCCCCGCGGTCCAGAGCGGCGGCCGCACCCGTATCCCGTGCCCCCACCCGGGGCGCCCGGCACCAGGAGGTCCGATGGCCGACCCGGCTCGCGCGCGCAAGCTCGCCGTGCGCATCCGTCAGATCGTCTCGTCGGCGATCGAGACGCAGATCAAGGACCCCCGCCTGGGGATGGTGACCGTCACCGACGCCCGCGTGACCGGTGACCTCCGCGAGGCGACCGTCTTCTACACCGTCTACGGCGACGCCACCCAGGTCGAGGACTCCGCCAAGGCGCTGGCCTCCGCCACGGGGGTGCTGCGCTCGACGGTGGGGCGGCAGACGGGCATCAAGTTCGTCCCGACCCTCACCTTCGTCGCCGACCACGTGCCCGACACCGCGCGGGAGCTCGACGCCGCGCTCGAGCGGGTCCGGCACGCCGACGCCGAGCTCGCCCGCATGCGCCAGGGCGCCCGCTACGCCGGCGAGGCCGACCCCTACCGGCACCCCGCGGTGGAGGACGACGACGATCCCGACCGCTCCGGGACTGCCGATGACGGTGCCGACACCGGCACCGCCACGATCGGCACCGACCCGATCGGCACGGACCGCAGCGCCACCGAGATCAGGAGCCACTCGTGAGCGAGAACGACCCGGATCCGCACCTGCCCGACGAGGGGCTGGAGCGCTCGGTGCTCGGCGGCCGGCCGGAGCCGGACGCCGGCGACCCCACCCGGGGTGGCCGCCGTGGCGAGGTGGGGGAGACCGCCGGCATCGCCGCCGACTCCCCGGGCGACGGGTCGCAGTACCCGGTCGGCGGCGGCCGGGTGACCGAGGAGGAGGACGCGCCCCCGGTGGCCGACCCGGGGCCCGCCGAGTGACCCTCTCACCGCCCCGGGGCACCGACCTCACGGCGGACGCGGCCGCGGTCCTCGCCGCGGCCGCCGCGGACCGGGCGACCGTCGTCCTGTCCGGGCACGTGCAGCCCGACGCCGACGCCCTGGGCAGCACCCTGGCCCTGGCCGAGGGACTGCGCCGCCGCGGGGCCCGCGTGCTGCCCACGTTCCCGGACCCGTTCACGCTGCCCGCGTCCCTGGCCTGGCTCCCCGGGGCGGACGCGCTGGTGCCCTCCTCCGAGGTGCCGTCGTCGCCGGACGTCTTCGTCAGCCTCGACGCGGCCTCCCCGGCCCGGCTGGGGGAGCTCGCCCCGCTCCTGCAGCGGGCCGGCACCTCCGTCGTCGTCGACCACCACGCCAGCAACCCCGGGTTCGGGTGCGTGCAGGTGGTCGACCCCGCCGCCCCCGCCACGGTGACGCTGGTGGCCGACCTGCTCGACGGCCTCGGGATGGCGCTCGACCGGCGGCTGGCCACCTGCCTCTACGCGGGCCTGGCCGCCGACACCGGCTCCTTCCGGTTCGGCAGCACCCGGCCGGACACCCACGAGCTGGCCGCCCGGCTGCTGGCCACCGGGATCGACCACGCGGCGATCAGCCGGCGGCTGTTCGACACCGCGCCGTTCAGCTGGCTCGGCCTGCTGTCGGTGGTCGCCGGTCGGGCCGCCCTCGAGCCCGACGTCGGCGCCGGCCTGGTGTGGACCTGGTCGAGCACCGCGGAGGCCGCCGAGCACGGGCTGCCCGGCGAGCAGCTCGAGGCGCTCGTCGACGTCATCCGCGCCACCCAGGAGGCCGACGTCGCCTGCGTGCTCAAGGGCCAGGACGACGGGTCGTGGTCGGTGTCCCTGCGCTCGCGGGGCGCCACGGACGTCGCCCGGGTCGCCGTGGCCCTGGGCGGTGGCGGCCACAGCGCCGCGGCGGGGTTCTCCGCCCCGGGTCCCCGGGAGGCGGTCGTCGGCGCCGTCCGCGACCTGCTGCGGTGAGCCCGCGATCATGGCACCGGGACCACCCGCGGGGGGCGCGGGTGGCCTCGGCGCCGTGATCGTCGAGGGCGGGAGGCGGGCACCCGGCGTCCTCGCGCTGGCCGCCCCGGCGCTGGTCGTGCTGGCCGCCGAGCCGCTGTACCTGCTGGTCGACACCGCCGTCGTCGGGAACCTCGGCACCGTGGCCCTCGGCGGGCTGGCGGTCGGGGGCGGCCTCCTGGCCTGGGCCGCGGCCCTGCTGAACTTCCTCGCCTACGGCACCACCGCGCGGGCCGCCCGCCGCGCCGGCGCCGGCGACCGGGCCGGTGCGGTCGCCGAGGGCGTGCAGGCCACCTGGCTGGCGCTGGCCCTGGGGGCACTGGTGCTCGCGCTGTTCCAGCTCGCCGCCGGCCCGCTCACCCGGCTGCTGGCCGGGGGACCGGGCCCGGTCGCCGAGGCCGGGGAGGACTGGCTGCGCATCGCCTCCCTCGGCGCGCCGCTGCTGCTGGTCGCGCTGGCCGGCAACGGCTGGCTGCGCGGGGTGCAGGAGCTCGACCGACCGGTGCGCTTCGTGCTCGCCGGGAGCGCGGTCAGCCTCGTGCTCTGCCCGCTGCTGGTGCACCCCGCCGGCCTCGGGCTGGTCGGGTCGGCGGTCGCCAACGTCGCCGGCCAGGCGGTCACCG
This sequence comes from Geodermatophilus sp. SYSU D00758, assembly GCF_054049955.1. Lineage (NCBI taxonomy): Bacteria > Bacillati > Actinomycetota > Actinomycetes > Geodermatophilales > Geodermatophilaceae > Geodermatophilus > Geodermatophilus sp. SYSU D00758. The sequence continues at coordinate 35,619 of NZ_JBJGYK010000036.1, forward strand.
CGGCGCTGTTCGTGCGCGCGCTGGCCCGCGAGCGGGTTTTCTGGCGGCCCCGGGCGGGTGCCCTGCGCGCCCAGATGGTCATCGGCCGGGACCTGCTGCTGCGCGCCGCCGTCCTGCAGGTGGCCTTCCTGGTCGCCACCGGTGTCGCCGCCCGGGTCGGCGCCGCGGCGCTCGGCGCCCACCAGATCGCCGTCCAGCTGTTCTTCTTCCTCGCCCTGGTGCTCGACGCCTACGCCATCGCCGCGCAGACGCTGGTCGGGCAGGCCCTCGGAGCCGGCCGGCCGGGGGACGCCCGCGCCACCGCCCGGCGGGTGACGTTGTGGGGCCTGGCCACCGGCGTCGCCGTGGCGCTGGCCCTGCTCGCGCTCCGTCCCGTCCTGCCGCCGCTGTTCACCGACGACCCGGCGGTGGTCGCCCAGGCCGAGGTCGCCTGGTGGTTCCTCGCGGCGATCCAGCCGGTCGCCGGGGTCGTGTTCGCCCTCGACGGCGTGCTCATGGGCGCCGGGGACGTCGCGTGGCTCCGGACCGTCACGGTCGGCGCGGCCCTCGGTGGCTTCCTGCCGCTGTCGCTGCTCGCCGTCCCCCTCGACTGGGGGCTGGCCGGCGTGTGGACCGGCCTCACCGTGTTCGTCGTGCTGCGCCTGGTCGCCGTGCTGGTCCGGGTGGCCGGCGACCGCTGGCTGCAGGCGCCTGGCACCGTGACTGCGTGAGCCCCCGCAGACCCGACGCCGACGTCCCGCCCGCCCTCCTGCTGGTCGACAAGGCCGGCGGGATGACCTCCCACGACGTCGTGGCGCGTGCCCGCCGGGTGCTGTCGGTCCGCCGGGTCGGACACGCCGGCACTCTCGACCCGATGGCCACCGGCCTGCTCGTGCTCGGTGTCGGCGCCGCCACGCGGCTGCTCGGCCACGTCGGCGGCCACGACAAGACCTACGCGGCCACCGTCCGGTTCGGGCAGACGACGGTCACCGACGACCGCGAGGGCGAGGTGCTGACCACCACCTCGGCCGCCGGCCTGGACGAGGCCGCGGTGCGCGCCGCGCTGGCCGGCCAGACCGGTCCGCTGCTGCAGGTCCCCTCGTCGGTGAGCGCGGTCAAGGTCGCCGGGCGGCGCTCCTACGACCGGGTCCGCGCCGGCGAGGAGGTGGTCCTCGAGCCCCGGGCGGTCACCGTGCACGCGCTGGAGGTGCACCGGGTCACCCGGCCGGCCGCCGACCTGGTGGACGTCGATCTCACCGTGACCTGCTCGGCCGGAACCTACGTCCGCGCGATCGCCCGGGACGCCGGTGCCGCGCTCGGCGTGGGCGGCCATCTCACCGCGCTGCGCCGCACCGCCTCCGGGCCCTTCCCCGTCGACCGGGCGGCCCCGGTCGAGGACGCCGCGGCCGCCCTGGCGGCCGGCGGGGGCGCCGGCGTGCTGCCGCTGGCCGACGCCGCCCGCACGGTCTTCCCCGCGCGGGCGCTCACCGCCGAGGAGACGGTCGCCCTCGGTCACGGGCAGCGGGTCGCCGCGACGGGGGCGCCCGGCCTGCACGCCGCGCTGGCCCCCGACGGCCGCCTCGTCGCCCTCGTCGAGGACGCCGGCCGGACCGCCCGGGTCACCGTGGGCTTCCCCGCCCCCTGACCCCGACCTCGCCGCAGGGGAAGCCGTGCCCGCGTCAGCGGACCCGTGACGGGGGAACGGCGCCCTCTCCCGCGGGGGTGACCGTGCGCACGATCCGGGCCGCGGCGACCCCGGCCCCGAAGCCGTTGTCGATGTTGACCACCAGCACCCCCGGGGCGCAGGCGGTGAGCATGGTGAGCAGCGCGGCCAGCCCCTCGAAGGCGGCGCCGTAGCCCACCGACGTGGGGACGGCGACGACCAGGCGGTCGGTCAGCCCCGCGACCACGCTGGGCAGCGCGCCGTCCATCCCGGCCACGACGACGACGGCATCGGCCGCCGCGATGTCGGGGGCCACCGCCAGCACCCGGTGCACCCCGGCGACGCCCACGTCGTCCACCCGGCGCGCGCCGACCCCGCAGGCCCGCAGGGTGGCCGCGACCTCGGCCGCGACCGGTCCGTCCGAGGTGCCGGCCGTCAGCACCAGGACCTCGCCCACCGGGTCCGCGGGCGTGCCGACGAGCGCGCAGCGCGCCTCCTCGTCGACCACCGCCCCGGGCCACCGGGAGCGGACGGCGGCCGCGGTCGGCCCGTCCACGCGGGTGGCCCAGGCGAAACCGGTGCCGTCCAGCAGCGCGGCCAGGCAGGCCACCGTCTGCTCCGGGGTCTTGCCGGCCGCGTACACCACCTCGGGGGTGCCGGTCCGGGCGCCGCGGTCGAGGTCGAGGCGGGCGAACCCGAGGTCGGCGGTGCGGGGCGCGTCCATGCCGCCAGTCTCGGCCCGCCGTACCGCCCGGTGCGCGTCAGCCCCGGGCCACCCGCCCGAGCAGGGAGTCGTCGAGGTGGGCGAGGAGGTCGGCCGGGTCGGCGTAGACCTCGTCCGCGCCGGCCTCCACCAGCTCGGCGCGCGCGATGCCGCCGCAGGTCAGCGCGATGCAGGGCAGGCCCGCGTCCCGGGCGGCCCGGACGTCCCAGACTGTGTCGCCGACCGCCACGGTGCGGGCGGGGTCCAGGCCGTGGTCGGCCGCGGCCGTCTGCAGCAGGTCCGGAGCCGGCTTGGCGGAGGCGACGTCGGCCGACGTGGTCGCGCCGACGACCGCGTCGCCGGCGCCGATGGCCGGCTGCATCCACTCGAGGTCGGACTCCGCACCGCTGGTCGCAAGCACCACGGCCAGGCCCCGCTCCTCGCACGCGGTGAGCAGCTCGGCCACCCGCGGGAAGGCCACGACCTGGTCGCGCAGGGCCTCGTAGCGCCGGCTGTGCGCCTCGACCACCTCGTCGGTGCCGGGCGCGTCGTCCCCCAGGAGGTGGCCCACCAGCTCGGCGCTGGCGATGCCGATCGAGCGGTGGCAGTCGGCCATGGACACGTCGGTGTGCCCGGTGTCCCGGAACGCCTGCCACCAGGCCAGGACGTGCAGGTAGTTGGTGTCCAGGAGGGTGCCGTCGACGTCGAAGAGGACGCCGGGCCGCGCCGACGGGGTCATCGGGTCATCGTCGCCCGCCGGCGGCCCCGGCGCAGGACGGGCGGCGGGATTGACCGCGCGCCCGGCCGGGAACGGGGGAGCCCATGAGCGTCGTGAAGATCAACGCCATCACCGTGCCCAAGGACCGGCAGGAGCGCTTCGAGGAGCGCTTCCGCGGCCGCGCCGGGGCCGTCGAGAGCACACCGGGGTTCGAGTGGTTCGAGCTGCTGCGCCCGCAGGAGGGCACCGACCAGTACCTCGTCTACACCCGCTGGAGCAGCGAGGAGGCCTACGAGGCGTGGCAGTCCAGCCAGGACTTCGACCGCGCGCACGCAGGCGGCGGTGACACCCTGGCCCCCGCGGCGGCCGACTCCAGCCACCTGTGGAGCTACGAGGTCATCGAGTACGCCGGCCCGCGGGTGAACCAGGAGGGCCAGGTCTGAGGACGCCGCCGGGCGGCGCGGGCGTCGTCCGGCCCCCGGGACGCCCGGGCTAGGGTGGGCGGACGGGCCACCGGCCCGCGCCGATCCCCGCACGCCTCGAGGTGGGAGCCATGACCGACACGCTCGCCGACAGCCGCACGTCCTCCCGGTTCTTCACCGACGGCGTGCCGGTGGTCGTGGAGGACGTGCGGCGGCGGCCGGTGACGGAGCGGCAGGCCCTGCTGGAGGACCCGGGCTTCGGCCGGTACTTCACCGACAGCATGTTCGTCGCGCGCTGGCGGGCCGGGGAGGGCTGGTACGACGCCCGGCTGACCGCCTACGCCCCGCTGCAGGTGGACCCCGCGACCGCGGCCCTGCACTACGCGCAGTCGATCTTCGAGGGGCTCAAGGCCTACGCCCAACCCGACGGCAGCGTGGCCACCTTCCGGCCGGGGTCCAACGCCGCCCGCTTCGCCCGCAGCGCGCGGCGGCTGGCCATGCCGCCGGTGCCGGAGGAGGCCTTCCTCTCCGCGGTCGACGCCCTGGTCGACGCCGACCGCGAGTGGGTGCCCACCGGCCCGGACCAGACGCTCTACATCCGGCCCTACCAGCTGGCCACCGAGCCGTTCCTGGGCGTGCGGCCGGCCCACGAGTACCTGTTCCTGGTCATCGCCAGCCCGGCCGGGGCGTACTTCCCGCGCGGCGTCCACCCGGTGTCGGTCTACCTCTCCGAGGACTACATCCGTGCGGCACCGGGCGGCACCGGCGACGTCAAGTGCGCCGGCAACTACGCGGCCAGCCTGCTGGCCCAGGAGCAGGCGATCGACGCCGGCTGCGACCAGGTCGTGTGGCTCGACGCGGTGGAGAAGCGCTACGTCGAGGAGATGGGCGGGATGAACCTGTTCTTCGTCCTCGGCTCCGGGGACGACGCCGAGCTGGTCACCCCCGAGCTCACCGGCACCCTGCTGCCGGGCATCACCCGCGAATCGCTCATCACGGTGGCCCGCGAGATGGGGCACCGGGTGACCGAGCGGCGGTTCACCGTCGACGAGTGGCGCGCCGGCGCCGCCGACGGCACCGTGACCGAGACCTTCGCCTGCGGCACCGCCGCGGTGATCACCCCGGTCGGCGAGGTCAAGGCGCGGACCGGCGACTTCACCGTCGGCACCGGCGAGCCGGGCCCGCTCACCATGCGGCTGCGGGAGCACCTGCTCGACATCCAGCACGGCCGGGTGCCCGACACCCACGGCTGGTTGCACCGGGTCGGCTGAGGGCGGGCGGGGATCGGCAGGGTGCTGCGCTGGCGGGGGCTCGAGGCCACCCCGGGGGACCTCGGCCGCACGGTGGTCACCGTCGGCATGTACGACGGGGTGCACCGCGGCCACCAGGAGCTCATCGGCGCCGCCGTCCGGCGGGCCCGGGGGATGGGGCGGCCCTGCCTGCTGCTCACCTTCGACCCGCACCCCTCGGAGGTCATCCGGCCCGGCTCGCACCCGGCGATCCTGACCTCGCTGGACCGCAAGGCCGAGCTGGTCGCCGAGCTCGGGGTCGACGCGATGTGCGTGCTCCCGTTCACCCCGGAGTTCATGCGGCTCTCGCCCGAGACCTTCACCCACACCGTCCTCGTCGAGCACCTGCACGCCGCGGCGGTCGTCGTCGGGCAGAACTTCACCTACGGGCACCGGGCGGCCGGCACGGTGGAGTCGCTGGCCGTCGAGGGCCGCCGGTTCGGCTTCGCCGTGGAGGGCGTGGCACTGGCCGGGGAGACCTCCGAGGACGGCGAGATCACCATCTCCTCGACCTACATCCGGGCCTGCGTGGCCGCCGGCGACATGGCCTCGGCCGCCCGCGCGCTCGGCCGCCCGCACCGGGTGGAGGGCGTGGTGGTGCGCGGTGACCGGCGCGGCCGGGAACTGGGGTACCCGACCGCGAACGTGGAGTCGCCGCCCTACACCGCCGTCCCGGCCGACGGGGTCTACGCCGGCTCGCTGGTGCTGCGCGACCCGCGGACCGGGGCGACGGTCAGCACCACGCCGGCGGCGGTCTCGGTGGGCACCAACCCGACCTTCCAGGGCAGCCGGCGCACCGTCGAGGCGCACCTGCTCGACTTCGACGGCGACCTCTACGGCGAGCACGTCGGGGTCGAGTTCGTCGAACGGCTGCGCCCGATGCTCGCCTTCTCCGGGGTCGAGGAGCTCGTCGCCGCCATGGACGACGACGTCGTCCGGACCCGCGAGGTCCTGGGGCTCTGACACGGCGGTCCTCCGGACCGCACCGCGGCCACGTGCCGTCCCCGGCTGGGGCCGGGCCGCTCCGCCGCGTCCCTCCTCGGGGGCCCTGTCGGGCCCCGCTCGTCGGTCGCACCGCGGCCAC
>NZ_JBJGYK010000037.1:0-40939 GCF_054049955.1 Geodermatophilus sp. SYSU D00758
CCGCGCCGCCGGGGGGCCGCGCGCCCCCCCCCCCCCGCTGCCGCGGTGAGCCGGGAGCAGCCGGTCGCCGCCGCGGTCCTGCGCCGGCGGACCGCCCGGGCAGGGGGTCAGCCGCCCGGGGAGACCCGGGAGGGGCGCGGGCGCAGGTCCCGCACGAGCCGGGCCATCTGCTCGCTGGGCTGGACGCCGAGCTCCTCGGCGAGGAGCACCCGGAACCGGTCGGCGGCCCGCAGGGCCTCGGCGAGGTTGCCCTCCCGCAGGTGCACGCGCACCACCGCACGGTGCGCGCTCTCCCGCAGCGGCTCGGCGCGGACCGCGGCGTGGGCCGCCTCGAGGGCGTCGCCGTAGCGGCCGGCCACCGCGAGCCGGGCGGCGGCCTGCTCGAGGGCGTGCATCCGCACCTGCCGCAGCCGCTCCCGCTCGAGCAGGACCCAGTCGTCGTACCAGCCGGGTAGCAGGTCCCCGAGGAGCCCGCCGGGCACCTCGACGTCGTCCGGGCCCGCGTCCGGGTGCCGGACCCGGCGGGCCCAGTCCTGCAGCTCCCGCACGTCGACCCGGACGCCGTCGGCGAGCGCGAGGGTGCAGGCCGACGCCTGCACGAGCCCGGGCGCGACCTTGTGCAGCCGCCACAGGGCCGACCGCAGGCTGCCGTGGGCGTGGTCCTCCGGGACGTCCGGCCACAGCTGCCCGGCGACGGCGGCGCGCGGCGGTCGCCCGGACAGGCACAGGTGCGCCACCAGCCGCTGCACCCCGTGCGGCAGCTCCCCGTCGCCGGCCGGTGCACCCGGGGAGCCGAGGTGCAGCCCGAAGCCGTCCAGGAGCGTCACGCGGACCGGTGTCGCGACCCCCACCCCGACCACCCCCTGTCGAGCCGACGGTGCGGACGACCCGGACGACGACGACCGGACGCGCACCCGGACGATGCCGGTTCGGAAGATAGGACCGCCCGGTGGCGCACCGTCAGGGTCTAACTACCCGGTGATCCCCCGTCGGGGCGGACGAGGCCCGCGAGCCACTCCTCCACGGCGGTCACCACCGCCGCGGGGGAGGCGACGACCGCCACCGTCGCCTGCCTCCCGGCACCGTCGGGGGCGCCGGAGGAGGTGTCCTCCAGCGCCGTCAGGCGCGCGCGGAAGGCGCCCTCCCCCTCGAACCACACCCGGATGAGGAGTGCGCTGCTCCGGTCGTCGGTCACGGCCGCCTCTCGGGGTCGACGACGCCGCCGCGGAGCCGGTGCGGCGGTCGACCGCCGCGCCGCCGCGGCGGCTGGGCTCCCCACGGTGCCCCCGACGCCCCGCGGGTGCACTCCCCCGTCCGGATGACGCCCGCGCCGCGCGCTCCGGTCAGGCGTGACCGGCGGCCCGCAGCTCCCGCACGCACGCCCGTTCGAGGGACCACTGCCGGCGCACGCGGGCCAGCAGGCCCGGGACGGGCTCGAGCTCCCGGGGCCCGGACCGGCGCGCGTCGGCGAGCACGCCGTCGGCGTAGCGCCCGGTGGTGGTGTGGACGGTCCAGCGCTCCAGGTCGGGGACCGACACCTCCTGCCCGACCAGGACCGCCGGGCCCCGGACACCGGGCGGGGCGTCGCGCAGGGGCACCGGCTCGGCGTCCCAGCCGGTCACCCGGACGGTGCCGACGTGCAGGCCGTCGTCGTCGACGGCGAGGACGGCGTCGGCCGGCCCCTCCCGGCGCCGCGTCGCGCCCACCCGCACCGGGTCCAGCACGAGGACCAGCCGCGGCAGGTACCACCAGTGCTCCCGGCGCAGCATGGGCGAGTCGGCCAGCGCGCGCGACGGCGGGTGCTTGCGCAGCTCCTGGTCGAGCAGCCGCTCGGTGAACAGCGACCCGTCGCCGTCCTCGACCAGCGCGGGGCGCCCGGTCAGCACCAGCGGCCGCCACGCCGACCCGGTGAGCCGCGGGTCGGACAGGACCAGCGCGACCTCCCCCGCCGATGCGGCCGCCCGTGCCGTCCCCGCGTGCGCCCAGGGCAGCGCCACCGCCGGCCGGTCGTCGAGGAGGAGGGGGACGACGCCCGTCGCGCCGGGGGGCCCACCGGGCGTCCGCCACAACAGTTCGGCCACACCGGCCGCGTGCACCGCCCGCGCGGTTGTGGGGTCCATCGGGGAGTTGTCTACTCCCCTGCAGCGGCGGCATCGGGGCCGCCCCGTGCGAGGAGGTGCCGATGCCGGCATTCGTCGTGGGCGCGGTGGTCGGGATCCTGTTCTTCCTCGGGTACCGCTACTACTCGTCCTACCTGGCCCGGCGGGTCTACGCCCTGGACCCGGCCTTCGTCACGCCGGCGCACCGGTTCAACGACGGCGTGGACTTCGTGCCGACCAACAAGCACGTGCTGTTCGGCCACCACTTCACCTCCGTCGCCGGCGCCGCGCCCATCGTCGGGCCGGCGATCGCGGTGTTCTGGGGCTGGGGGCCGGCGCTGGCCTGGATCGTGATCGGCACGATCTTCGCCGCCGGCGTGCACGACTTCGGCTCCCTGGCCGTCTCGGTCCGGCACAAGGCCAGGAGCATCGGGACGCTCGCGGGCGAGGTGATCAACGGCCGCGCCCGGATGCTGTTCCTCGCGATCATCTTCTTCCTGCTGACCCTGGTGAACGCGGTGTTCGCCGTCGTCATCGGCAACCTGTTCGTCGCCAACCCGGGCGCGGTCATCCCGATCGTCCTGGAGATCCCGCTGGCGATCTTCATCGGCATGTACATCTACCGGACCCGGTCGTCGGCGCTGCTGCCCTCGATCGTCGGGGTGCTCGTCCTGTACGCGCTGATCCTGGTCGGCAACGCGTTCCCGATCTCCCTGGACGGGTGGGCCGAGGCGCTGGGCTTCGAGCAGACCCGCAACCTGTGGGTGGTCCTGCTCTTCGCCTACACCTGGGTCGCCTCCCGCATCCCGGTGTGGGTGCTGCTGCAGCCGCGCGACTACATCAACAGCCACCAGCTGTTCATCGCCCTCGGCGTCATCGCCCTGGGCGTGATCGTCGGGATGAACACCCTCCAGGCGCCGGTGGTCAACGACGTCCCCGAGGGGGCACCGAGCTTCTTCCCGTTCCTGTTCATCACCATCGCGTGCGGCGCCATCTCCGGGTTCCACTCGCTGGTCTCGTCGGGGACGTCGTCGAAGCAGCTCGACAAGGAGACCGACGCCCGCTACGTCGGCTACATGGGTGCCGTCGGCGAGGGGTCGCTGGCCACCGGGTCGGTGCTGGCCACGACGGCCGGCGTGGCCGCCACGCAGGCCGACTGGGAGGCCCTGTACCCCGACTTCGCCACCGCGTCGGGCGGGGCGACCGGCAACTTCGTCAACGGCGTCGCCGAGTTCGCCAACAACCTGGCCATCCCGCTCGACCTCGCGACGATCTTCGCCGCCGTCGTCGTCATCAGCTTCGCCGCGACCACGATGGACACCGGCGTGCGGCTGCAGCGCTACGTGGTGCAGGAGATCGGCGAGCTGACCGGCCTCCGGGTCCTGGCGCGCAACCTCACCCTCGCCACGACGGTGGCCGTGGTCATCCCGCTGGCCATGGCCCTGCTGCCCGGCGGCGGGGAGGCCGGGTACACCTTCGGGGTCCTGTGGCAGCTGTTCGGGACGACGAACCAGCTGACCGCCGGCCTGGCGCTCTCGGTCGTCGCGGTGTGGGTGACCCGCCGCGGGCGCAACCCGGTCGCGGTGCTCGTCCCGCTGGTGTTCCTGCTCGTCATGACGTCGTGGGCGCTGATCATCAACCTGCGCAACTTCGTCGAGGCCGGCCAGTGGGTCCTGGCGCCCCTGGACGCGGTGATCTTCGTCCTGGCCATCTGGCTGATGGTCGAGGCCGCGCTCTCGCTGCGGTCGGCGTTCCGGGACCGCGGGCGGGCGGTCCCCGCCGAGGCCCCGACCGGGGACGGGGAGGAGTCGGCCGTGGCCCGCGCCAACCCCGAGCACGGGGACTCCACCGCCGGACCCACCGAGGGCCCGGGCGGGCGAGCCGGGCGGTGACCTCCCGCGTCGTCCTCGTCCGCAGCACCCGCTCGGCGGCACCGGCCGCCGGCGGGTGCTGCGGCGGGGACGTCCGCCTCTTCGACGAGGGCGGCGGCACCCACCGCCACCCGCCCCCCGCGGACGACGTCGGCGCGGTCTACCGGGCCCTGCGGTCGGCACTGCCCGCCGACGTGGACGTCCAGGTGGTGTCGCCGTCCAACTGGCTGTGGCTGCTGCCCGAGCTGGTACGGGGTGGACGCCGGCGCGGCCTGCGTGGCGCCGAGCTGCGCCGGTCGGTCCGGGCGGGCATGGCGGTGTCCTCCGTGCTCGTCGACGGCGTCCCGGTGGCCTCCGGTGGCCTGCCGGCGCCGGCCGAGGCGGTGGCGCTGGTCGGGCGGCGGCTCGCGCCGCGCTGACCCCCGGCGGCCCGGGCGGCCCGCTCAGCCCCCCGTGGACCGGTCGACCAGGCGGAGGACGGCCTCGGCCACCACGTCCGGGCGGTCCGCCGGGACGAAGTGGCTCGCGTCCTCGACCCAGGTCAGCCGGGCGTCCGGGAGGTCGTCGGCCAGCCGCTGCCCGTAGCGCGGCTTCATCTGGTGGTCCCGGCGCCCCCAGACCACCTCGGCCGGCACCGCCAGCCGGGGCAGGAACGGGGCCACCGTCTGGGTGTACACGGAGTCCAGGGACCGCAGGTGCCGGGCCAGCAGCCGCGGCCCCTCCGGCCGCGTCCAGGGCTCGAGGAAGCGGTCCAGGTACGGCGCCGCCCGGTCCTGGTGCGCGAACAGCGTCCGCAGCCCGGGGCGGAGCGCGGTGGCCAGCACCCCGCCCGGGAGGCTCGCCAGCACCGGCCACCCGGCCTTGAGCGCGCGGACCAGCGGGACCGGCCAGCCGTCGTAGCAGACGCCGTCGACCACGCCCAGCCCGGCGACCCGCTCGGTGCCGGTGACCGCGAGGATCTGCGCGACACCCCCGCCGAGGTCGTGGCCCACCACCACGACCCGGTCGAGACCCAACCGGTCGAGCAGCCCCAGGACCATCGCGGCCTGGGCGGCGAGGTCGACCCGCTGCCCCGGCGGCGCCTCGGACGACCCGTACCCGAGCATGTCGACCGCCAGGACCCGGGCCCGGTCGCACACCGCCGGGACGACGTCGTGCCAGAGGCGGTGGTTGGTCGGGATGCCGTGCAGGAGGACGACGGTGGTCGGCCCCTCCCCCGCCGACCACACGTGCACCCGCCGCCCGTCGACGTCGACCAGGTCCGTCGTCCCGATGGGCACGTCCATGCACCGGGGACTGCCCCGGCCGGTGGGCCACCATGCGCCCGCCGGGTCGGCTCCGCGGGCGGGGGCCGGGCGGCCGCCCGGACCACTCAGGTCCAGCCCAGCCAGTCGACCGCCTCCCGCGCCACCTCCGGGGGCACCGCGTGCGGCCCCGGGAACTCCCGGTAGGTCACGTCGTAGCCGTCCGCGCGCAGGTCGGGGACGATCTCCCTGCTGGTCCGGTCCACCGGCAGGACCTCGTCGGCGGTGCCGTGCGAGACGAACACGCGGGGGGTGCCCCGGGTCGGACCGGGCGGCACGAAGCCCGGCGAGAAGGCGACGACCCGCCGGAACAGCCCGCCGTTGGCCAGCCCGAGGCCGAGTGCGTACGACGCGCCGTCGGAGAAGCCGGCGAGGGCCACCCGTCGGGGGTCCACGGGGACGGAGGCGGAGACGGCCGCCAGGGCGTGGTCGACCGTCGCGACGTCCGGTCCGTAGCCGTCCCGGACCGCGTCCCACGTCGCCCCCCGGGACGCCGGCGCCAGGAGCAGCAGACCCCGCTCGTCGGCCGGGCCGCGCAGCAGCCCCAGGCCCGACTCGGCGTCCCCTCCCGCGCCGTGCAGGACGACGACCACGGGCAGCGCCCGCCCCGGGGGGGTGCCCGGGGGCACCCGCACCAGGGCGTCGCGGGTCCCCGTCAGCCCGAGCGGCCGGGTGCCCGGGGCGACCGGCTCCCGGCCGGCGGTCTCCGGCGGCCCGCCGGGGCTCGCGGTGAGCAGCGCCGCGGGGTCCCGCCCACCCGTCTCGCGGGCGGCCGACCCGCAGCCGGCCAGCAGGCCGAGGACGACCGTCCGGCCCGCCACCTGGAGGAGTCGACGACGGGTCAGCACGGTCGCGTGTCCTACCCCGCCGGACCCGGACCCCCGCACGGCCGGGGGAAGCCGACCCGAGGGAGGCGCGCCGCGGGACGGTCCGCGACCGCGCCGTGGTCGGTAGCCTCCTGCTCCCACACCCGACGGGCCGTGAGCCCGGTCCTGCCGGCCGGCCCACCGCCACGGTGGAGGAGGTCCGGTGACCGGTGCCGACACCACGGGGCCGGCGGCGCTCGCCGCGTCCGGCCCGCCGGCGGAGAACGGCGTCCTCGAGGTCGTCGCGCTGGCGGTGCTGCTCGTCCTGGCCGGTTACGCGTTCTGGCGGCGGCGGGTGCTGCGCCGCCGCTACCACCTGGACAAGCGGGAGCGCGCAGTCCGGCTCGGCCAGCAGTGGCTCGAACCCCTGCTCGCGGTGGTGGTCGTCGGCGGTGTGCTGGCGAAGGACGTCGCGGCCGGACCGGCGCACCTGGTCGCCCTGGCCGTCGGCGGGACGGCGGGTGCGGTCCTCGGGGTGCTCCGCGCGCGCTACCTCCTCGGCCGCGTACGCCGGGTGGGCAACCGGCTGGTCCTGGAGCGCACCTGGCAGGAGGTGCTCCTCCTGGTGCTCCTCCTGGTCCTGCAGATGGTGCAGCGCGAGGTGAGCACCGAGTCCACCAGCCCGCTGGCGCTGGTCAGCACCGCCCTCCTCAGCGCCGGGGTGCTCGAGTCGGTGGCGCGGGTGGCCTACCTGACCCTCCGGGCGCGGTCGGCGACCACCGAGGACCCCGGCGCCACCACCGGCGCGCGGGCGGACGGGAGAACCCCGGCGGGCCCGCACGGCCCGCGAGGAGAGGGAGGTCCGGGTGGACGAGCAGAAGCTGCTGGCGGCGGCGCAGTCGATCGTCGGTGAGGAGGACACCCTGCTGGCGGCGGGGGTCTTCCAGCCACGGGGGACGCAGGGCGGGATGGCCGCGGGAGCCGCCGTGGGCGGCGGCCTGGCCGGCGGCGTGGCCGCACTGGCCACCACGGCCACCGGCCTGGCGCTCGGGGAGCGGGCCGGCGCCGCGGCCGGCCACGGCCTCGCGGTGCCGCGGTGGACGGTGCTGGCGGTCTCCGCGACCCGCATCTACGCGTTCGTCGGCGAGGGGCACGGCCTGGCCGTCCGGCCGGTGGAGCTGTTCTCGGTGCTGGACCGCGGGGTCGTCCGGACCCGGGTGCACCAGCGGGTCGGCGTCCGCGTCCTGGAGCTCGTGGACGCGCGGACCGACGACACCCTGGAACTGGAGTCGGCACGGCTGGGCGGCTGGCACGGCAGCGACGTGCTGGCGCGGCTGGCCTGAACCCGCCGTACCGGACCGGGGAGGCCGACCGCGTGGGCGAGACAGGGACCACCGGGGCCGGGACCACCGACCCCGTGCAGCTCCGGGCCGCTCCGGTGCCGGAACCCCGCACGGGCGAGCCGGCCGCCGCGCCGGCCTCGTCCCGCGCCGGGGCGGCGGAGCACACGCAGGAGGAGGTCACCGGCTACGAGCGGTCCCCGAGCGACGTCCTGCGCACCGTCGTCCTGGCCGTCGTCGCCCTCCTCCTGCTCCCCCTCGCGTACTGGACCCGGGAGCAGGTCCGGGCCCTCGACGAGGACCTGGTGCAGCGGCTGTCCGGTGCGGCGCCGGCCCTCGACCGGCTGCTCACCGGCGCATCGGTGGTCCTGGTGCTCCTGGCGCTCGCCGCCGCCTGGCTGGTGCCCCTGGTCACGCGGCGACCCCGGGTGGCCGGGTACCTGCTGGTGGCCGGGGCCGCGGCTGCAGCGCTGGCGTGGGCGGCCGGGGAGCTGCTCGGGGTGGACGCCGCGGCGCGGGCCGGCCTCGACCCCGTGCTCCGGCTGGCCGGTCCCGCCGTCGCCGCGGCCTCGTCCGTGGTCCTCGGTCCGTTCGTGTCCGCCCGGTGGCGGCGCGCCGGAGCCGTGGTCCTGGCGCTGGTCGTGCTGCTCGAGCTGCTGACGCCCCTGCCCTCCCCGGCGGGCCTGGCCGCGGCGCTCGTCCTCGGCGCCGTGGCCGGCTCCGGGACCCTGCTCGCCCTGGGCCGGCCGGTCGCCCGGCCGACGCGCACGGCCGTGGCCGCGGCCCTGGCTGGCAGCGGGCTGGCGCCGGTCGACGTGGCCCCGGCCGCGGTCGACGCCCGGGGGTCGGTCCCCTGGTTCGCCACCCTGCGCGACGGCGACCGGGTGTTCGCCAAGGTGATGGGCGCCGAGAACCGGGCGGCGGACCTGCTGTTCCGGGCCTACCGGTTCCTGCGGCTCAAGGACGTCGGCGACGAGCGCCCGTTCTCCTCGCTGCGCCGCACGGTGGAGCACGAGGCGTTCGTCTCGCTCCTGGTCCGGGACGCCGGCGCGCGGACGCCCCGCCTCCGGGCCGTGTCGCCGGTGGGTCGCGACTCCTTCCTCCTGGCCCACGACCTGGTGGAGGGCACCACGCTGGACCGGCTGCCGGACGCCGCCCTGACCGAGCCGGTGCTGCTGGGGATCTGGGAGCAGGTCGCGGTCCTGCGCCGGCACCGGGTCGCCCACCGCGACCTGCGCCGGGCCAACATCCTGCTCGACCCCTCCGGGCAGCCGTGGCTCATCGACTGGGGCTTCAGCGAGGTCGCCGCCGCGCCGGTGCTCCTCGATGCGGACGTGGCCCAGCTGCTGGTCGCCCTGGCGCTGCAGGCCGGTGTCGACCCCGTCGTCGAGTCCGCCGTCGCCCGGCTGGGGCCGGAGGCGGTCGCCGCCGCGCTGCCCCGGCTGCAGCCGGACGCGCTCAGCGGGGCGACGCGCGAGGCGCTGCGGCACCGCCGGGACCTGGCCGGCCGGCTGCGCGCCGCCGTGGCCGCGCGGTGCGGGGTCCCGGAGCCGCCGCTGGCGGCCCTCGAGCGCCTCCGGCCCCGCACGGTGCTCACCGTCGCCGTGCTCGTGCTCGTGACCTACGTCCTGGTCCCCCAGCTCGGCGACGTGGCGGGGATGGCCGCGCGGGTCCGCACCGCCGACTGGGCGTGGGCGCCGCTGGTCCTGGCGACGTCCGCGCTGACCTACGTGGGTGCCACGCTCAGCATCACCGGGGCCGTCGCCGCGCGGCTGCGCGCGGTGCCCACGTTCCTCGCCCAGCTCGCCTCCTCCTTCGCCGGCAAGCTGGCCCCCGCCGGCCTCGGGGGGATGGCCCTCAACGTGCGCTTCCTGCAGCGCAGCGGCGTGGACCTCGCGGTGGCCACCTCGGGCGTCGGCCTGAGCTACGCCGCCGGGTCGGTCGTGCACGTCGTCCTGCTGCTGGTGTTCGGGATCTGGGCCGGCGGGTCCCTCCTGGGCGACCTGCCGCTGCCCGACGCGCACCTCCTCGTGTGGTGCGCCCTGGGGGTCCTCGCGGCCACGGTCGCCCTGACCGGGGTCCCCGCCGTCCGCCGGGTCCTCGCCGCGCGGGCGGTCCCGCTGCTGCGCCGGTCGGCCCACGGGGTCGGCTCCGCGCTGCGCAGCCCCGGGCGGCTCGTCCTGCTGCTGGGCGGCGCGGCGGCGGTCACGCTCGGCTACCTGCTCTGCCTCTACCTCTCCACGCTCGCGTTCGGCGGCGGCCTGGGCCTGGTCACGGTCGGGGCCGTCTACCTCGCCGGGGCGGCCGTCGCCGCGGCGGCGCCGACGCCGGGCGGCCTGGGCGCGCTCGAGGCGGCGCTCATCGCGGGGCTCGTGGGTGCCGGGATGGACCACACGGTCGCCGTCCCCGCCGTCTTCCTGTACCGCATCGCCACCTTCTGGCTCCCGGTGCTGCCGGGGTGGGCGGCCTTCGCGTGGCTGCGGCGCGAGCGGTACGTGTAGGCCTCAGCCCGGGGAACCGGTCCGGGGTCGCCGCCGCAGGCGCAGCGCCATCACGTGCCACCGGCAGGTCGCCGAGGGCGGGTCGGCGGCCAGCCGGTCCCGCAGGCCCGCGTAGAAGGTCTCGACCACCTGCGCCCGCTCCTCCGGCGGACGGGCCGGGTCCAGCCAGCGGAACAGCGGTCGCTCGGTGACCGCGCGCACGAAGGGCTCGTAGGCCGCGGCGAACGCCGCCGCGTCCCCGTCCACGGCGAACTGGGGGTGGGTCTCCGCGTCGTCGACGGCGGACATCCCGGCGTCCACGACCTCGTAGTCCGGGTCGGACGCCAGGGGGTCCAGCCACTCCGCCGGGGTGCGGTTCCAGGTGGGGTAGTACATGCGCTCCGCCTCGGCCCGGCGCAGCGCCCCGTCGTCGACCATCCGGGCGAGCTGCTCCCCCACCATCGTGAACAGCCCCTCCGCGCCGGACGTCCCCTCCGGGGTGGAGGCGCCGGAGACGAGCACCAGCTCCCCGCGGTCCACCAGCTCCCGGGCCCGCTCGCGGAGGAACGTGCGCCAGTCGGCGGCGGCCCGCGCCCGGATCGCCTCCCGCGCCGGGCCGGGGGGCAGCAGGTTGGGGTAGACGTGCCCGGGGACGTCGACCGGGACCGCGCTCAGCCAGTGCAGCGTGATCGCGCACCAGCCCAGGACGAGCCGGCGGGCGGGGACCAGCGGGCCGTACAGGGTGCGGCCGACGACGGAGGGGAAGACGTGCTCCCGACCGGCCGGGTACCCGTCGGGGCCGGCCAGCAGCTCGAACAGGGGGGCGAAGTCGTTGCCCGGCAGGTCGGTGTGCACGACCTCGACCGGCACCGCGGGGTGCCGCTCCCGGACGCGGTCGACCACCAGGCCCACCGGCTCCATCTCGTTCCGGCCGTCGGCGCAGCCCATGTCGGCGACGAGCAGCGGCTGCGGGTCCCCCGGCACCGGCACCGCCGCGGCCGCCGCGGCCAGCCACCCGTATCCGGCGGCCGCGGCCCGGTGCTGCGGCTGGGCGTGCCGCCCGTAGAAGCCGTGCCCGGCCATGACGCTCTCGCGGTCGTGCCGCGTCCTCTCGGCCATCCGCGGAGGCTAGTGACGGCCGGGCCCTCGCGGGGTGCGGCCGGTCCTGGCTAGGCTCTCCGGCCGACCAGCCGGGCCCGGCCGGACTCCGGGCGGGTCCGGGCACCGCACCGGTGGTGGCGGGAGGCGGGGTCCATGCCGCACGGGGACCCGCAGGGGGCGGGGTCCGGTCCGTGGCGCTCGCTGGACCGGCAGCAGCGGCAGGTCCTCGTCTGCACCCTGTCGGCCAACGCGCTGGTGTTCTTCGACCAGACGGCGGTGACCGTCGCGCTGCCCGCGATCGGACGGGAGTTCGGGGCCCGGACCGACGACCTGCAGTGGGTGGTCACCTCCTACCTGCTCGCGCTCGCCGCCCTGATGGCCGTCGCCGGGCGGTTGGGCGACGCGTGGGGACGGCGGCGGGTGCTCCTCGGCGGCCTGGCCCTGTTCGGCGTGGGCAGCGCCCTGTGCGCGCTGGCGCCCACGCTGCCCCTGCTGGTGGCCGCCCGGGTGCTCCAGGGCCTCGGCGGAGCGGTCCTGGCCCCCCTGGCGCTCAGCACCACGGTGGCGGTGGTCGGCGACCAGCGGCGCGGCTGGGCGGTCGGCGTCCTCGCCACGGCCGGGACCTCCCTGCTGGTCCTGGGCCCGCTGCTGGCCGGCCCCCTGGTGGCCGCGGACTGGCGCTGGGTGTTCGCCGTCGCCCTCCCCGTCGTCGCCGTCGCCCTCGCGGCCGGGGCGCGCGCCGTACCCGGCGGGGCGCCGGCCACCGCAGCGGTCGACTGGCCGGCGGTGGCGCTGCTGCTCGTCGGGCTCGGCGCCCTGGTGGTCGGCCTGGTGGGACTCGGGCGGACCGGCCCGGCGGCACCGGTCTCGGTGGTCGGCGGGGTGCTGCTCCTGGGCGTGTTCCTGCGCCGGGAGCGGGGCCGGACCGACCCGCTGGTCGACGTCCACGCGCTGCGCGAGCCGGTGCTGGCCGGGTCCCTCGTGGCGCTCTTCGCCATCCAGTTCGCGGTCTTCGCCCTCACCGTGCCGCTCGCCCTGTACCTGCACCACGCCCTCGGCCTCGGCGCGGTGGCGACCGGGGCGGTGATCGCCCTGGCCGGCCTGGGGACGCCGCTGCTGTCCCTGCGCACCGGCCGGCTCGCCGACCGCCGCGGGCCGCGGGCGCTGGTCCTGCCCGGCCTGCTGCTCGCGGCGGCCGGCCTGGCGGCGGTGGGCGCCCTCGCGCCCACCGGCTCCCTCCTGCCGCTCCTGCCCGGGCTGCTCGCCTTCGCGGTCGCCCGGCCGATGGTCTTCTCCCCGGCGAGCGCGGGCGCGCTCCTGGCGCTCGGTGCCGCGCGGCGGGGGCAGGCGGCGGGCCTGGCGACGGAGGCGCGCCAGCTCGGTGCGGTCCTCGGCGTCACGCTGACGACCCTCACCGCGCTCACCGCCGCCGGCCCCACCGCGCTGGCCCCCGGGGGCGCCGGCCACGTGGCCGGGTTCTCGACCGCGGTCCTCGTCGCCGCCGCCGTCTGCGCCCTCGCCGCGGTCGTCGTGTGGCGGCGGATGCCGTCGCCCGCCGCCGACCGCGGTCGGCCCGGGGGCGGGGTCAGGCCTGGTGCGGGATCTTGAACGGCTGCATCGCCCCGGCGTCGATCACCGTGGTCGTCCCCGTGACGTAGCGCGCCTCGTCCGAGGCGAGGTAGAGGACGGCATTGCTGATGTCGACCGCCTCCACCCAGGGCACGGGCATGGCGTTGATCGCCGTCATGCCCTCGGCCGCCTGCTCGCGGGTGGCGCCCTGCACGCCCAGGAAGTAGCCCCAGATGGCCTCGTTGGCGATCATCGGGGTGTCCACGGTCGTCGGGTGGACCGAGTTGACCCGGATGCGGTGCGGGGCGAGCTCGACGGCCAGGGTGCGCATCAGGCCGGTGACGCCGTGCTTGGCAGCGGTGTAGTGCGCGAGGTTGGCGAAGGCGATGAGCCCCGCGATGGAGCTGGTCAGGATGATCGACCCGCCCTGACCCCGCTCCACCATCGACGGCGCGGTGGCCTTCACCGTCTTCCACACCCCGGTCAGGTTGATGTCGACGACGTCCTGCCAGCTCTCCTCGGTCAGCTCCAGCGCCGGTGCGAAGCTGGCGATCCCGGCGTTGGCGCAGACGATGTCGATGTGCCCGAACTGAGCCAGCCCCTCGTCGACCGCCGCCTGCAGGGAGGCCAGGTCCCGCACGTCGGCCTTCCGGGCCACGATGCGCCGGTCGAGCGCCTCGACCTCCTTGACCGTCTGCTGCAGATCTGCCTCGGTCGCACCGGCGTAGGGCACCGTGTCGAAGCCGCGGCAGACGTCCACGGCGATGATCTCGGCGCCCTCCTCGGCCAACCGGACGGCGTGCGCGCGCCCCTGCCCCCGCGCGGCTCCGGTGATGAACGCGACCTTGCCCTCGACACGTCCCACGGCGCTCTCCTCCCCACCTGTCCGGGCGCCGGGTCGGCGCCGGGATGGCCGCCGAATGTAGGGCCGGCGTCACACCGGGCGGCAGGTGTGGACCCCGCTGCGGACGGTCCCGGCGTGCCGTGACGGGCGCCGTCCGCGCGGCTGCGCTCGGGCGCGGCGCTCACCCGGCCCCGACGGGGGCGTCCCAGTCGACGCGGTGCGCGCGGAACCAGGCCTGCGGGTCGCTGCCCCGGGCGGCGGCCCACCGCAGCGCGACGGGCATCACCAGGTCGCGGACCACCCGCCCCACCGCGGGCGGCGACTTGGCGCTGCTGGTCCGGAACCCCTGGGCGACGGCCCGCTCCACCCGCCCGCGCCGCAGCTCCTCGAACCGGGCGAAGGCCTGCGGGACGGGCAGGTCGCGCAGGCAGCGGGCCAGGACGACGGCGTCCTCGACGGCCAGCGACGCCCCCTGCCCGGCCGCCGGCGAGGTCGCGTGCGCGGCGTCGCCGATGAGGACGACCCGCCCGCCGTGCCACCGGCGCACCGTCGGCAGGTCGTAGGTCGTCCAGCCGCGCAGCGGGCCGGGTGTGGCCTCGACGAGGTCGACCACCGGTGACCGGTCGGCCCGGTGCAGGTCGAGCAGCCGGGAGCGCCAGGCGGCGTCGGGGATGGCGGCGACCTCGCCGGGACCCGGCTCGACCGGCAGCGGCGGGTTGGCGAACCACCACGTCTGCCCGGTGGGCGCGGCCAGGTAGCCGGCGAACGCGCGCCGGCCGAAGACCATCGTGAGCCGGCCGACCTCGGCCCCCGGCGGGGTGTGATCGGCGTAGCCGGCGGTGTTGAGGACCGGGACGTAGCGGGGTGGCGGGCAGCCGGGGTCCAGCAGCGCGCGCACCGTGGACCGCACCCCGTCGGCGCCGACGAGCAGGTCGGCGGACGCGGTGCTGCCGTCGGCGAAGGTCGCCGTCACCCCGTCGGGGGTGCTGACCACCCCCGTCAGGCGCGAGCCGTAGCGGATGTCGATCCCGCGATCGAGGGCCGCACCGTGCAGGGCGCGGTACAGGTCGGAGCGCTTCGCCGACACCCCCGGGGCCGCACCGGGCCCCGGGCCGGCGGTGGGGACGGCACCGAGGACCCGCCCCGTCCCGCTGCGGAACTCGATGACCGGCGTCGGCACGCCCACGTCGAGCACGGCACCGTCGGCGTCGATCGCCCGCAGCGCGTCCAGCCCGTTGACCTGCACCCCGAGCCACGCGCCGACGTCCCCCGCCGGGGCGGGGTACGCCTCGTGGACGGTCGCCTCGATGCCCACCCGCTGCAGGGCCATGGCGACGACGGGGCCGGCCACCCCGCCGCCGATCACCAACGCACGCACCCCCGGCACCGGCGGTCCCCCTCCCCGCCCCGCGGCCGGGGCCCGGAGGCATCTCCTCACAGACCGCGGCCGGGATCCACCCCTGGCGGCACGGTGGTCCGGGCCGCTCTCAGCGCTGCGCCACCGCGGCGGCCAGCAGGCCCGACGTGTTCGTCGCGAGGTGGAGCAGGACGGGGGCGAGCAGGCTGCCGCTGCGGACCCGCAGCCAGGCGAACACCAGGCCCGCGCCGACCGTGACCAGGCAGCCGAGGACGACGAGCAGGACCCGCGCGGGCGTGCCGTCGGCCAGGTCGTTGGCCGCCACCGCGCCCGCGGTGGGGCGGACGTGCCAGACGCCGAAGACCAGCGCCGAGACCGCGACCGCGGCGCGCGGGGGCAGCAGGCGCGCCAGCACGGCGAGCAGCACCCCGCGGAAGGCGACCTCCTCCCACAGGACGGTCCCGAGCGGGATCCGGACGAGCACGTCGTGGGCCAGCTCGACGGCGCCGGCCCCGGCGACCCGCGCGTCGGCGAACAGCGGCCGGGTCGCCGGGACCGCCAGGCCGACCGCGCAGCCCGCGACGACCACCGCGGCGCACGCCCCGCCCCAGCGCAGCCCCGCGCCGGCCCGCCGCGGGTCCAGGCCCAGCTCCGCCCAGGACAGACCGGCCACGCGCGCCGCGCCGAGCAGCACGGCCGTGGCGGTCACGTTCGCGGTCACGTAGGCCCCGCCGGGCAGCCGGGGGACGACGAGGTTGTTCCAGGCGCCCAGGAACAGCACGAGCGGGACGGCCAGCGCCAGTGCCCGGCGCCGGCCGGCCGGGCGAGCATGCACGGGTGGAGTCTCCCCCGGAGCCGCGCCGGCCCACCCCGGCGGCCGTGGCCGTCGCCTGCGTCGCCGTGGGAGCCGCGGTGGTCGTGGCCGCGGGAGTCGGGCTCTCCGGCGAGCTGTCCCCCGGCGCGCTCGTGGCCGTGGGGACCGCCGGCGGTGCCGTGGCGGTCGCGGCGATGGCCCGGCGGTCGGGTGCGGCCGCGCGCCCGGTGGGCCGCCGCGGCCTGCCCTGGGCGGTGTGGGCGGCCGCGGCCCTGGGCTGGGAGCTCGTCACGCTCCTGCACGACGGCCTGCCGACGGCCAGCGACCTGGCCGACCCGGTCCTGGCCCACCCGGTCGCCCGCGGCGCGGCCACGCTGTGCTGGCTGGCCGCCGGCGCCTGGCTGCTCACCCGCCCGCGCTCCCGGTCGCACCCGTCGTGAGCGGCACCGTGGTGAGCGCCGCCGGTTTCGGGGTGCTGCTCGTCGCCGCGCTCGTCCTCGAGGTGCGGGCCCACCGGGGGCGGTCCCACGAGGTCCGGGGTCCGGTCCGCGCCGCCGAGGCCGTGGCGGCGGCGCTGCGCACCACCCCCGGGCGGGCCCTCGTCCTGCTCACCTGGCTGTGGCTCGGCGTCCACTTCCTGGCCCGCTGAGACGGCGGGCCGGCGCCCGGGCGCTCAGCGGCGGAAGATCAGCCGGATCGTGGTCCCGGCCGGCCCCGAGTCGACCGCCGCGTCGTCGGCGAGGCTCCACGCCAGCCACATCCCGCGGGACGAGCGCGGCTCGTCGGCGGGCGGGACGTAGCCGAGGGTCTCGTCCGGCAGCCCCGGTCCGGCGTCGGCGACCTGCACGACGAGGGTGCCCGCCTCGGTCCAGCAGGACACCTCCGCGAACGCCGCCACGCGCAGCGCGTTCACCACCAGCTCGTGGACGGCCGGGACGACGTCCCCCAGGCGGGCCGGCCACCAGTCGACGACGGCCGCAGCCACCACGCGGCGGGCCTCCCGCGGCGTGGTCACCGGCACGACGGCGGCCGAGGCCGGCCGCTCCCCCATGTCCGGCTGGGCCGACCGGAGGAAGCGCCGCGGGTCGTCGTAGGCCGGCGCCGGCACCGGGGCGGTGCCGCCCCAGGTCAGCGGGTGGGTGCGCTCGACCGCGTCCAGGACGGGGGCGGGGAGCAGCTGCCGGTCGTGCAGGCACAGGCTGTAGTACGGCATCGTCGTGAAGCAGCGGTTGGCCACCGATTCGAAGCGGCTCCACGCCCGGCCGTCGTCGCGGGCCAGCCACACCGGCTCCGCGGCCAGCCGCCAGTGCGGCACGGTGGCGCGCAGGGCGCGGAGGTCCCGGGCGTAGGCGTGCAGCGTGCGGTGCCCGCCCTGCCACCAGCTCTCCGCCGCGGCCACCCGGGCCAGCCGGCAGACGTCCGCGCCGAGCGCCTCGGCCAGCACGGTCCGCACCCGCTCACCGGCCACCAGGAGCACCGGCTCACCGCGGGAGAACCCCTCGAGGACGAACGGGACCACGCGGTCGGCCAGCTCCCGGTCGGTGCGGAAGGCGAAGGCCTCGTGGGCCAGCCCCCCACCGTCCCAGTCCCCCGTCGGTCGGACCTCGGTCATGCCGACTCCACCGGAACCCCCCCGTCGAACAGCTCCAGGCACCGCCGGACCTGCCGCCGGGCCCCGACCAGCCGCAGCCGGATCCCCGCGTCGGCGAGCCGCCGGCCGGCCGTGGCCAGCCCCCGGGCACCGGCGACGTCGAGGAAGTCCAGGTCGGCCAGGTCGAGGACGACCTCGCGCCCGGGCTCCTCGCGCGGGTGCCGCTCGCCGGGAGCGGCCCCGGCCACGTCGACCAGGGCGCGGACCAGGTCGTCGGCCTGGGTGACGTCGACCTCGCCGTGCAGGGAGAGCCGGGGGCCACGACCGGAGAGGTGCACCAGCGGTTCCCGGCCGCCGAGGTGCCCGCCGGGGTGCAGCACCGCCAGCGGGCCGAGCACGTCCTGGCCCAGTGCGGCGTCGTACAGGCAGAGCGCGGTCATCGGGACGACGTCCATGAGCTCGTCGGCGAGCCGCTCGTAGCGGTGCCACCGGCGGCGCGCGGCGGCACCGCCCCCGGCCAGGTCCGTGGCGTCCGCGGCCACCCGCAACCCCGTGCGCCCGCGGGCCAGGGCCCGCTCCGCCTCCCGGCGGTACACCTCGACCTGGGCGGCGGGGTCCGGCCCGCGGGCGGCCTCGTACGCCTCGTCCGTCGTCCGCACCAGCAGCCGGCCGTCGGCCAGCAGGGCCTCCCGCTCCGGCAGGGTCGACACGACGTCGTCCAGCACCGGTCGCGAGGAGCCCACCAGGAGCAGCTGCTCGCCGAGCCGCCGCCCCTCGTCGAGGTACGGGAGCACCGCAGCCGCGAGCCCCGCGGCACCGCTGAACGTCCAGCAGACGTGGTCGCCGGGCCGCAGGTCCGTGGGGGCGTCGAGCCGCCGCCGCGGGGGCGTCACCCCTCCGACGCTACCCCGCACCCCGCCCGCGCGGCAGGGGCGGGGCGTCGGCCGGCGTCCCGGAGCGCCGGCGGGCCGTGCCCGGGGAGGAGCCCGATGCCGATCGGCCGGGCCGGCAGCACGGGGTACGGCCGCAGCACCCGCAGCACCCGCGCGGTGCCGGCGTCCTCGCCGGAGAGCACCCGGGCGAGGACGCCGGCTCTGCACCTGCCGCTGCAGCAGCTGCGTCACCGCGGTGGGCAGCAGCCGCCGGCGGTGCACCCGGGCCGGCCGCCGGGGGCCACCCGGCGCTCGCGCAGCGGTCCGGCCAGCAGCCGGGCCGCCGCGGCGGCGTCCTGCACGGCCGGGTTGGTCCCGACCCCGCCGATCGGCGACATCGCGTGCGCGCCCTCGCGATGTAGGCCGACGGCCTCGGCGCCGCATCCGCGGGGAGAAGTGCGGGAGGCGCCGCGCGGAGTCGGCGAGGACGTCCAGGAGGTCCCACTGCGGCACCGGCGCGAGGAAGTGGTACCGGCCGAAGTCGGCCGGCACGGAGGTGCCGTCGTGGGTGGTGACGCCGGTGCGGCATCCCCGCCGGCCCGCCGCCGACGACGCAGCAGTCCACGTCCGGGAGCGATCCCGCGGTGGGCCGGCCATGCCCGTCATCGTCCCGCCCGTCGTCCCTGCGCGGTGCGGTCGGCGCGCCACGGCGACGGCGGGGCGACGACCGGACGGCGCGACGGGCCCGCGAGACGGATCCGGTCAGGCGGGCTGCAGCCGGCCGCTCGTGATGGCCGTGGGAGCCTCGTCGACCCCCCAGTCGCGCATCGTCAGGCCGTCGATGTGGGGGTGCGTGGCGAGCCCGGCAGCGAGGTCGCCGGCGAGGAACGCCCGGTAGCTCTCCTCGTCCTGCCACAGGTACACGCCCCCGAGCCGCCCGTCGGGCGTCGTCAGCCAGATCTTGCCGACCAGGCCGGGCACCGCGGCGAACGCAGGCGCGAGCTGCTCGACGCACACGCGGTCCCACTCCTCGCGGTCGACGCCGGTGAGCCGGTATTCGAACAGGGAGACGTGCATCGGTCCTCCTCCGGGCCGCGACGGGACACCGTCACGGTGGACCGGCGCCTCGGGGCCGGGAAGAGACCAACGGCACCGCACCGGGCGGGTCGCCGTCGCTCGTCCGGGTGGTCCGCCCCGTCCGGCCCCCGCTCCCGCTCGTCGTCCCCGGCGGCGGTCCGTAGCGTCCCGGCCCCGGATCCGCACTGCTCGGGGAGGCAGCCCGCATGAGGTCCACGACAGCTGGGCCGGCCCGCGCCGGCGGCACGGGTACCGGCGCGCGCGACGAGGGGGCGTCGGCGGACCTCCTCGTCGCGGAGGAGCGCCCGAACCCCTCCGGGGACCTGCGCGAGGTGCTCGACCTCGGCCCGGTGTTCCGCCGGACGGTCGCCGGCTACGACCGGTTCCAGGTCGACAACTACGTCCGGTGGGCCGAGGAGGAGCTGGCCGGGCTGCGGCGCGAGCACGACGACCTCCTGGACCGCTACGCCCGCCTGCGCGCCGACCTCGACGAGGCCCGCGGCCTGCTGCGCCACTCGCCCGGCGGGCAGGAGTCCGTGCGGGTCTCCACCCGGATCGGGTCGATGCTCGCCGCGGCGGCCGACCAGGCCGACGCGCTGCGCGCCGAGGCGGAGGCCGACCGCGCCGCCGCCCGGGCGCACGCGGAGCGGACGGCGGCCGCGGCCGCCGCCGAGGCCGACCGGCGGATCACGGCGGCCACCGCCGGGGCCGGCCGGGTGCTCGCCGCGGCCACCGCCGGGGCCGGTCGCCTCGCCGCGGCGGCCCGGCGGCTGCTCACCGAGGCCGACCGGGCCGCGCGCGAGGCCCGGGACGAGGCCGCCGCCCGGCTGGAGGAGGCCCGGGCGGTGCGGCGGTGCGCGACCGAGGAGGCCGCCCGGCTGCGGCAGGAGGCCGCCGCCGACGCGGCCCTGACCCGGGCGCTGGCGCGCGAGGAGGTCGTCCGCATGCTGACCGCGGCCCGGGACGCGCGGCAGCGGGCCGACGAGGAGGCGGCCGCGGTGCGGGACCGCCTCGACGGGGAGGCACGGGCCCGCCGCACCGGCCGGCACGCGAGGGGGGAGGCGCTCGGGCAGCGGCGCGCCGGGGAGGCCGGCGGCGGCTGAGCCGACCCGGCCGGCCCCGCCGGGTCGGCAGGCCCTGGACACCGGGTGGCGCGGGGTCCACGCTCGTGCCGTCCCCGGCGGTGCGAGGAGGGACGCCCGTGGTCGGCAACGGCCTGGTCGTGGTCATGGGGGCGACGGGACGGCAGGGCGGCGCCGTCACCCGTGCGCTGCTCGCGGGCGGCTGGCCGGTGCGGGCGGTGAGCCGGCGGCCGGACCGGCGCGCGGCCCGGGCGCTGGCGGCGGCCGGCGCAGAGGTCGTGGCCGCCGACATGGAGGACCCCGCCTCCCTGGACCGGGCCCTCTCCGGCGCCTACGGCGTCTACAGCGTGCAGAACCCCATGACCTGCGGCCTGGAGGGCGAGGTCCGGCAGGGGTGCAAGGTCGGGGACGCCGCCGCCCGGGCCGGCGTCCGGCACCTCGTCCAGGGGTCGGCGGGCACCGGGCAGCGAGGCACCGGCGTCGGATCCTTCGAGTCCAAGATCGACATCGAGGCCCACCTCGCCGGGCTCGGGCTGCCGGTGACCGTGCTGCGCCCGACGGCCTTCATGGAGCTCATGACCGACCGGGCGTTCTCCCCGGCCGCCGGCGCGTGGCACGTGTGGCCGACGCTGGCCGGGTGGGACGTCCGCGTCCCGTGGCTGTCATGCCCCGACCTCGGCCGGGTCGCCGCCTGCGTCCTCGCCGACCCGCGGCGGTTCGTCGGCCGGGCGCTCCACCTGGCTTCGGACGTGCGCTCGCTCGCGGAGTGCCGGGAGATCCACACCCGCGTCCTCGGCCGCCCTCCGCGGCGGTTCCCGGTGCCCGTCCCGCTCTTCGAGCGGTTCGCGCCGGACGTCGCCGCCCTCTGGCGCTGGACCCGGACCGCCGCCCTGGACGTCGACCCGCGGGCCACGCTCGCCCTCGTCCCCGACGCCGCCACCGTCGAGGACTGGCTGCGCCGGCAGGCCGGGCGTTCGCGCCGGCGTCGGGCTCGGAAGGGAGGCCGGTAGCGTCCGGCGGGTGACCGAGGCCACCCTGCGGCGCGATGCCACCCGGCGGCGGCTCGACGCCCTCACCTTCGGGCTGTTCACGGTGGCCCTGGGCACCAACATCCCCACCCCGCTGCTGCTGGTCTACCGCCGCACCCTCGGGCTGTCCGACGCCGACCTGACCGCGGTCTTCGGCTGCTACGCCGTCGGGCTCATCGCGGCGCTCACCGTCTCCGGGGCGGCCTCGGACCGCTTCGGCCGGCGGGCCCTGGTGCTGCCGTTCGCCGTCGTCGCCGGCCTGGTCTCGCTGCTGTTCCTCCCCGCCGTCGACCACCTGCCCCTGCTCTACCTGGGCCGGCTGCTGCAGGGCGTCGTCTCCGGCGTGGTGTTCTCCGTGGCGAACGCCTGGCTGCAGGAGCTGGCCGGCCCGGACGGCCAGCGGGCGGCGGCCACCCGCGGCGCGGTGTCGACGTCCCTGGGCTTCGCCGTCGCCCCGGCGATGAGCGGGGTGCTCGCCCAGTACGGCCCCGCGCCGACGACCCTGCCCTACCTCGTGCACGTGGCCGTGCTGCTCGTCGGGCTCGGGGCGCTGCTGACCGTGCCCGAGACGGTGCAGGTGCGGCGGCGCGGCCGGCTGATGGCGCTCGGCCTGCCACCGGAGGCGCGGCGCCCGTTCTGGGCGGTGCTCGCCCCGACGGCCGTCGGGGTCTTCGCCTTCCCGGCGGTCGCGGCGACGCTGCTGCCGCTGCTGGTGGTCCCGGACGGCGTCGGGGTCGCCTACGCCGGCCTCATCGCCGGGCTGGCGCTCGCGGCCAGCGCGGTCGCCGCCCGGGTCGGCCGCCGGGCCGAGCGCGGCGCCGGGCCGCTCGGGATGGCCCTCGGCGCGGCCGGTCTCGCCCTCGGCGTCGCGGCGGTCGTGGCCACCTCCGAGCCGCTGCTGCTGCCGGCGTCGGCGCTCATGGGGGCCGGGGGCGGGCTCTGCCTGACCGCCGGGCTGACCCTCACCGCCCGGCTGGCACCGCCGCACACCCGGGGCGCGGTGAACAGCGCGTTCTACGCGTTCGCCTACACCGGCTTCGGGACCCCGCTGCTGCTGGCCTGGCTGGGCGGGCTCGTGGGCACCGTCCCGGCGCTGGCGGCGTTCGTCGCCGTCCCGGTCGCCCTCGCCGCGTGGCTCTGGCGGGAGGTCCGCCGGGTGGCGCGGGGCTGACCGCGGGGCGGGCCGCCGCACCGGACCGGGACTTCCGCACGATCGCGAACCGTGAGTAGGTTCTGTGACCTGGGTCACCCGATCGAGTGGAGGTTCTCCCATGACGACGACGACGGAACCGGGCACCGCGCCGCAGCAGGACTCCGAGGACGCCGGCGTCGAGCACGTCGACGTCCTCGTCGTCGGTGCCGGTGTCTCCGGCATCGACGCGGCCTACCACCTGCGCGAGCGGTTCCCCGACCGGTCCCTCGTCGTCCTCGAGGCCAAGGAAGCGCGCGGCGGCACCTGGTGGACGCACCGGTACCCCGGCGTGCGCTCCGACAGCGACCTGTTCACCTACGGGTACCGCTTCAAGCCCTGGCGCGGCCCGTCCATCGCGGCCGGCGGCGCGATCCTCGAGTACCTCGACGAGGTGGTCGAGGAGAACGACCTCGAGCGGTTCATCCGCTACCGGCAGAAGGTGACCGCGGCGAGCTGGTCGAGCGAGACCGAGCGCTGGACCGTGGAGGTCACCCGGCTCGACACCGGCGAGCAGCTGCGCATGACCACCGACTTCCTGTGGATGTGCCAGGGCTACTACAACCACGACGAGCCCTACACGCCCGAGTGGCCGGGCATGGCCGACTTCGCGGGGGTCGTCGTGCACCCGCAGGCCTGGCCGGAGGACCTCGACCACACCGGCAAGCGGGTCGTCGTCATCGGCTCCGGGGCGACCGCGGCCACGCTCGTCCCCGCCATGGCGGAGAAGGCCGAGCACGTCACGATGCTGCAGCGCTCGCCGTCGTACTGGCTCGCCCCGCCCACCACGGCCGAGCTGGCGGTGACCCTCCAGCAGCTCGACATCCCGGAGGAGTGGACGCACGAGATCCTGCGCCGCTCCTACATCGCGCAGTTCGGCGAGCTGGCCCGGCTCTCCCACGAGGCCCCCGAGGAGCTGCACACCTACCTCATGGAGTCCCTGCGCCCGCTGCTGCCCGAGGGCTTCGACGTCGAGAAGCACTTCACGCCGCGCTACCGGCCGTGGCAGCAGCGGATCGCGATCGTCCCGGACGGCGACCTGTTCGCCGCCCTCGGCGAGGGCCGGGCCTCGATCGTCACCGACACCATCGAGACCTTCACCGAGAAGGGCGTCCGGGTCGGCTCGGGCGAGGAGATCCTCGCCGACATCGTGGTCACCGCCACCGGCTTCAACCTCTCCGCGTTCGGCGACGTCTCCTTCACCGTGGACGGCGAGCCGGTCTCCTTCCCGGAGCGGGTCACCTGGCGCGGCGTCATGATCAGCGGCGTCCCGAACATGGCCTACACGTTCGGCTACTTCCGGCACAGCTGGACGCTGCGCGCCGACCTGGTCTGCGACCACGTCGTCCGGCTCCTGGAGCACATGCGGGAGAAGGGCGCCACCGTCGTCGTCCCGACGCTGCGGCCGGAGGACGCCGACATGGAGATCCGGCCCTGGTCGGACCCGGAGAACTTCAACGCCGGGTACGTGCTGCGCTCGCAGCACGTGCTGTTCAAGCAGGGCGACCGGGAGCCGTGGACCCACATGCTCGAGTACGAGCAGGAGCGGGAGGCCCTCCCGGAGGCCGACCTCGAGGACGGCTCGCTGGTCTACCGCTGAGCCCGGCCGGCGCGGCGTTGCGGCGGCCCCGGTCGCGGGGTGGGATGACGCATGACCCGCGGGCAGTCAGCGGCGGTCCGGCACCGCCACGGCGGGGCGAGCGACGCGGACTCCCCGCACCGGCTCACGCTCCGCGAGTGGGGGCGCGTGCTGCGGCGCGTCGGGGGGCACGTGGTGAGCGACCGCCTCATGGTGCAGAGCGCGGCGGTCGCGTTCTTCGCCGTCCTGTCGGTCGCCCCGGTGCTCGTGACCGCGCTGTCGGTCTACGGCGCGGTGAACACCCCGGAGCGGGCGCTGCAGCAGCTCTCCCGCGTGGCCGACGTGCTGCCCACCGACCTCGAGTCGATCGTGGCCGACCAGCTGACCACGATCACCGCCGCGTCGACGCAGGTGCTGACCTGGCGCGGGGTGACCGGGCTGGTGGTGGCGCTGTGGACGGCGACGACCGCAATGACCTACCTCGTCGACGGGCTGACGCTGGCCTACCACGAGACCGAGTCGCGGGGGCTGCTGCGCCGCAGCGGCCTGGCCCTGGTGTTCGTGCTCGCCGGGGCCGTCGCCCTCGGCGGCCTGATCGCCGGGGGCAGTGCGCTGTCGCAGGCCCTCCCCGACGCCCCCGGCGCGCTCCGGGGGGTGGTGGCGGCGGGGTCGTGGGCGGTGCTCGCCGTGCTGATGGCCGGTGTGCTCGCCGTCCTGTACCGGTACGCGCCCGACCGCCGCCAGGCCCGCTGGCGGTGGATCACCCCGGGCTCGGCCGCCGCGACGCTGCTCTGGCTCACCACGACGTTCGCCTTCTTCAGCTACGTGCAGAACCTGGGCAGCTACCAGTCGACGTACGGGTCCCTGGCCGGCGTGGCGATCAGCATGTTCTGGCTGTGGGTCACCGTCTTCCTGGTGATCGTCGGCGCGGCCGTCAACGCGGAGGCCGAGCGCCAGACCGCCCGCGACTCGACCGTCGGGCCCGAACGGCCCCTGGGCGAGCGCGGGGCCGTCGTGGCCGACAGCACGCCGCCCTACCCCGGCAAGGGCGACCGCTGACGCCGCTCAGCCGTGGTGGGCCGCGCGGTGCCGGGCGAGCACGTCGAGGCCGAAGTCGGCGTCGGGGTCGCGCCACACCGAGTGGGCGTGGTTGGCCCCGCGCTGGGTGTTGTCCCACTCGACCAGCAGCCGGGGCCCCTGCAGCCGGTAGTAGTGCGGCTGCCCCGGGTCGGTGGACCCGGCCCAGGCGACGTGGACGGCGTCGAGCGCGGCGTCGTCGTCGTAGCGGGCCGCCGGGGACAGCTCGGCGGGCACCCGGTCGAGGTAGGTGCCGAGCAGCGCGCGCAGCAGGCCCCGCTGCTCACCGTCGAGCTCGGCGGCCGGCACGCCCTTCGGGGCGGCGGTGTACTCGACCGCCGCGTGGTCGGGGTCCTGGTAGGCCGCGGCCTCGTCGATGGCGTCGCTGAGGGCCTGCAGCGCGGCCTGCTCCGCGGGGTCGGGGAACCGCTCGTCCCGCCAGATGCCGGCCAGCGGGATCACCCGGTCGCCCGGCGTGACCGTCGTCCGGTTGGCGGTGACCAGGTCCGACGGCGCACGGGGCAGCAGCACCGCCCGGGCGGCGAGCCCGGGGGGCAGCGACCGGACGAGGTCGCGGGCGAGGTCCTCGACGCGGCCCAGCGGCCGGTTGACCGCGCCGCCGAGCAGCGGTGAGGACGCGGGGTCGGCCCCGAGGAAGCACGGGGTGCTGGCCACGACCGCGCCGTCGACGACCAGGTTGTTCAGCGAGACGTGGTGGCCGCCGAACCGCCAGCCCCACGGCGCCCGCCCGCCGGGCTCGCCGAAGACCCGCAGGTAGTACAGGCCCGGGTCGCGCCCCCGCTCGCGGTCGAAGCGGGTGGTGAAGCCCTCCACGTGGTCGAGCACGTTCTCCAGGCCCACGATCGTCGCCACCGTGACGTAGGCGGGGGTGGACAGCCCGGTCGCCACCAGCCGCAGCGCCGCCCGCTGCTGGGCCGGCCGCTGCTCGTGCACGGTGAGCCCGCCGTGGTCGGTGGGGGTGTAGAACCACCGCCGCCGCTCGGCGTCCGAGGCGTCGTCGGCGGGCGCGGCCCCGGTGGCGACCCGCCGCTGCGCGGGATCGAGGCCGTCCAGCCAGGCTCCGGCCGCCTCGGCCATCCGCCGGGCCACCTCGCGCGCGGGTGCGCTGTCGCCGGTCGGAGCGCCGTCCCCGCTCGGTGCGCTGTCCCCGGTCGCCGCCATGCCGCCATGGTGGTGCACGGTCCGGCCCGCCGCCTGCCCACGAGTGGCCGTCGGCGCCCCGGGGTCCGTACCGTCCCCTCACCCGGCCGGCCGGACCGGCCGGCCCCGTCCCCGGAGGTGCCCGCGTGCCCACCCCCACCGACGACCGGCGCGACCTGCTCACCGTCATCGCCTCCATGCGCGCCGCCCCGGGCAGGCGCGAGGAGCTGCGCGCTGCCCTCGAGGCGCTGGTCGAGCCGACCAGCCGGGAGGAGGGCTACGTCAACTACGACCTGCACCAGGGCATCGAGGACCCCGACGCGTTCTTCTTCTACGAGAACTGGGAATCCGGCGAGCACCTCGACGCCCACCTCGCCGCGCCGCACCTCACCGAGTTCGCCGCCCGCATCCCGGAGCTGCTCGACGAGCAGGGCCTGTCGGTCCACCGGGTGCGCCGGCTCGCCTGACGGGCCCGGCCGGCCGGTCCGGCGTCCCGGGCGCCGCGCCCGGGACGCCGGTCACAGGCCCAGGGCGCCGGAGGCGGGGTCGGCCCACCGGCTGGAGGCGTCGTAGGAGCGGACCACGAGCGACCGCCAGCGGCCGGTCCGGCTGATCTCCTTCTCCGGCACCCCCTGGGCGTAGGCCGTCGTGGCGAAGCCCCGGCGCAGCGAGTGCGGGGACAGGCCCTCGGTGGGGACGCCGGCGCGCACGGCGGCCCGCCCGAGCACCAGGGCGACGCTCCGGGTGCTCAGCGCGGTGGTCCCCAGCCGGGGCGCGCGCCCCTTGCCCACCGAGCGGAACAGCGGCCCCGAGGTGACGCCCTGACCGGCCAGGGTGTCGAGCCAGGCGCGCGCGGCGCGGACCGGGCAGGTGACCTCGCGGACGCCCTCGGCGAGGGCGAGGGTCTCCCCCGCGCCGTCCTGGTCGGTCTTGGAGAAGCGGACCAGGACGTCCAGCCCGCCGTGCCCGGCCGGGATGAGGTCCTCGACGTGCAGCCGGCACAGGTCGGAGGCGCGCAGGCCGAGGGCGAACCCGAGCAGGACGAGGCAGCGGTCGCGCCGGCCGGCGAGGGTGTCGGGGAGGTCCTCGACCAGCGCCCGGACGGTCGCGGTGTCCAGCGCGCGCGCCCGCCGGGGCCGGTGGCCGGCGCGCACCGCGCTGCGGCGGATACCGGCGAGGGTCCGGCGGACCCCCTCGCTGTCCCCGGGGGCCGGGTGCCCGGCGGTGCGGTGGGCGTCGTTGAGCGCCGACAGGCGGCGGGCGACGTAGCTCGGGCTGCGCCCGTCGTCGGCCATCGCGGCCAGCCAGGCGGCGACGACCAGCGGGTCGGCGGGCAGCGCGCTCGGGAGCGACCGCGCGCGGCACCAGGCCGCCCAGGCCCGCAGGTCGCGGGCGTAGGCGTCCCGGGTGGCGGCGGCCTGCGCCGCGGCGACGTACGACCCGACCGCGGTCAGGTCACCGGGCAGCAGCAGCCCGCCGGTCCCGGGCACGGCCGCGGCGGCGGCGGCGGCGGCGACCGGTGCTCCTCCCGGGTCGGCTCCGGGAGTGCTCGTTCCCGTCGTCTCCACCGGGTCTCCCTCCCGTCGCCCGATCGCTTCCGAGAATAAGTGCTTCTCGGAGGTGATCGCCCGCGCGCCACGTCCGTCGCCATGGATGCATGGGCGGTCCTCCGCCCATGCATCTACGGTCGACGCGTGACCACCCCCACCGCGCAGGACGCGGAGCGGTGCGCGTTCCCCGGGTGCACCGAGCCGCCCCGGCCCCGCACCCCCGGGCGCAGCGGCCCCTCCCCCCGGTTCTGCGCCCGCCCGGACCACAACCCCGAGACCGCGCGCCGGGCCCGCGCGCGGATCGGCGGGCAGCAGGGCGGTGGACCGGCCGCGGGCGCCGGCGGACCGGCCGCGGACCTGCCCCCGGAGGGCCGGGTGCGGGAGCTGGTGGCCCGCTGGGCGGTGGCGGCCCGGGAGGCCGCCGCGGCGGCCGAGGCCCAGGCCGCCCTGCTCGCCGCCGCGACCGAGGCCCTGGAGGGCTACCGGGACGAGACCACCGTGGAGGCACGGCTGGCCCAGGCCCGGTCCGACGTGGACGCCGCGCACGCCGGGCGGCTGCGCGCCGAGGAGCAGGCCCGGCTGGCCGAGCAGCGCCGCGCGGAGGCCGAGGCGGCCCGGCAGGGCGCCGAGCACGACGCCGCGGCCGCGCGGTCGGCCGCCGAGCAGCGGATCGCCGAGGCCGGGGCGGAGGCCGAGCGCGCCGTGCGGCGCGCGGAGGAGGCCCGGTCGGCGGCCGACGCCGCACGGGACGGGGCACTGGCCGAGCGGGACCGGGCCGGCGAGGAACGCGACGCCGCGCTGCGGGACGCCGCGGACGCCGAGCTGCGCCGCCAGGCGGCCGACCGGGACACCGCGGACGCGCGGCGGGCGGAGCGGCAGGCCCGCGCCGAGGCGGCCCGGGAGCACGACGCCCTCGTCGAGGCCCGCGCCCGGTGGGGCGTCACCGAGCGCGCGCTCGCCGGCACCGCCCAGGCCGTGACGCGGGAGCGCGACGAGGCCCGCGCCGCCGCCGAGGCGGCGGCCGAGCGGGCCCGCACCGCCGAGCGCGAGCGGGACGAGGCCCGCCGCGCCGAGCGGGACGCCGCCGCCCGGGCCACGGCCGCCGACTCCCGGGCGGCGGCGGCCGACGCCCGCGCGGCCGACGCCGAGGCGCGCCGCGAGGAGGCGGTCACGGCGGCGGCGCGCGCCGCGCAGCGCGCCGAGGACGCCGACCGCCGGGCCGCCGAGGCCGAGACCCGGGCGGGCGAGGCCGACGCCCGCGCGGGCCGCGCCGGCGAGCGGGTGGGCGCGCTCGCCGCCGAGGTGGAGGGCCTGCGCGCGCGGCTGCGCGGCTGACCGGCCGCGGCGGGCGGTCAGCTCCCGGCCGCCACCGTACGGCGGGCGAGCCGGTCGACGCGGGCGTGGGTGCGCTCCAGCAGGTCGTGCGCGGCGTCGGGTGTCGGGGCGATCGCGGTCAGGCCGAAGCGGCCGTCGATCGCCAGCCCCGAGAGCATGTGCAGGACGACGCCGGCGCGCGTGCGCCGGTCGAACGCCAGCCCGGCGCCGGTGACCGCGTCGACCACCCCCCGCGGCGGCAGCCCCGTCCAGGCCGGATCGACCAGGTTGTCGGTCGAGCAGTAGCAGCGGACCGCGCCGTCCTCGGCGGTCCAGCAGCCCCGGTCGACGTCGTAGCGGCCCGGCACGAGGTTGCGCAGCACCGCGTAGGGGTGCGTCGTCCCGCCCTTGCGCAGGTTGATCTCCAGGGCGCGCAGCTGCGGGCCGTCCGGGCCGCGGGTGGCGACGAAGTCCACCCCGTACCGGCCGCGGGCGCCGCGGCGGGCCAGCGCCTCCCCGGCCCGCTGCCCGTACCGCCCCAGCTCCGCGGCGTAGGCCGGCTCGGCCGGGAACCGGCACCCCAGGTACACCTGCCCGCTGCTGCCGCCGAGCACCTGCTCGTGGGTGGCCAGCACGGTCACGCTCCCGTCCGGGGAGATGTCGCCCTGCACGCTGGGGCTGGTGAACCGCTCGCCGGTGACGTACTCCTCCACGACGCCGCCGAGGGTCAGCGCGGTGAGGAACCACCCGGGCAGCCGGCGGGCGGCGTCGCGCAGCGCCCCCGCGCTCCCGGTCAGGCCCTCGCGGCGCAGCACCACGTTGCCGTCGCCGGCGCCGCTGTCGTCGAGCTTGACCACCACCCCGGCGGCGTCCGGCCGCTGCCCCAGCACGTGGTCCACGGCCCGGTCGACGTCCTCGACCGTGCGCACGTCCTCGCACCCGGCCGGCACGGGCACACCGCTGCCGGCCAGCAACCGGCGCCCGGCGCTCTTGAACCCCAGCGGCCACAGCTCCGGCGCGGTCCCGTTGACCGGCACGTCGAGCCGCCGGGCGACCGCCACCTCGTCGGCGGTGACGTTCCACGGCTCGATGAACGCCGGCCGCCCGCCGATGTGCGCGCGCAGCTCGTCGAGCAGGTCGGGCCGGTCGAGCAGCTTGGCCGCGACCGAGCGGTCCGACGCGTCGGGGACGACGAGCACCCGCAGCCGCCGGCGCACCGAGGCCCGGTCGGCCGGGGGGACCAGCGCCAGGTAGTGGTCGACCATCGCCTCCGGCGGCGGGGCGGAGCTGACGAACACCAGCTCGCAGCCCGGGATGCGCGGCAGCACGAACAGCGCGACCAGGTACCGGTGCTCCAGGGCGGGGATCCGGTCGACGTAGTGCGACAGCAGTGACTCCCCGAGGCTGAACGAGGGCAGCGCCACCAGAACGTGCGGCACCGCGGAGCCCGGCTCGTCCACCGCGCAGGCGAGGTCGAGCCGCTCCTGGAGCTCGGTGAAGTCCCGCATGACCACCACGTCCGGCGCCGCTGTCGCTGCCCGCGCATCATCCCGCCCCGGCGGCGCGCGGACCAGCCCCGACCGGCCCCCGCGCCCCCGTCAGGCCCGCCCGACCGTGATCGGGAAGTCCACCCAGCGGAACGGGTTGGGCAGGCCGACCTCGGCGGCACGGGCCGGGTCGTCGACGCGGGCGAAGTCCCGGACCAGACCGGCCCGGACGCCGAAGACGGCGTCGGAGTCCAGGTAGGGGCTGTCGGAGACGAAGACGTGCGTGGTCAGCGTCCGGATCCCCGGGCCGGTGACCTCGACGTGCAGGTGCGCGGGGCGGTTGGGGTGCCGGCCGGTGGCCGCCAGGAGCCGGCCCACCGGGCCGTCGTCGGGGATGGGGTACCAGCGCGGGACGATGGTGCGGAAGCGGAACCGGCCCTCGGCGTCGGTGGGAAAGGCCCCGCGCAGG
This sequence comes from Geodermatophilus sp. SYSU D00758, assembly GCF_054049955.1. Lineage (NCBI taxonomy): Bacteria > Bacillati > Actinomycetota > Actinomycetes > Geodermatophilales > Geodermatophilaceae > Geodermatophilus > Geodermatophilus sp. SYSU D00758. The sequence goes on from NZ_JBJGYK010000037.1 coordinate 31,062, forward strand.
TTGTCCCGCGGCACCTCGCCGGGGCGCTGCACGTCGTAGAAGCCGTCGGCGTCGGCCTGCCAGACGTCGACGGTGGCACCGGCCACCGGCCGCCCCCCGGTGTCGAGCACCCGGCCGGTGACCAGGCACGGTTCGCCGTCCCCGGCCTCGACGATGCTGTCGCCCGGCTCCCGCGCGGGCGAGGCGACCACGTGGAAGGGTCCCTCGACGGTCGACTCGGTCACCCCCTCACCGGCGGGGTGGGCGAGCGCGTCGACGAGCATCGAGACCCCGAGGACGTCGGAGAGCAGGATGAACTCCTGCCGGGTGTCGTCGCACGTCTGCCCGGTCTCGGTGAGGAACCGGATGCCCCGCGCCCACTCCTCGGGGGTCAGCCCGACGTCCTTGACGAAGGCGTGCAGGTGGCCGACGAGCGAGGTGAGCACCTCGCGCAGCCGCGGGTCCGTGGTGCGCGCGAAGCTGGCGGCGACGATCTCGGCCGAGCGCCCCTCCTCGAACTGGGCCTGCGGGCCGGCGGGTCCGGTCACGGTGGTCTCGCTCCCTCGTCGGGCCGGGCGGACCGCCGGCGCCGCCGGAGGGCCGCACCGGGGTGGGCGGTGGAGCCGATTCCACCGCGCCTCGCCCTCGGAGGCCAGGGGCCGGACCCGGAGGAGGCCGCGTTCAGCTCTCGGTCGGGACCCAGCTGCCGTGGAAACCGAGGGGGACCCGCGCCGGGAGGTGGACGCGGGCGACGGGCGCGCCGGCGAGGTCCTGGGCGGCGAGGACGACGAGGTCCGTGGCGCCGCGGTCGGGGTCGTGGACGAAGGCCAGCACGTACCCGTCGTCCTCGTCCGCGTCGGGCGCGGCCGGGACGAACACGGCCTCGCCGACGGCCGCGTCCCGACCGAACCGGTGCGCCTCGACCGTGCCCGTTCGCAGATCGTGCTTGAGCAGCGCGGAGGCGAACGCGTCGTCGCCGAAGCCGCCGTCCGGCCGCACGGTGCCCGGGTCGACCTGCCCGAGGGCCGCGCTGTAGGCGTAGCGGTGCGGCCTCGAGACGACCCGCTCGTCCACGCGGGGGAACTCCTGGGGGCGCCCGTCGAGCGGCTGCCGGCCGGCCGTGCCGGTGCGCGGGTCGAGCGTCCAGCGGTCGAGCGTGAGCGGTCCCCGCCCGGCCAGGCCGGACATGTCGTAGGAGCCGGCGTACCGGCAGGCGTCGAGCACGACCCGGTCACCGTCGTCGTAGGCGTTGACGGTGTGGAAGACCCAGCAGGGGTCCACCTCGAACCACCGGACGTCCCCGCCGTCCCCGTCCCGGGGGAGCAGGCCGATCCGGGCCTCGTGCGCCGGGTTCCAGGTGTAGGGCAGCGACGAGCCCGCCGCCGCGGCGTCCATGCTGAAGGTGACCGGCAGGTCCAGCAGCACCACACAGCGCTCGGTGAGCGCGAAGTCGTGCATCATCGGCCCGTCCGGGACGGGGACGTCGGTGGTCCGGCGGACCCGCCCGTCGGGGCCGACGACGACGTGCTGCACGTGGTCCCAGCCCCAGAAGTAGGCGACCGCGTGCAGGTCCCCCGTCCGCCGGTCGAGCTTGGTGTGCGCGGCGTACCCCCCGGGCAGCGTGCCGTCGAAGTCGCAGGGGCCGACCGTGTCGAGCTCGTCGGTGAGCTCGTAGGGCAGCGCCCCCGCCTCGACGGTGGCCAGGGTCCGCCCGGCGTGCCCGATCACGTGCGTGTTGGCGGCGAAGTCCATGCCGGCGTGCACCGGTCCCCCCGGCCACCGCTCCCCCAGCGCCGCGGCCACCTCGCGCGAGCGGACCCAGCGGTTGCGGTACCACTCGGCGCGGCCGTCGCGCAGCCGCACACCGTGCACCATCCCGGGGCCGAGGAACCAGTGCTCGACCGGCTCGTCGAGGCCGAGCGGGTTGGGGCCGTTGCGCAGGTAGCGTCCGTCCAGGCCGGCCGGCAGGGTGCCGGTGACCGGCAGGTCGAAGGCCGTGACCTCCTCGGTGACCGGGGCGTACGGCCCCTGGAGGAACCAGTCGCGGTCCGCCGCGGGCCGGGTGGCCGCCGGCTCGGCGGGCACGGGCCGGGCGGGCGGCGGGGCGGACGTCGGCTCGGCGGACATCGGGGCCTCCCGGCGGCTGTGCGGCCTGGGCGTCGTCGCTGCGCCCCTGCCATCGTGCTCGCCGCCGTCCCGGACCGGAACCCCGGCGGGACCTCCGACCCTGGCCGTCCGCCGTGCCGGCGACGCGACGATCGGGACGTCTGCGACGAGGCGGGGGGGTGGGCCGGTGGTCCTCGAGCTGGAGATCCTGCCGGCGGTGACCGGCCGCCGGGCCGTCGTGGCGTGGCTGCTGGCCGCCTTCCTGGTCACCTTCCTGGTGACGCGCTTCGTCACGCGGGCGATCCGGACCGGCCGCGGGCCGTTCCGCGACACCAGCGTCGGCGGCGTGCACGTGCACCACGAGGTCTACGGGATCTTCCTGCTCCTGGGCACCGGCATGCTGGAGTTCACCTACCGGCCGGACCCGCCGTGGCTGTACGTCCTGGCCGTGCTCTTCGGCACCGGGGCCGCCCTGACCCTCGACGAGTTCGCCCTGTGGCTGCACCTCGACGACGTCTACTGGGCGCAGGAGGGCCGCAGCTCCGTCGACGCCGTCCTCGTGGCACTCGTCGTGGGCGGGCTGCTGCTGGTCGGCGCCAACCCGTTCGACCTCGACCGCGGGGAGGGCGAGCTGGCCCTGGCGCTGACCCTGGCGGGCAACCTCGCGTTCGCGGTCGTCGCGATCCTCAAGGGCCGGACCGTGCTCGGCGTGGTGGGGGTGTTCGTCCCGCTGGTCGCGGCCGTCGCCGCCGTCCGGCTGGCCCGGCCGGCGTCCCCGTGGGCGCGGCGCTGGTACCCCGAGGGGTCACGGCGCCGGCGGCGGTCGGCCGCGCGCTTCCCCCCGGGGCGCCGCACCCGCTGGGACGCGCTGGTGGACCTGTTCGCCGTCGTCCCGCCCGCCCCCGGGGTCGGCGCGGTACCGGCTCACCGGGACCCCCCGTCGCGCGACGACAGCACGGTGTAGCACCGGCCCCGGCGGCGGGACGGTGCTCTCAGCGGGCGGCCGCCGGCACCCGGGGCGCGGTCCGGGCCGCCGCGCGTGCCAGCGCCAGGGTCGTGACGGCCATCACCGCGGCCAGCCCGCCGACCAGCACCCACTCCGTGCCGCCGGCCCGGAGGTGCTCGCCGAGGACCACGACGCCGAGCGCGACCGCGACCACCGGCTCCCCGACGGTCATCGCCGGCAGCGAGGCCTCGAGGGCGCCGGCCTGGTAGGCCGACTGCTGCACGAACGTCCCGCCGACCAGGGCGAGGACCAGCAGGTAGGTCTCCCAGCTGGCCAGCAGCGCGGGGACGCCGTCGTCGAGGAGGCTCACCACGCCCTTGGTGAGCGCCGCGGCCAGGCCCGCGACCACCCCGCTGGCCACGGCGAGCAGCAGCGCCCGCGCCGGTCCGCGGCGGACGGCGGCCCCGAGCAGGCACGCGCCGGCCAGCAGGCCCAGGACGACGAGCCCCGGCGTCCACTCCCGCACACCCGCGCGGGCGGCGCCGGCGGTGGGCTCGCCGGTCACGACGAAGGCCGCCAGCGCGAGGGCGAGCACCGCGGCCCACGCCCGGTCCGAGCGGTGCAGCCGCCGGCCCGACCAGCGGGCGCTCAGCGGCAGCGCGAACAGCACCGTCGTGACCAGCAGCGGCTGCACGAGCAGCAGCGAGCCCAGGCCCAGCGCCGCCGCCTGGGCCGCGTACCCGGCCGTGTCGCTGAGCGTGCCCGCCCACCACAGCGGGCGCCGGACGAGGCACAGGAGCAGCGCGGGGCCGCGGGCCCGCTCGTCGGGGACGCCGGCCGCCGAGCGCTGCTGGACCGCCGAGGCCACCGCGAACAGCAGGGCCGCGAGCAGCGCCAGCGCGGCCGCGAGCCCGGTCACCCGCCCGGCTACCCGGCGGTGCCGACCGGCACGTCCAGGCGCACCTCGCCGGCGGTCGCGAAGACGAACGTGACCGGGACGGTGTCCGTCGTCCCGATGGCCGAGGTGACCCCCTCCAGCCGCATCCGCTCCGGGCCGGTCGTCGCGTCCACCTGGCCGTCGGCCGGCAGCGGGATCCCGCCGGTGGCCGGGTCGCCGTTCTCGTCCAGCAGCTGCACCGACTGCGCCGCCGGGGTGGTGACGCTGGTGAGCGTGTCCGGGGACTCGCCCTCGTTGGTCAGCGCGGCCCGCAGCGGGACCGCAGCGCCGGCCGCCACGTCCGAGCCGGAGTCGAGGTACACGTCGTCGAGGTCGACCTGCCCCACCGAGCCGTCGACCCCGGGGGTGTCGGGGACCTCCTGGGTGGTCTCGGCGTCCTGGCCGGCGTCGCAGCCGGCGAGCACGACCGCGGCGGCGAGCCCGGCCGCACCGACGCGGGCCGGCCACGGGGTCCCGGTGCCGGGGCCGTCCGGCACCACCTGCCTGCGGGGCACGGGACCTCCCGGCGGCTCGGAGGGGGGAACCGGCCCTGGCCCGCTCCCGGGGAGCTCGGCGGACAGTCTGCCGCCGGTGCGGCCTCCCCGACAGGGGTCCCGCCGCGGGAGGGAGCGTCCTAACCTCCCCGGATGGGGTCGGACCGCGGGCTCGACAGGCTCGTCACCTTCATGGACGCCGTCGTGGCCATCGCGATCACCCTGCTGGTCCTCCCGCTGGTCGACGTCCTGCCGCAGGAGGCGGCGGGCGTCGGGCTCGGTGCCCTGCTGGCCGAGGAGGCCGCCCGCTTCGGGGCCTTCGCCCTCAGCTTCGTCGTGATCGCCCGGCTCTGGCTGGCCCACCACCGGCACGTGGAGCGGGTGGGCGCCTACGACCGGGCCTTCCTCGCGGTGAACCTCGGGTGGACGCTGACCGTCGTCCTGCTGCCCTTCACCACCCAGGTGGTGGCGGTCTACGGCCCCGAGCGGGGGGCCGTGGCCCTGTACATCGGCACCCTGGCCCTGAGCTCGGCCTTCCTGACCGCGTCCAGCGTGCTGGTGTGGCGCCGCCCCGGCCTGCGGCGCGCGGGCACCGCACCCGAGGAGCTGCGGCCCGCCCCCGCGCTGGTCACCACCGGCTGGCTGCTGATCGCCCTGCTCGTGGGGGTGCTCGTCCCCGACGTCAACTACTTCGCGCTGTTCCTCCTGTTCCTGAGCGGACCGGTGATCCGGCTCGCGATGCGCCGCCCGGTCCGGGTGCCGGCCTGACCGGGCGGCCCGGCCCTCCGGTCAGACCAGACCGAGGGCGTGCACCGCCTCGGCGACCTGGAGGAAGCCGGCCACGTTGGCGCCGAGCACCAGGTCGCCGGGCGAGCCGTACTCGTCGGCGGTCTCGAAGCAGCGGGTGTGGATGTCGCGCATGATCTCCTCGAGCCGGTGCTCGGTGTGCTCGAAGGTCCACCGGTCGCGCGAGGCGTTCTGCTGCATCTCCAGCGCCGAGGTGGCGACCCCCCCGGCGTTGGCCGCCTTGCCGGGCGCGAAGCGGGTCCCGGCCTCCCGGAAGATCCCCACGGCCCCCGGGGTGGAGGGCATGTTGGCGCCCTCGACGACGTACCGGCAGCCGTTGCGGACCAGCGTCGCGGCGGCGTCCCGGTCGAGCTCGTTCTGCGTGGCGCTCGGGACGGCGACGTCGCAGGGGACGTCCCAGATGCTGCCGCCCGGCACGAAGGACGCCGACGGGACCCGCTCGGCGTACACGTCGATCCGCGCCCGCTGCACCTCCTTGACCTCCTTGAGGACCTCGAGGTCGATGCCCTTCTCGTCGACGACGTAGCCGCTGGAGTCCGAGCAGGCGACCACCGTGCCGCCGAGCTGGTGGATCTTCTCGATGCCGTAGACGGCGACGTTGCCCGAGCCCGACACGACCGCCCGCCGGCCGTCGAAGGACTCCCCCGCCGCCGCCATCATCGCCGCGGCGAAGAACGCCGCGCCGTAGCCGGTGGCCTCGGTGCGCACCAGCGCGCCACCCCAGCCCAGGCCCTTGCCGGTGATCACCCCGGACTCGTAGCGGTTGGTGATCCGCTTGTACTGGCCGAACAGGTAGCCGATCTCCCGCGCACCGACGCCGATGTCACCGGCCGGGACGTCGGTGTACTCGCCGAGGTGCCGGTACAGCTCGGTCATGAAGGACTGGCAGAAGCGCATGATCTCGGTGTCCGACCGGCCCTTGGGGTCGAAGTCCGACCCGCCCTTGCCGCCGCCGATCGGCATCCCGGTGAGCGCGTTCTTGAAGACCTGCTCGAAGCCGAGGAACTTGACGATGCCCAGGTTCACCGACGGGTGGAAGCGCAGGCCCCCCTTGTAGGGGCCCAGCGCGGAGTTGAACTCCACCCGGAACCCGCGGTTGATGTGCACCTCGCCGCGGTCGTCCTGCCAGGGGACGCGGAAGATGATCTGCCGCTCGGGCTCGCAGATCCGCTCGACCGTCTTCAGCTCGGTGTACTCGCGGTGCCGGTTGAGGACGACGGCGAGCGACTCCAGCACCTCGTGGACGGCCTGGTGGAACTCGCGCTCGCCGGCGTTGCGCCGCAGCACGTCCTCGAAGATCCGCTCGACGACCGGCGGGAGGGCCGGGGTCGCGCTCGCGCTGGTGCTGGTCATGGTGGCGCTCCGTTCCTGTGCTCCCGGGCTTCCCTGCCCGGGCACCGCCGATCCCACCACGCGCGCCCGGGCCGCCCGGCGGCAGCCCCGCCGGCGCCGGGGTCGGGCGCAGGGGATCGGGGCAGGGACCGGCGGACCTCCGCCGCGGTCGCCGGCTGCGACCGCGCCGTCGCGGTCAGGGCGCCTCCTGCCCGTCCTGCTCGGCCAGCCGGTCGAGCAGCGGTCCGACCCGGTACCCCACCAGCCGCCGCATCACCAGGGCCGTCTCGGTCCGGTCCACCCCGGGCGTGGCCAGCACGCGGCCGGCGATGCGGTAGAGGTCGTCGGCGTCGGGCGCGACGACGCGGACCAGCAGGTCCCCCGGGCCGCTGAGGCCGAGGACCTCGACCACCTCGGGGATGCCGGCGAGCGCTGCGGCGACCTCGTCGAGCAGCTGCTGGCGGACGACGGTGGTGATGACCGCCTCCACCGGGTAGCCGAGCGCGGCGACGTCCACCCGGTGCTGGACGGGCAGCAGCCCCGCGCCGCCCTCCAGCCGGGCCAGCCGGGCCTGCACGGTGTTGCGGGAGAGGCCCAGCCGGTCGGCGAGCGCCAGCGCGCTGGCCCGGGGGTCGTCGTCCAGTGCCCGGATCAGCCGGGCGTCCGTGCGGTCGAGCCGTCGACCGTGCAGCCTGCCCACGCCGTCCCTCCTCCGTGCCGCCCGGGCTGCGCACGCTGCCCAGCCGGGTGGACGCCGATTGTGCGCCGCCGGGCTGCCGTGGTCCGCTCGCGGGCGTCCCCTCCGCCACCGCAGCCGGGAGCACCCGCCATGAGCCTCTCCGCCCACCCCGCACCGAGCCGCGCCGGCACCGACGCCGCGCTCCGGGAGGTCGAGGACCGGGTGCTCTGGCTCGCCACGGCGATCGTCGACCACGCCAACCGGGTCCGGCCCAACCCGACCGGCCTGAAGGTCGGCGGGCACCAGGCCTCCAGCGCCTCGATGGTCACGATCATGACCGCGCTGTGGCTCGAGCAGCTGCGCCCCGGGGACCGCGTGTCGGTCAAGCCGCACGCCTCCCCGGTGCTGCACGCGCTGGAGTACCTGCTCGGCCGGCTGGACCCGGCGTACCTGACCACGCTGCGGGAGTTCGGCGGGCTGCAGTCCTACCCCTCGCGGTCGAAGGACCCGGTGCCCGCCGACTACTCCACGGGCAGCGTCGGCATCGGCGCGACCGCGCCGATCTGGGGCGCGATCGCACGCCGGTACGTCAACACCCTGCTCGGCGCCGGCGGCACGGGGCGGCAGTGGTCCCTGGTCGGGGACGCCGAGCTGGACGAGGGCGCCGTGTGGGAGGCGGTGCTCGACCCGATGGTCGCCGAGCTCGGCGAGGTCAACTGGATCGTCGACTTCAACCGGCAGTCGCTGGACCGCGTCGTCCCCACCATGGGCACCACCCGGCTGCAGGGCATGTTCACCGCCGCCGGCTGGCAGGTGCTCACCGTCAAGTACGGCCGGCTGCTGGAGGAGCTGTTCACCCGGCCCGGCGGCGGTGCGCTGCGCGACCGCATCGACGCGATGAGCAACCCGGAGTACCAGCGGATGCTGCGGCGCACCGCCGAGGAGGTCCGCGCCCACCTGCCCGGGGAGGGCCCGGGGGCGGCGGAGATCGCGGGGCTGATCGCCGGCGTCCCCGACGACGAGCTGGTCGCCGCCATCCGCAACCTCGGCGGGCACGACCTGCACGCGCTGCGCGAGGCGTTCACGCGGATCGACGACACCCGGCCGACGGTGGTCATCGCCTACACCCTCAAGGGCTACGGCCTGGCGATCGAGGGCCACCCCCAGAACCACTCCGCGCTGCTCACCGAGGCGCAGCTGCACGAGCTGGCCGCCCGGCTGGGTGTCGACCCCGCCGACCCGTGGGCCGGCTTCCCGGCCGGCAGTGCCCCGGCGCGGCTGCTGGCCGACGCGGCGCGGCGGCTGGCGCGCCCGGCGCCGGACCTGCAGGCCGTCCCGGCGGTCCCCGCCGACCTGGGCCGCACGCCGTCGGGGACCGCGACGACGCAGGCCGCGCTCGGCCGCACCCTGCTGGACCTCAACCGCGCCGCGCCCGAGGTCGGCCACCGCGTCGTGACCGTCAGCCCCGACGTGTCGTCCTCGACCAACCTCGGCGGCTGGGTGAACAAGGTCGGCGTCTGGTCGCACGAGGCGCGCCGGGACTGGTTCGCCGACGACGCCGAGACGATCCTGCACTGGCGGGAGAAGCCGTCGGGCCAGCACATCGAGCTCGGCATCGCCGAGACCAACCTGGTCGGCGCGATCGGCGAGCTCGGCGCGACGTGGTCGCGGTGGGGGCAGCCGCTGCTGCCGATCGGCGTGCTCTACGACCCGTTCGTCGAGCGGGCGCTGGAGCCGTGGTCGTTCGGCATCTACGCCGGCGGGCAGTCGATCCTGGTCGGGACGCCGTCCGGGGTGACGCTGGCGCCCGAGGGCGGGGCGCACCAGTCGATCACCACCCCGTCGATCGGGCTGGAGCAGCCCGGCTGCGTCTCCTACGAGCCGGCGTTCGCCCTCGACACCGAGTGGTGCCTGCTCGCGGCGATGGCCCGGCTGGGCCGGCCGGGCGGGAGCTCGGCCTACCTGCGGCTGTCCACGCGGCCGGTCGACCAGTCGCTGGCCGCCGTCCCGGCCGACCCGGCCGCCCGGGAGCGGCGCCGCCGCCAGGTCGTCGCCGGCGCCTACCCGCTGCGCCGGGCCGGGACGCCGGTGGTCACGCTCCTCGCCATGGGTGCGGTCGTGCCGGAGACCCTGGCCGCGGCCGACCGGCTGTCGGGGCTCGGCGTCGAGGCCGACGTCGTCTGCGTCACCAGCCCCGGGCTGCTGTTCCGGGCGCTGCAGGCCCGCCGCGGCCTCGACGACGCGGCGACGTGGGTGCTCGACAGCGTCCTCCCCGCGTCCCGCGCCGTCCCGATGGTCACGGTGCTCGACGGGCACCCGCACACGCTGGCGTTCCTGGCCGGCGTGCACCGGGTGCCGGCGACCCACCTGGGGGTGACCACGTTCGGCCAGAGCGGCGACCTGACCAGCGTCTACCGGGCCCACGGCCTCGACACCGACACCGTCGTCGGGGTGGCGCTGGACCTGGTCGACTGACAGCGGCGGGGGGGGGGGGGGGGGGGGGGGGGGGGGGGGGGGGGGCGGGGGGGGGGGGGCGGCGCCCCGCCCGGCGCAAAACAACACAACGTGTTACATTTATAAGAGAGGGAGAGGACACGA
>NZ_JBJGYK010000038.1:0-40454 GCF_054049955.1 Geodermatophilus sp. SYSU D00758
CCCCCCCCCCCGCACCGGCCCCAGCGGCGGCACGCCCCCCCCCCCCCCCCCGCGCGCCCCCCCCCCCCCCCCCCCACCCCCACCCCCCCCCCGGAGGGGGGCGGGGGCGGCGGCGGGGGCCGGGGCTCAGCGCAGGGTGATCTGCCGGGACAGCAGGCCGGCCCGGGCCCGCCGCTCGTCGGCGGTCAGCGGGTCGGTCGCCTCCAGCGCCCGCTCGAGGCGCTCCTGGAACTGCGCGGCCGGCGCGGCCCAGTCGGCCGCCGGGGTGTCGGCGGGCAGGTCCCACACCGGCACGAGCAGGCCGTGCGCCCGGAACGCGCCCGCGTACCGGGTGCCCTCCCCGAGGAGGACCTCCCCCGAGGCGCGCAGCCGGGCCAGTGCGTCGAGCAGCCGCTCCTCCGGCTCGGGTCGCACCCAGCGCAGGTGCGCCCGCTCGTTGCCCGGCCGCACCCAGTAGGCGGCACCGAGCCCGGGCAGCAGCTCGGTCGGCAGCACGGCCTGGTTGGCCTGCTCCAGGCCGGCCCGGGCGGCCGCCGAGGGCTCGGTGCCCTCCAGCCAGAAGGCGAAGTCGGGGTGCACGGTCACCTCGAACGGCGCCTCGAGGTCGACCAGCTCCTGCAGCCGGGGGCCGGCCGACCCCGCGCCGCCGACCGGGCCCGGGTCGACCGGGGCGCCCTTCGGGGCCTCGAGCGCGGCGGCCAGCGCCGTCCCGAGGTCGCGGCTGACGTCGTCGGAGGAGGCCTGCAGCTGGACGCCGAGCAGGATCTCCCCGTTGGCCCGGACCAGCGCCGGCGCGCCACCGGGGAGCACGCTGGCGAGGGTGACCTCGCGGCCGTCGGCGGTGCGCAGCGGGACGGTCGCCGCCGGGACCAGCTCCCGCAGCGCCACCCAGTGCGCTTCCCCCGGCAGGCCCTCGAACGGCCGGGTCACCGGCGGGGCGTACCCGGAGCCGTGGCAGTGCTTGTACCGGCGGCCCGAGCCGCACGGGCACGGCGCCTTCGGGTTGACGCCGCCCTGGTCGGTGGCGGGGGCAGCGGGACGCTTGCGGGTCGCGGAGCGGGCCATGGGGACGAGCGTAGGTGGCACGTCCGGCCCGGCCCCCGCCGCCCGCGGGTCAGAGGGGTGCCCGCTCGGCCACCAGGTCGAGCTCCACGTCGGCGGTGCGGCCGACCATGCCGCGCTTCTTCGTGATGCCGAAGTCGGTGCGGTCCAGCCGTGCGGTGGCGTGCAGGCGCGTGACCCCGTCGGCCACCTCCACGCGGTCGATCCGCAGGGTCACGTCCCTGGTGATGCCGTGGGCCTCGAGCTCGCCGTGCACGAGCCAGTCCGCGCCGTCCGGCCGGACCGCCCGGCCGGTGAACCGCGCCCGGGGGTGGGTGGCGCTGTCGAGCAGGTCGGGGCCGGTGACGTCGCGGTCCCGCCGGCGGTTGCCGGACGCGAACGAGCCGGTGTCGACGGTCGCCCGGACCGTCGACGACTCGACGGGGTCGGCGACGACCATCTCGCCGTCGACGAGGTCGACCGTGCCGTGCACGGTGCCCAGCCCGAAGAGGTGCGTGACGTGCAGGCGCACCGTGCTGCTGGCGGGGTCGATCCGGTGGGTGCCCGGCGCGGGGAGGGCCCCGCGCGGCGCGGCGCTGCCGGCGGATCGGCTCATCGTGATCTCCTCCGGTTCGGCGTGCGGTGGGTCACACGGCAGGAACGCCGACCGGCCCGTCGGCATGCCCGCCCCCCGGCCGCGCGCCGACCGCCGCGGCGAACCCGACGGCGGCCGGCCCGAGGAGCTGTCGCGGGAGACGGCGGGGGCCGGCTCCGGCGTCGTCCACTCCCGTGCCGTGCCGGGGGCACTCCTAGGCTGCGCGGACATGACCTCGGCTCCTCCGCTGGACCTCACCGACCCCGCTGTCGTCGCCGACCCCTACCCGGCCTTCACCCGGGCGCGGGAGCAGGCGCCGGTGCAGTGGCACGAGGGGCTCGGCCTGTGGCTGGCGTTCACCCACGCCGGGAGCAACGCGGTGCTCCGGGACCGCCGGCTCGGGCGCATCTGGCGGGACCGCACCCCCGCCGAGCGGTTCGGGCAGTTCAACCTGATCCACCGCAACGCGCTCCTGGAGATGGAGCCGCCGGACCACACCCGGCTGCGCCGCCTGGTCAGCGCGGCCTTCGCGCGGGGGCACGTCGAGCGGCTCCGCCCGTGGGTCGAGGACCTCGCCCGGGAGCTGGTCGACGGCCTGGTCGAGCGCTCGGGCGGCGGCGAGCCGGTCGACGTCCTCTCCGGCATGGCCGAGCAGCTCCCGGTGGCGGTCATCGCCGAGCTGCTCGGCGTCCCGGAGGCCGACCGGCCGCTGCTGCGGCCGTGGTCCAACGCCATCGTGAAGATGTACGAGTACGGCCGGACGACGGCCGTCGAGGACGCCGCCGAGCGAGCCGCCGCCGAGTTCGTCGCCTACCTCCGGGAGCTCGCCGCCGAGCGCCGGGGGGCCCCGGGCGACGACCTGGTCAGCCACCTGGTCACCGTGCGCGACGCCGAGGGGGACCGGCTGACCGAGGACGAGCTGGTCACCACGTGCATCCTGCTGCTCAACGCCGGCCACGAGGCGACGGTGAACGTGAGCGGCAACGGGCTGCTGGCCCTGCTGGAGCACCCCGACCAGCTGGCGCGGCTGCGCGCGGAGCCGGCGCTGCTGCCCACGGCGGTCGAGGAGCTGATGCGCTACGACTCCCCGCTGCAGCTGTTCGAGCGCACGGCCACCGCCGACGTCGAGCTCGCCGGGGTGACCGTGCGCGAGGGGCAGAAGGTCGCGGCCCTGCTCGGCGCGGCCAACCGCGACCCCGCCGTCTTCGCCGACCCGGACGCCCTGGACGTCGGCCGAGCGGACAACCCGCACATCTCCTTCGGGGCGGGGGTGCACTTCTGCATCGGGGCGCCGCTGGCCCGCGTCGAGCTGCAGGCCTCGTTCGGGGCGCTGCTGGAGCGCACGACGCGGCTGGAGCTGGCCGCGCCCCCGCGCAGGCGCCCGGAGTTCGTCATCCGCGGCCTGGCCGAGCTGCCCGTCGTCCTGGCGCGGTGGTGACCGGCGCCGCCGCGGTGCTCGCCCGGCTGCGCGGGCCGGCCGACCCGGCGCGGCGGGCGGGGACGGCCCGCTACGGCATCGGCGGCGCGGACGTGCTCGGCGTGACGGTCGCCGAGCTGCGCGGGCCGGCCGCGGAGCTGGGCCGCTCGCACGAGCCGGCCGCGGGGCTGCTGTGGGACTCCGGCGTCCACGAGGCCCGGATCCTCGCCGGCGTGGTCGAGGACCCCGCCGCGGTCGACGGGCGCCAGCTCGACGCGTGGGCCGCCGCCTTCGACTCGTGGGACCTGTGCGACCAGGTCTGCCGGAACCCGGTGCGGCACACCCCGCTGGCCGGGGCCGAGGCGCTGGGGTGGAGCGCGCGGCCCGAGCCGTTCGTCGAGCGGGCCGCGGACGACCGGCCGATCGTGCGGAAGGGCGCCGGCTGGGCGCTGCGGCGGATCGGCGAGCGCAGCCCCGGCCTCCGCGCCCGCGCGGTCGGGACGGCGCAGGAACCCCGGTCGGGCCGGCGCGGGGCCCGCTGGGTCGGCGCCGACGCCCCGCGCGAGCTGCAGCGGCCGCCCCGCCGGCCGGGAGCGGAGGACCGGGGAACGCACCGGTGGAGCGTGGGGCAGGTCACTGGCACCATCACGCCATGCGTGGCCTGATGCAGGACTACCCCCTGACCATCGATGCGATCTTCCGGCACGTCGAGCAGCACTACGGCGACGGCACGATCGCCACCGCCGGCCCGGGCGGGGTGACCCGGGTGACCTACGCCGAGTGGGCCGAGCGGACCCGCCGGCTCGGCGGCGTGCTCGACACCCTCGGCATCAGCGCCGACGGGCGGGTGGCGACCTTCGGCTGGAACAGCCAGCGGCACCTGGAGCTGTACTTCGCCGCCCCGAGCAGCGGGCGGGTGCTGCACACGCTCAACATCCGGCTGTTCCCGGAGCAGCTCACCTACATCGCCAACCACGCCGAGGACGAGGTCGTCTTCGCCGACCGCAGCGTGCTGCCGCTGCTGTGGCCGCTCATCGACACCATGAAGACGGTCCGGCAGGTCGTGGTCATGGACGACGGCGGGGACAACGAGATCCCCGACGACCCGCGGGTGCTCGACTACGAGACGCTGCTGGCCGAGGCCTCCCCGGTCGACTTCCACGTCGACGACGAGTGGCGCGCGGCCTCGATGTGCTACACGAGCGGCACCACCGGCAACCCGAAGGGTGTCGTGTACTCGCACCGCTCGACGTTCCTGCACACGATGGGCGTGCTGATGCCCAACGCCTTCGGCCTGGGGATCCGGGACGTCGCCATGCCGGTCGTGCCGATGTTCCACGCCAACGCCTGGGGCATCGCCCAGGCCGCGCCCGCCGCGGGGGCCTCGCTGGTCATGCCCGGCGCGATGATGCAGCCGCAGGCGCTCGCCGACCTGATCGTGAACGAGGGCGTCACCTTCACCGCCGGCGTCCCGACCATCTGGCAGGGCGTGCTGCCGCACCTGGCCGGCCGGCCGCACAAGCTGCGCGACATCGGCTGCGGCGGCTCGGCGGTGCCCAAGGCGCTGTCCGAGGCCTACCGGGAGCAGGTCGGCCTGCCGATCCTGCAGGCGTGGGGCATGACCGAGACCCACCCGGTCGCCTCCTCCGGCATCCTGCCGCCGCGCTTCGACGACCTCGACGACGAGGGCAAGGCCGACCAGCGGGCCCGCGCCGGCATCCCGTTCCTCGGCGTGGAGGCACGCATCGTCGACGCCGAGACCTTCGAGCCGCAGCCGTGGGACGACAAGGCCACCGGGGAGCTCCAGGTGCGCGGGCCGTGGTGCGCGCAGGACTACTACAACCCGGACGCCGGCGTGACCCTGACGACCGACGACGGCTGGATGCGCACCGGTGACGTCGCCGCGATGGACTCCTTCGGCTCGATCCGGATCGCCGACCGCACCAAGGACCTCATCAAGTCCGGCGGTGAGTGGATCAGCTCGGTGGACCTCGAGAACGTGCTGATGAGCCACCCGAAGGTGAAGGAGGCCGCGGTCGTCGGCATCCCGCACCCCAAGTGGGACGAGCGCCCGCTGGCCTGCGTCGTCCTCAAGGAGGGCGAGACGATGACGGAGGACGAGGTGCTGGACTTCCTCAAGCCGAAGGTGGCCAAGTGGTGGCTGCCCGACGCCGTGGAGTTCATCGACGAGGTGCCCAAGACCAGCGTCGGCAAGTTCTCCAAGAAGGACCTGCGCAGCCGCTTCGCCGAGTACCCGACCCGAGGGTGAGTCGGAGTGCCGGGGCGCGGAGGAGGCGTCCCCGGCACTCCGCTCAGCGGACGAAGGGGGCCTGGCCGGTCTCGCTCACCAGGGGCCGGCCGGCCGCCTCCCACTCCCCCATGCCGCCGGCGACGTTGACGGCGTCGAAGCCGTTGGCGTTCAGCCACGCCGCGACCCGCGCCGAGCGGCCGCCGCTGCGGCACACCACGTGCACCGGGTCGCCGTCGGGCAGGTCGTCGAGCCGCGCCGGCACCTCGCCCATGGGGATGTGCGTCGCGCCGTCGATGTGGCCGTGCACCCACTCGTCGTCCTCGCGGACGTCGAGGACGACGGCGTCCTCGGGGACGTCGGCGGCGGGCACGGTCGGGACCTGCTGGGGCATCACCCGGCCCATGGTGCCAGCGTCACCGCGGCGGCCGCCGGGTCGCACCGCTCCCCCGCCGGCGCCGGGGGAGGATGGGGGCGATGAGCACCGCCCTGCCGCCCGTCCGCGACCCGGCGTGGTCCCTGTCGCGCTCGGCCATCGGGCTCTGGGTGACCGAGAGCGTCATCAGCTCGCTGTTCCTCGGGGTGGCCGTCGCCGCGTTCCTGGTGTTCGTCCCCGGCGAGCCGGGCACGCCGCTGCCGCTGCTGCGCTGGCTGGTCCCGATCGGGTTCCTCACCTACGCCGTGGTCGCGATCGGCATCCGGCCGTGGTTCAAGCACCGGGTGTACCGGTGGGAGGTCACCGGCGAGGCGGTGTTCACCCGCACCGGCTGGCTCAGCCAGACCTGGACCCTGGTGCCGATCTCGCGCATCCAGACCGTCGACGTCACCCGCGGCGTGCTCCAGCAGCTCTTCGGCCTGGCGACCGTCGCCGTCCTCACCGCGTCGAGCCAGGGCACGGTGCGCATCTGGCACCTGGAGCACGACGTGGCCCAGCGGGTGGCCGAGGACCTCGCCCTCCGCGCCGAGGCCGTCCGCGACGAGGCCACGTGAACGGATGCCACGTGAACGGATGCCACGTGAACGACGAGGCCACGTGAACGACGAGGCCACGTGAGCGACGTCGGCGAGGCCCGGAGCCGGGACGGCGCGCCGGTGGAGGGAGCCCCGGGGGTCGCCCGCCCCGCGGACGGCGGACCGGCCGACGGCGGACCGGGCGGACCCCGCCGGACGTCCCCCCGGGTCGTCCTGGCGCACACGATCACCTTCCGGCAGGCCCGTCAGCTGGTGCCGGCGCTCATCCCGGTGGCCGCCGTGACCGGCTTCGACGGGATGGGCACGGTCGTCCTCCTCGCCGTCGTCATCACGGCGCTGTCGCTGGCCGCGGCCGCCCTCTCCTGGTGGCGCTTCTCCTACCTCGACGGGCCGACGTCGATGGTGGTCACCCGCGGGCTGCTCACCCGCTCGGTCCGCACCGTGCCCAACGACCGGATCCGCGGCGTCGAGGTGGAGACGCCGCTGCTGCACCGCCTGCTCGGGCTGGTGCGGGTGCGCGTCGACGCGGCGGCCGGGGCGGTCGGCACGGACGAAGAGGAGCTGCTCGTCGACGGCGTGACCCGCGCCGAGGGCGACCGGCTGCGCGCCCACCTGCTGGCCCGCCGGCCGGCCGGCGCCACGCCCACCCCCGGGGAGGCCGCGCCGGGCCCCCCGCAGGAGGAGGTGGTGGCCCGCCTCGACACCCGCTGGCTGCTGTACGCGCCGCTGGTGGGCAGCTACCTCGTCGTCCCGCTGGCCGCCCTCGGCGCCCTGTTCCGCGTCCTCGACGAGCTGCCCCGGGCCCTGCGCCCGGACATCGCCGGCCCCGACCTGGGCGAGGTCCGCGTGCTCGTGCTCGTCCTCGGCGCGCTCGCCGGGCTCGCGCTGCTGGCCGCGGCCGCGGTGGTGGGGGCCGCGCTGGTGAACTGGCGGTTCCGGCTGGTGCGCCGGGGCGGCTCGCTGGTCGCCGAGCGCGGGCTGGTCACCCGGCGGCAGACCGAGCTGGAGGTCGACCGGATCCGCGGCGGGACGCTCAGCGAGGGTCTGGGCATGCGCTGGGTGCGGGCGGCCCGGGTCACCGCCCTGGTCACCGGGCTCGGGCAGGCCGGCCGGCGGGGGCAGCTGCTGCCCCTGGGCCCGCGCACCGAGGCCACCGCGCTGCTCGGCCGGCTGGTCGACGACCCGGGCCCGCTGCGGCCGCACCCCCCGGCCGCGCGCCGCCGGCGGCTGGTGCGCGCGCTGGGCACCGGGCTGGCCCTCACCGCGCTCGGTGCCGTGGCCCTGGCCGCGCTGGGCTGGTGGGTGCCGCTGGCGGCCGGGGTGGTGCTCACCCTGCTCGGCGTCCCGATCGGGCTGGGCCGCTACGCCGCGCTGGGGCACGCCGCGGGGCCGCGCAGCCTCGCCGTCCGCAGCGGGTGGCTGGTCCGCGAGCAGGCGGTGCTGGAGCGCCGGGCGGTCGTGGGGTGGCAGGTGCGGCAGAGCCCGTTCCAGCGGGGGGCCGGGCTGGCCACGGTGACCGCGTGCGTGGGGGCCGGCAGCGGCGGCTACGCGGCGGTGGACATGGCCGCCGGCGAGGTCCCGGGGTTCACCGCGGCAGCCTCGGGCCCGTGGGCGGGCACCCTGGCCCCCCGCTGACCCCCGCGCCGCCGGCCTCCTCGCCGAGGTCGGCGAGCAGCCCCGCCGCGGCCCCGGGGTGCTCCCCGGCCAGCAGGCCCGCCGCGGCGAGGACGTACCGCCGGTCGACGAGCAGCGCGGCACCGTCGAGGACCGCCCCGGCGCCCCCGCGGTCGGCGGCCACGCGGGCCACGGCGTCCGCGAGCGCCGCCCCGGACGCGTGCCGGAACACCCCGCCGGAGAGCACGACCAGACCGCAGGTGCGCACCCCGGCCCCGCCGGGGCCGTAGGCGGCCTCCCCGCGCAGGTGCCGGCGCAGCGCGACCGTCACCGCCGCGGCGCCCAGGTCCAGCGGCGCGTCCCCGTCGAGCGGGACGCCCTCCGCGGCCGCCGCCGCGCGCAGCGCGCCGGCGCTGGAGGCCACGCCCAGGTCGCCCTCCACCGTGCGCCGGGCGGCGGGGACGCCGACCGCCTCGCGGCCCAGCGCGGCCTGCTCGGCGTCGGGGTCGGGCACGCAGTAGACGTCCGTGGTCGCCCCGCCCACGTCCACCACGACCACCCCCGGCGCCGGCCGGCCCGAGCGCGTCGCGGCCAGCTCGGTGACCCCGGCGAGGACGGCGTCCGGGGTCACCGTGCGCACCCAGCCGGCCAGCCGGGGGTCGGTGGAGAGCCGGTCGCCGCCGATGACGTGCCGGAGGAACACCGCCCGGATCGCCGCCCGCGCCGACCCCGGCTCGAGCCGGCCGATGTCGGGCAGCACGTTGTCGGCCACGGTGACCGGGACCCCGCCGGCGGCCAGCGTGGCCGCCACCTCCTCCCGGACCGCGGCGTTGCCGGCCAGCACCACGGGGACGGGCCGGCGGGGGACCCCGCCGCCCCCCGGCACGCCCCCGCTCGCGCCGGGACCCTGCGGCGGGGCCGGAGCGGCCAGTGCGGCCGCGTTGTGCCGCAGCACCGAGGCCTCCCCGCCGTCCGTGCCGCCGACCAGCAGGACGACGTCCGGGGCGGCCGCCCGCAGCCCGGCCAGCGCCGCCCCGTCGAGCCGGCCGGCGGCCACGTGCACCACCCGGGCGCCGGCGGAGAGCGCCGCGCGGTGCCCGGCCTCGGCGCTGATGAGCTCCTCGTAGCCGACGACCGCCAGCCGCAGGCCGCCCCCGGCGCTCGAGCAGGCGAGCACCGGCGCGTCCCAGCCCGCGGTCGCCGACAGCACCCCGGCCACGACGTCGTCGAGGGTGGTCGGTGCCTGCGCGGTGGCCAGCAGCCGGCCGTCCGGCAGCTCCACGAGCGCCGCCTTGGTCCAGGTCGACCCGATGTCGACGCACGCCACCCCGGTCACCGGAGCACCGTAGACGGCGTGTGCTGATCTCCGACCTGGGTAGCTGCGCGGCGATGGGTGACGCGCCGGTTCCGTATGACCGGTCAGCCCTGCCCGTCGCCGAGGTGCACCCGCCCGGCCAGGGCGGCGGCCTCCACCCTCGTGGAGACCCCCAGCGTGCGCAGCAGCGCCGCGACCATCCGCTTGGTGGTGCGCTCGGAGACGTGCAGCGTGGTGGCGATCTCCACCGTGCTCACCCCGTCGGCGACCAGCCGCCACAGCCGGCGCTCCTCGGCGCTCAGCCGGTCGGCGACCGCCTGGTCCCCGGCGGGGGTGGCGTCGTCGAGCAGCTGCCGCAGCAGCGCCTCGGGCAGCACCGACCAGCCGTCGAGGACGGCCAGCAGCGGGCGCACCAGCGCCTCGGGGTCGGCGGTCTTGGGCAGGAAGCCCGACGCCCCGGCGCGCAGGGCGTCCAGGGCGGCGGCGGGCTCGGCCAGCCCCGACAGCGCGACCACGCGGGCCAGCGGGTCGGCGCGGCGGATCGCGGCGATGGCCCGCGTCCCGCCCGGCGGTGGCATGTGCAGGTCCACGACCGCGACGTCCGCGTGCTGGCGGCGCACGAGCGCGGCCGCGGCCGACGCGTCGTCCGTCGTCCCCACGACGCGCACCCGCCCGTCGCTCACCTCGGGCAGCAGGAGGGCGAGCCCGCGGGTGAACAGCGGGTGGTCGTCCACGAGCAGGACGTCGACCTCGGGTCGGCGCCGGAACCCGGCGTCGGTCACGGAATCCCCCTCGTCGGTCAGCACCGGCCGGCGCTTCAGACCGGACCGCCCCCGGAGGTGCCCATGACCCTGGTCGCCAACCCCCTGTCCCCTCCCGACCGACCGCACCTGATCGCCGACCTCGGCGCGCTGCTGCGCCGGGGGCTGCGCCGGCGCCCGCGGCGGGCCGCGCCGACGCCCGAGGACGCCGTCGTCCGGGCGCTGTGCCACGACATGCGCAGCCCGCTGGCCTCGCTGGAGTCCCTGCTGGCCGCCCTCGGGCGACCGGGGCTCCCCCCGGCCGAGGTGCTGGACCTGGCCCGCGCGCAGGCCGCCCACCTCTCCTCGATGCTGCGCACCGCGGCCGCCACCGGCGGCGCCCCGCCCCGGCACACCGACCGCCGGCTCGGGGACGTCGTCCGGGCGGCGGTGACCGGCTGCGGGCTGCCGGCGGAGCAGCTCACCCTCGAGGTCCGCGGCTGCGCCGGGGACGTGTGGGTCGCCGACGCCCGGGTGCAGCGGATCCTCTCCAACCTCCTGGAGAACGCCCACCGGCACGGCGACGGCGCCCCGGTGCGGCTGCTGGTGCGGTGCCGGCCGGGCTGGGTGGACCTCGCGCTCACCCAGGCGGTGGACCGGCCCGAGCGGGTGGTGGGGCACCTGCGCACCGACGTCCCGCCGGCGGACCTCACCGGCCTCGGGCTGTGGTCGGTGCGCCGGCAGGCCCGGGAGCTCGGGGGCCGCGTGGTGTGGGACGACGACGGCACCGCCCTGACGCTCACCGTGCAGCTCCCCGACCGCTGACGGCCCCGTCCTCCGATTGGCACGGGTGGGCCAGCGGGCGGCACGGGCGGGCCAGCGGGGGCGGGCACCCCCCTGGTGCCACCGCAGCGGTGGCGGCACGACGACGCGAGGGAGACCGCTGTGTTCACCCACACCCAGGCACTGCAGTACGAGGCCAAGCCGGACGGTCC
Organism: Geodermatophilus sp. SYSU D00758; assembly: GCF_054049955.1. Lineage (NCBI taxonomy): Bacteria > Bacillati > Actinomycetota > Actinomycetes > Geodermatophilales > Geodermatophilaceae > Geodermatophilus > Geodermatophilus sp. SYSU D00758. The sequence goes on from NZ_JBJGYK010000038.1 coordinate 10,938, forward strand.
GGACCCGGCCTTCGCCCGCCGGATGCAGGAGATCCTCGGCGGCCAGTGGGGCGAGATGACCGTCGCCACCCAGTACCTGCTCCAGGGCTGGAACTGCCGGCTGCCCGGCAAGTACAAGGACATGCTCCTGGCCATCGGCACCGAGGAGCTGGCGCACGTCGAGATGATCGTGACGATGATCGACCGGCTGCTCGACCACCAGCCGCTCAAGCCCGACGCCGCGGACCGGTCCAAGGAGGCGGCTGCCGGCTTCGGCAACACCAACCCGCAGCACGCGATCGTCAACGGGGGTGGGGCCTACTACCGCGACAGCATGGGCCTGCCGTGGAGCGGCGGGTACGTGACCGCCAGCGGCAACCTCATGGCCGACTTCCACTACAACGCCACCGCGGAGATGCAGGGCCGGCTGCAGGTCGCCCGGCTCTACAACATGACCGACGACCCCGGGGTCAAGGACATGCTCCGGTTCCTCATCGCCCGCGACCACATGCACCAGAACCAGTGGCTGGCGGCGATCGAGGAGCTCAAGGACGACGGGCTGGAGGGCCTCCCGGTGCCCGAGGCCTTCCCCTTCGACGAGGAGCCGGGCGACTACGGCCGGGCGTTCATCCAGGCCTCCGACGGGGCCGAGGCCGCGGCCGGGCGGTGGGCGCGGGGTCCGATGCCCGACGGCAAGGGCGAGTTCACCGCCCGGGCGATCGAGGCGACCGGCGACGCCCCGGTGCTGGCGCCGCCGGACCCGCGCCTCTACGGCACGCCGCAGACCGAGGCGCACGGCCTGCTGCAGAAGGCCAAGGACATGCTCACCTGAGCTGACCGCACCCCGCGCCGTCGCCGCGCCGGGGGCCGGGCCCGCCGTGGCCCGGCTCCCGGCCGGCGCAGCGCCTCTCCCGGAGGTCCTCGATGCACGTCCCCCTCCCCGCGGTGCTCCTCACGGTCGTCTACGCCACCGCGGTCGCCGTCGCGGTCGCCGGCGGGCACGCCCTGGCCGGCGCCGTCGTCCTCGCCGGGCTGGTCGCCCGCTGGGTGGTGCGCAGCCGCCGCGCCGGGCGGCTGACCGTCCCCGTTCCCGACCCGGCCCCCGCACTCACCGCCGAACCGGCCCCCGCCCCGGCGCGGGCGGCCTGATCACCCCGCCCCGCACGCACCGCCGTCCTGGTTCACCGTTGCCGGTCCTGGCTCAGCACCGGTCGTGAGCCAGGACCGGCGACGACCAGGTGACCTGATCACCGGGTCGCGGGCCGCACCGCAGGGCCCGGTGAGGTGCTGGCACGGCCTCCTGCAGGACCCGGTGAGGTGCTGGGACGGCCTCCCTGCAGGGCCCCGCCGCGAGCGTGCGAGCGGTGGGGGGCGGGGAGGTCCTTTCAGTGCTGGACGGCCTTCTCCGCCCCGATGCCGGTGAGGGCCCGCACCTCGAGCTCGGCCCACTTCTCCTCGTTCGGCCGCTCCTTGGTGAGCACCGTGCCCAGCCAGCCGAGCAGGAACGACAGCGGGATCGACACGAGCCCGGGGTTGCGCAGCGGGAACCAGGCGAAGTCGACGCCGGGGAACATCGACGTCTCGGTGCCCGACACGACCGGCGAGAACAGGATCAGACCCACGCAGGCGATGAGCCCGCCGTAGATCGACCACAGCGCGCCCTGGGTGGTGAAGCGCTTCCAGAACAGCGTGTAGAGGATCGTCGGCAGGTTCGCCGAGGCGGCCACCGCGAAGGCCAGCGCCACGAGGAAGGCGATGTTGAGCCCGGCCCGCAGGGCGAAGATGCCCAGCAGGATCGCCACCGCGCCGATGACCACGGCGGTGATGCGGGCGACCCGGACCTCCCCGTTCGGCGGGACGTCACCCTTCTTGATCACCGAGGCGTACACGTCGTGGGCGAAGGACGCCGACGCGGTGATCGTCAGGCCCGCCACCACGGCGAGGATCGTGGCGAACGCGACGCCGGCGATGATGCCGAGCAGCACGGTGCCGCCGAGCTCGAAGGCCAGCAGCGGCGCCGCCGAGTTGACCGCGCCCGGGGCGGCGGTGATCCGCTCGGCCCCGACCAGCGCCCCGGCGCCGTAGCCGATGACCAGGCTGAACAGGTAGAAGATGCCGATCAGCCAGATCGCCCAGACCACCGACGTCCGCGCGGCCTTGGCCGTGGGCACGGTGTAGAAGCGCATGAGCACGTGCGGCAGGCCGGCGGTGCCCAGCACCAGGGCCAGCGCCAGGCTGATGAAGTCCAGCCGGGTGGTGTCGCTGAGGCCGTACTGGGCGCCGGGCCGCAGCACCGCGTCCGTCCCGACCTCGGCCGCGCCGCCGAGCAGCGCGGAGAGGTTGAACCCGTACTCGGCGAGCACCCAGATCGTCATCACGCCGGCGCCGGCGATGAGCAGGGTGGCCTTGATGACCTGCACCCACGTGGTGCCGCGCATGCCACCGACGAGGACGTAGAAGATCATGAGCGCCCCGACGAGGATCACGACCACGGCCTCGGCGACCGCGCCGCTGACACCGAGCAGCAAGGCCACCAGGCCGCCGGCGCCGGCCATCTGCGCCAGCAGGTAGAACAGCGACACGGCCAGGGTGGAGATCGCCGCGGCGGTGCGCACCGGCCCCTGGCGCATCCGGAAGGCCAGGACGTCGGCCATCGTGAACCGGGCGGTGTTGCGCATCAGCTCGGCGACCAGCAGCAGCGCCACCAGCCAGGCGACGAGGAACCCGATGGAGTACAGGAAGCCGTCGTAGCCGTAGATGGCGATGGCGCCGGCGATGCCGAGGAACGACGCTGCGGACAGGTAGTCGCCGGCGATCGCCAGGCCGTTCTGCTGCCCGGTGATGCTGCGGCCGGCGGCGTAGTAGTCGGCGGCGCTCTTGTTGTTCCGGCTGGCCCGGAAGGTGATCGCCAGGGTGATGAGCACGAACACCCCGAAGATCGAGATGTTGAGGGCCGGCTCGCCGATGGTGGCGCTCTCGGCGGAGAGGACGTCAATCACGGGTGGACCCCTTCCGGGTGGAGGCGCCGCGAGCGGGGGCGTGGCCGTGACCCCCGTGGCCGGGGGCGTAGTCGTGGGCCTCGAGGCGCTCGCGCATCTCGTCGGCGATCGGGTCGGTGCGGCGGTTGGCGTGCGCGACGTAGAGGTGGGTGATGGCGAACGTCGACACGAACTGGCCGAGGCCGAGCAGGACCCCGACGTTGACGTTGCCGAACACGTCGGTGGACATGAAGTCCGACGCGTAGGTCGAGAGCAGGACGTAGAGCAGGTACCAGGCGAGGAACGCCACGGTCATCGGGAAGGCGAAGCGCCGGAAGCGCGCCTTGAGCTCGGCGAACTCGGGTGAGGCCTGCGCCTGGCGGTACTCCTCGGGTGTCAGCAGCCTGCGTTCGGCCGGTGGTGTCACGGTGTGCTCCCCTGTCGGTCGGGCCCCGTCACCGCATCCGGTGACCGCGGTCACTCTAGGGACCTGTCGACCCCGACGTCTGCGGTTCGGGACGGATTCGTGTCGCGCGACCTTTCGCCGCCGGTAACCGTCCGGGAACGCGGGCGCGCTGCACTGGGGGCGTGCGGCAGGAGACGACGGGCTGGTACCCGGTGGCGCGTGCCGCCGAGGTGGGGACGCGGCCGCTCCCGGTCGGGGCGGCGGGCCGGGCGTACGTCGTGGTCCGGCTCCGCCCGGGCGCGGAGGTGAGCGCGTTCCCCGCCCGCTGCCCGCACCGGCTGGTCCCGCTGGCCGCGGCGGGCGTCGTGGACGGCCGGCTGCAGTGCGCCCACCACGGCTGGCGGTTCGACGCCGGCGGCCGCTGCGTGCACATCCCCTCGCTCGGGCCCGAGGGGACGCCGCCGCCCCGGGCCGACCTGGCGGTGCCGTGGGCGGTGGAGGAGCGGTACGGCTGGGTCTGGATCGCCCCCGAGCGCACCGCCCGCCCGGTCCCCCCGCGACCGTCGGGCGGCAGGGCCCGCGAGCCGGTCCCCGAGCCGGCCCCCGAGCCGCCGGCGCCGTCGGGCCCGGTGCTCGGCAACCTGCACCCGGCCCTCGAGCACGCCTGGCACCCGGTGGCGCTGTCGAGCGAGCTGCGGCCCGGCGGGTGGCTGCAGGTGCGGCTGCTCGGCCGCACCTGGACGATGCGGCGCACGGACGGCGGCCTGGCCGCCGAGCCGACGCCGTGGGCGGTCCGCGAGCGGCTGGGCCTGGTCTGGCTGGCCCCGGCCGAGCCCTCCGACGTCCCCCTGGAGGTGCCCGAGGACGGCGACCGGCGGTTCGTCGGCACCTGGCTGCCGCCGGCGCGCTCCCCCGGCCCGGCCGGGCCGCTGGCCGACACCTTCCTCGACGTCGCGCACGCACCGTTCGTGCACCGCGACATCGGCGGGTCGCCGGACGCCGCCGGGATCCCCGCCTTCGCCGTCACCGCCGAGGACGGCGGTTTCCGGGCCGAGCTGGAGCGCGCCTACGAGACCCCGCACCACCCCGGCGGGCTCCCGGGGCCGCCGGTCCGGCGCCGGGCGGCCTACACCTACCGGGTGCCGTTCCAGCTCGCGCTGCGGCTGGACTCCGCGGAGAGCGGGGCGGGCACCACCGTCCTGTGCTTCCTGCAGCCGGAGGACGCCGACTCGACCCGCGTCTACGCCCGGCTGCTGGTCTCCGCGGGGCCCGGTGCCCGGCTGCCGTGGCCGGACGACGTCGCCCGGGAGGTCGCCCTCCAGCGCCGGGTGCTCGCCGAGGACCTCGCCCTGCAGGCCCTGCTGCCCTCCGCCGGCCTGCCCCTCGCCCCGGGGGAGGAGGTGCACGTGCGCGCCGACCGCCCCGGGGTGGCGCTGCGGCGGGCGCTGGGCGACTTCGCCGTGCGGGTCCGCGGCCTCCCCCGGGCGGCCTGAGCGGCGCCGTGTTGCGGAACGGTGACGGCGGGCTTCCGGCCGGGCACGGACGGGTAGCCGGAGCAGGTCCCTGGACGCGACGGACTGGAGAGACGCCATGCCCGCCCCCCGGCCCCTGCGCCGACGCCAGCTGATCCCTGCCGCCCTGTTCGCCGGAGCACTGGTCCTGACCGGGTGCAGCGACGAGGAGGACAACCCGCTGGCGGACTCCGCCGAGGAGGTCGAGGGCGGCAACGCCCAGCCCGACGAGCAGGTCAGCGGCAGCGTCACGGTCGCCTCGCTGCAGCTGGACTACCCGGAGGACGGGCTGATCGAGGCCGGCAGCGACGTGCCGCTCTACGCGGCGCTCTCCAACAACGGCACGACCGACGACCAGCTCCTCGACGTGGTCGGCGAGTCCTTCGAGGACGCCCGGCTGGTCGCCCCGGACGGCAGCGAGGGGTCGATCCCGGTGCCGTCGAACAACACCGCCTACCTGGAGCCGGAGGGTCCACCGGCGGTCACGCTGCTCGGGGTCGACCAGGACCTGCGCTCGTCGCAATCCCTGGAGGTCACCTTCGTCTTCGAGGACGCCGGCGAGGTGACGATGGAGGCCATGGTGGCCGCCGAGCCGCCCGGCGAGGGGGAGTTCGACACCCCGCAGGACCCGACGTCGGACAACTGACCGGACCCTCCCCGGCTGGGATGCTGGCGGGCGTGCCGTCCGCTCCTGCCCGCCGTACCGCGTTCGCCGTCGCCGCCACCCTCGCCGGACCCGCCGTCTGGCTCGCCCGGGCCGCCTGGGGCCTGCCCACCGCGCTGGGCGCCAGCCGGCGCGAGATCCGGCCCTGGGCCGCGGGTTCCCCGCAGTTCGCCGAGGGCCGGTTCCACAACCGGGTGGCCACCCCCGCGCTGCCGCCGGCCAGCGCCCGGCGGGGCCTGCTGCGGCAGATGCACGAGGAGCGGCACACCGGCCTGCCCGCCCGGCCGGTGCCGCTGGTGCGCCCGGAGCCGCCGGCCGAGGCCGGGGAGCTGGCGGTCACCTGGTACGGGCACTCGTCGGCCCTGCTGGAGGTCGACGGCCGCCGCGTGCTGGTCGACCCGGTCTGGGGGGACCGGGTGTCGCCGTCCCCGCTGATCGGGCCCACCCGGCTGCACCCGGTGCCCGGCCCGCTGGAGGAGCTCCCGCCGGTCGACGCCGTCCTGGTCTCGCACGACCACTACGACCACCTCGACCTGCCCACGGTGCGCCGGCTGCTGCGCACGCAGACGGCGCCGTTCCTCGTGCCGGTCGGCCTGGGGGCGCACCTGCGCGGCTGGGGCGTGCCGGAGGAGCGGGTCGTCGAGCTGGACTGGGAGCAGGCGACCGAGGTCGCGGGGCTCACCGTGACCTGCACTGAGGCCCGGCACTTCTCCGGGCGGTTCCTGACCCGTGACACGACGCTGTGGTCCTCGTGGGTGGTGGCCGGGCCGCGGCACCGGGTGTTCTTCGGCGGGGACACCGGCTACACCCCGGGCTTCGCCGGCATCGGGGCGCGGCTGGGCCCCTTCGACCTCACGCTGCTGCCCGTCGGGGCCTACAACGACGCCTGGAAGCACGTCCACATGGACCCCGAGGAGGCGGTGCGCGCGCACGGCGACCTGGGCGGGGACCTGCTCGTCCCGGTGCACTGGGCGACGTTCAACCTGGCCTTCCACCGCTGGGCCGAGCCGGTGCAGCGGCTGTGCGCGGCCGCCGAGCGCACGGGCGTCCGGGTGGCGGTGCCCCGGCCCGGCGAGCGGGTCGACGCGCTGGCCCCGCCCCCGGTCCGGGACTGGTGGAGCGCGGTGGGGTCGCTGGTCGACGAGCCCGACGCCGCCGGGGACGCCGGGGTGGGCAGCTCCGTGGCCGCCCGCGCCGCGTCCTGGCTGCTGGCCCGCCGCCAGGTCGACTAGGGGAGTGCCCGGTGCGAGGTCCTCTCGCACCGGGCACTCCGCTGGGCCTGCTCAGCCCAGCAGCGCGGCGACCCCCGGCAGGTCTGCCGCCTCGCGGTGCGGTACGGGGCCGGAGGGGTCGAGCCGGTGCCCGGGGCGGCGCAGGCGGACGACGTCCAGGCCGGCCTCGAGCGCGCCGCGCACGTCGCGCGCCGACGTCGCCACGTGCACCAGCCGGCCGCCGGCCCGCTCCCGCGCGCGCAGGTACAGCTCCGGGGCGGGCTTGTAGGCCCGCAGCCGCTCGGAGGTGAGCACGGCGGTGTCGTCGACGAGCGGGGCGACGCGGGTGCGGGCGAACACGGCGTCGTCGACGTTGGACAGGACGCCGACCCGCCGGCGCTGCGCCAGCGCGGGCAGCCCCGCCGGGACGTCGGGCCACAGCGGCCAGTCCCCCACCGACGCGAGCAGCTCGGCGGTGTCGGCGTCGGCGTCCCGGCCGATCCCGAGCTCGGCGTAGGTGGCGGCCAGGGCCCGGCGGCAGTGCTCGGTGAACGGCACCCAGGCGGGCTCGTCGCGCTGGGAGGCCTTGTTGTGCGCGTCCCACCGGTCGTAGAGGGCCCCGCCGTCCCCGCCGGTGATCCGGGCCAGCGCGGCCGAGCCGCCGCTGCGGGAGTCCACGAGCGCGCTGAACAGGTCGAAGGTGACCAGCTGGAGTGCCACGGCGCGGATTCTGCGCCCCGGCCACGCCGCTTCAGCGCAGGAGCTTGGACAGGCGCCGGTCGGCCAGCGGCTTGCCGCCGGTCTGGCAGGTCGGGCAGTACTGCAGCGAGGTGTCGGCGAAGCTGACCTCGCGGACGGTGTCGCCGCACACCGGGCAGGGCAGCCCGGTCCGGGCGTGCACCCGCAGCCCGGAGCGCTTCTCGCTCTTCATCGTCGCCGCCCGCTGCCCCACCTGGCGCTCGAGGGCGTCGGTGAGCGTGGCACGCACCGCCTCGTACAGGCGGAGCACCTCGTCGTCGGTGAGCCGGCCGGCCGCCTTGAACGGCGACAGCCGCGCGGCGTGCAGGATCTCGTCGGAGTAGGCGTTCCCGATGCCGGCCAGCACGGTCTGGTCGGTGAGGGTGCCCTTCAGCTGCCCCGTACGCCCCGCCAGGAGGGCGGCGAAGGTCTCCCGGTCCACGGCGAGCGCGTCCGGCCCCAGCCGCGCCACGCCCGGCACCTCCGCCGGCGACCGGACGACGTACACCGCCAGCCCCTTGCGGGTGCCCTGCTCGGTGAGGTCGAAGCCGTCGCCGCCATCCAGGTGCACCCGCACCGCGAGCGGCCCCTTGCCCGGCTTCGGCGGGGCCGCGGGCAGGCCGGTGCGCCAGTGCAGCCACCCGGCGCGGGCCAGGTGGACGACGAGGTGCAGGCCGGAGACGTCCAGGTCGAGGAACTTGCCGTACCGGGCGACCCCGGTGACCTCCAGCCCGGCGAGCGCGGACAGCGGCGGGTCGTAGGTCTTGATCGCCTGGACCGCGGCCAGGTCGACCCGCGTGACCACCCGGCCCACGGCGTTCTCGCGCAGGAAGGCGGTCAGCGCCTCCACCTCGGGCAACTCGGGCACCCGGTCATGATCCCCCGCCCGGGCGCCGGCCGTCGTCCCCGAACGGGTGGTCCCGCGGACCCGCCCGGGAGGACCGGTGACCTGGCACCGGACGGGCACCGGTGGCAGCGTGGGGCCGCGGGGTGAGGAGGGCTGCGGTGGGGACCACACCGGCCGGCGTCCTGGTCGAGGGGGCCCGGGTCTTCGACGGGCACCGCCTGCTGGCCCCGACGACCGTCCTGGTGCTCGACGGGCGGATCGCCGCGCTCGGCGACCGGCTCGGAGCACCGGCGGGCCTGCCCGCCGTCCGGGCCGAGGGCGCCACCCTCCTGCCCGGCCTGGTGGACGCGCACGTGCACCTGGCCCCCGGCGCGCTGCGGGCGGCCGTGCGCTTCGGCGTCACCACGGTGGTCGACATGTTCGCCGACCCCGCCGCCGTCCGGTCCGCCAAGGAGGAGGCCGCGACCGACCCCGCCACGGCCGACCTCCGCTCCGCGGGGATCGGGGCCACGGCCCCCGGCGGCCACCCCACCCGCCTCGTCTCCCAGGGGCTGCTCCCACCGTTCCCCACGGTGGGCGGCCCGGAGGAGGCAGCGGCCTTCGTGGCCGCGCGGGTCGCGGAGGGGTCGGACCACCTCAAGGTGGTGCTGGAGGACGGGACGACGACGGGCCGCCCGGTCCCGTGCCTGGACGGCGACACCGTGCGGGCGCTCGTCCGCGCCGCGCACGAGCGCGGGCTGCGGGCGGTCGCGCACACCCTCACCCGGGCCCACGCGCTCCTCGCGCTGGACGCCGGCGTGGACGGCCTCGCCCACCTGTTCCTGGACCGGCCGCCCTCGCCGGGGTTCGTCGAGGCCGCCGTCCGCTCCGGCGCCTTCGTCGTCCCCACCCTGACCTCGCTGGCGGCGCGGGCCGGGCACCCCCGCGGCCGCGCCCTCGCCGCCGACCCGCGCATCGGGCCCCGGCTGGACCCCCCGCAGCGGTCGCTGCTGGAGACGGCGTTCCCCGCCGGGCCGGGAGCACGGGCCGACCTGTCCTCCGCCACGGCGACCGCCGCCCGGCTGCACGAGGCCGGCGTCCCGCTGCTCGCCGGCACCGACGCCGGCAGCCCGGGGACCGCGCACGGCGCCGGCCTGCACGACGAGCTGGCGCTGCTGGTCTCGGCCGGCCTCCCCCCCGTCGACGCCCTGGCCGCCGCGACCAGCGCACCGGCCGCCGCCTTCGGGCTGCACGACCGGGGGCGGATCGCCCCGGGGCTGCGGGCCGACCTGCTGCTGGTCCGCGGCGACCCGGGACGGGACGTGACGGACGCCCGGGCCGTCGAGCGGGTGTGGCGCGGCGGCCGGGAGGCGTTCACCGCCGAGTAGCGGGACCGCCCCCCCGGCCGCCGCTCAGGCGGTGAGGCCGGTCCGTTCGGTGACCTGCGCGGTCGCCCCGGGCTCGGCCCGGGCCTGCTCGGCCACCGCCGCCGCGACGGCCTGCGTGACCGCGGGGTCGAACACGCTCGGGATGATGTAGTTCGCGTTGAGCTGGTCGTCGCGGACCACCGCGGAGATCGCCTCGGCCGCCGCCAGCAGCATCCCGTCGCTGATCTCCGTGGCCCGGGCGTCGAGCAGGCCGCGGAAGACCCCGGGGAAGGCCAGCACGTTGTTGATCTGGTTCGGCAGGTCCGAGCGGCCGGAGGCGACGACGGCGGCGTGCTGCCGGGCGCGCACCGGGTCCACCTCGGGCGTGGGGTTGGCCATCGGGAAGACCACCGCGTCGTCGGCCATCCGCGCCAGCGCCTCGACCGGCAGCACGTTGCCGGCGCTGACGCCGATGAACACGTCGGCGCCCTCGAGCGCCTCGGGCAGCTCACCGCGCACGCACTCCGGGTTGGTGCGCTGTGCGAGGTCCAGCTTGGCCGGGGACAGCCGCTCGTCGTCCGGGGAGAGGATGCCCTCGCGGTCCCACACCAGCACCTGGCGCGCACCGGCCTTCAGCACCAGGTGCACGATCGCCGTCCCGGCCGCGCCGCCGCCGGCGACGACGATCTTCACGTCCTCCAGCCGCTTGTCCACGACCCGCAGCGCGTTGCGGAGCGCGGCCAGCGCGACGATCGCCGTCCCGTGCTGGTCGTCGTGGAAGACCGGGATGTCGAGCTTCTCGCGCAGCCGGCGCTCGATCTCGAAGCAGCGCGGGGCGGCGATGTCCTCGAGGTTGATGCCGCCGAAGCCCGGGGCGAGCAGCTCCACGGTGCGCACGATCTCGTCGACGTCCTGGGTGTCGAGCGCGATCGGCCAGGCGTCGATGTCGGCGAACCGCTTGAACAGGACGGCCTTGCCCTCCATGACCGGCATCGCCGCACCCGGGCCGATGTCGCCGAGACCGAGCACGGCCGAGCCGTCGGTGACCACCGCGACGGTGTTGCCCTTGATGGTCAGCCGGCGCACGTCCTCGGGGTTCTGCGCCAGCGCCAGGCACACCCGCGCCACGCCGGGGGTGTAGGCCATCGACAGGTCGTCGCGGGTCTTCAACGGGACCTTGGAGGCCACCTCGAGCTTGCCGCCGAGGTGCAGCAGGAAGGTCCGGTCGCTGACCTTGCGGACGGTCACCCCGGGGACGGCGCGGAGTGCGTCGACCATCTCCTCGGAGTGCGACGCGTCGGCGGCCGAGCAGGTGACGTCGACGGTGAGCCCGTCGGAGCGCGAGTCCACGACGTCGATCGCGGTCACCGCGCCGCCGGCGGAGCCGACCGCGGTGGCGATGCGGCCGATCGAGGCCGGGTCGCCGTCGGCGGTGAGCCGCACGGTGATCGAGTAGGACGCCGACGTCACCGGGCCGCGCTGCGGCGCGGGCGGCGGGGTCGGCTCCCCGAGCGTGGTGTCGTCGGGGCTGCGGGACGGGACGGTGTCGGTGCTCATGGCGGGCCCCATCGTCCCATCCCGGGCCGGGCCGGCCGCGTTGCGGTCACAGCGGTCGCCGCTGCGCGGCGGGTCACGTGGGCGGGCGGGAGACGCGGCCCTCGGCCCGGGCCTTCAGCCCGGCGCAGAACTGCCGGAACGAGGGGTTGAGGTCCGGCGTGCTGCGGTCCAGCAGGGCGGCCAGCGGCCCGGTGTGGTCCTCGCGCACGGTGAGCACCGTGCCGCCGTCCTCCTGCGCGTCCAGCCGGTAGGTGCGGTCGATCGCCGCCAGGCCCAGCGGCAGGCCGGCCTGCCAGCGCATCACCTCGGTCGGGCGCAGCTCGGTGACGGTGACGGTGAAGGGCTTGTTCCGGATCATCGTGGCCACCAGGGTCAGCCGCTCGCCGAGCGCGACCCGCCCCTCGACCCGGTCGACACCGGAGTTCCAGTCCCGCCAGCTGCCGACGTCGACCAGCAGCGCCCACACGTCCTCGGGGGCGGCGTCGATCCGGGTGGCCGCCTCGTAGCTCCTCATCGCTGTCCCCTCATCCGGCGCGCACGGCGGTGGCCTGCAGGTAGGTGTTGGGCACCACGATGCCGCCTCCACCCCCTCGCGTGCACCTCGCCCACAGGTCGGTGAAGTCGGCCTCGAGCCGGCCGCGGCCGGCCTCGTCCAGCCGCTCCCAGGCCACGCGCACCGGGCCGAACCAGTCGCGGTAGCGCTGCCACTGGGCCGCCACGGACGGCGCGGTGAGGTCGACCGTGCGCTCGGCGAACCGGACGGCGGTGACCTCGCCGCGGCCGAGCAGGCCGGTCACGCCCTCGGGCGTCCCCCAGCGCAGCGGCTCGCCGGGCGTCTCCTCAGGGGCGTGCCGGGCGACCAGCTCGAGCAGCCGCCCGCCCGGCGCGTCGGGGCGCCAGGCGGTCAGGCCCAGGCGGCCGCCGGGACGCAGCACCCGCAGCAGCTCCCGGGCGGCCAGCTCGGCGTCGGCGGCGAAGACCACGCCGAAGGTCGAGACGACCACGTCGAAGGAGGCGTCGGGGAAGGGCAGCGCGCAGGCGTCGGCGACCTCGGTGGCGAACTGCAGGCCCTCCAGCTCGGCGCGCCGGCCGGCCAGCTCCAGCAGCTCCGGCACCAGGTCGCTGCAGACGACGTCGGCGTCGCGCCGGGCCGCCGCCAGGGCGGTGTTCCCCGTGCCGGCGCCCACGTCGAGCAGCCGGTCACCCGGTCGCACGGCGAGGTCGACCACCAGCTGCTCGCTGGCCGGCAGCAGCCGGACGCCGACCCGCTGGTAGTCGCCCGCCGCCCAGACCTCGCGCAGCCGGTCGGTGGCGGTGCTCGTCGAGGGGGCAGCCATGACGAGCAGTGTGCTCCCGGTCACAGCCCTCCGGAAGCCCGTCAGCCGACGAGGAGGGCCGTCCGGCCGCGGGACCGGGCGGGGCCACCCTCGGCGCGGCCGACCCGGCCGAGACCGGCCGAGCGGAGCGCCAGCGCGGCCAGGACCACACCGGCCGCCGCCGGCGCCGCGACCACCACCGGCAGCGGGGGGCCGGCGACCGCGACCGCGACGAGCCCCCAGGCGGCCGCGGCGGTGAGCGGGCCGGCGGCGACCCGCGCGGTGAGCACCAGGACCGAGACGACGCCGGCCACGGCCACCAGGGCGGCGACCGCCCACGCGCGCGCGGCGGGGCCCTCCGCCGGTGCGCCCAGCGCCACGCCGGCGCTGGCCACCTGGACGGTCATCGCCAGCGACACCCACCCCAGCAGCAGGCCGGTCACCGCCGACGGCAGCACCCGGGCCGCGCCCGAGGTGGGCAGCCGCTGCAGGCGGGCCCAGGCGGTGGCGGCGGCCAGCACGATGGCGGCCAGCAGCACCGCGGGCAGCACCGGCCAGCGCTCGCCCACCAGGGGGAAGAGCACCTCCCACAGGGCGTTCCCGGCGAAGGCGGCGGCCAGCGGCCACCCGGTGGCCCGGTGCACCTCCCGGATGCGCTGGCCGGGGAGGGCCTGCCAGACGGCCCACGCCAGGGCCCCGGCGAAGACGACACCCCAGATGGCAAAGGCGTAGCCGGCCGGCGTGATCAGCGAGCGGGTCGCGTCGCTGACCTCGCCGACGCTGCGCCCGGCCAGCGCCGTGCCCAGGGGGCTGCCCACGACCTGCGCGACCGCGGCCGCCACCACCGCGCCCGCCCGCAGGCCGTCCGTCCGTCCCGTGCCGTCGCTCGCGGCTGGCTGGCTCATCGCCCTCCGGTACCCAGCCGCGGCGGGGCTGCACGCGGGAGCCGGCCCTCGGCCGCCTCCGCCGCGGCTTCCCGGGCCCAGGCGACCAACCCGGGGACGTCGATGCCGTGCGGCGGGTCGGCGGCGTACCCGGCGACGTTGCCGGCCCCGCGGTCGAGCAGCGTGGCGGCCCCCCGGGCGTTGCCGCGCGCGGCGTGGGTGAGCCCGACGGCCAGCTGCGCCAGGCCCCGCCAGAGCTGCCGCTCGGCCTCGGGCGCGGTCTTCCACGCGTCCTCCAGCACCTCGTGCGCGTGGAACGGGCGGCCGGCGTCGAGCAGCCGCTGCGCCTCGGCGAGCGCGACCGCCGGCGTCCGGAGGACCCCCTCGGGCGCGCGCTCGACCCCCGGGGTGCCGTGCGGCAGCGGCCGGCCCAGCGCGTCGCGCGGCCGGGCGTTGCGGGCACGGCCCTCGGCGTCGCGGTCGCGATCGGCGTCTCGCCCGGCGGCTCGATCGGGGTCGGGAGGAGTGTCCACCCGGGAATCCTGGCGCGCCGGGCCGGTGACCGCCGTTCCGGACGGATGCGTCCTGTCGGCAGGTGCGGGCACGATGGGAGCGAGGACGGCCGGCACGATCGGGCCGCCCCCGCACCGACCCGCGGTCGACGTCGACCGGTCCGGACCTGGAGGGGGTGGGGCCCGTGGCCCCGGTGATCGAGGAACGCGCGGCCGAACTGGGCCGGGACGAGGCCGTCGCCCACTGCATCGCGGCCGCGCTGCGCCCCGGGCCGGTCGGCGCGGTGGGGCTGGAGCTCGAGGCGCACCTGGTGGACCGGGACGCCCCGGCGGCGCGGGTGCCGTGGGCCCGGGTGGCCCGCGCGGTCGCCGCGCTGCCGCCGCTGCCGGGCGGCAGCCGGGTCACCCTGGAGCCCGGGGGGCAGGTGGAGCTCTCCGGTCCCCCGCTGCCCGACGTGGCAGCGGCGGTCGCCGCGCTGCGCCGCGACCGCGACGTGCTCGCCGGCGCGCTGGCCGCCGATCGGCTGGCGCCGGCCCCCTGCGGCGCGGACCCGCTGCGGCCGCCGGCCCGGGTCAACCCGGCGCCGCGGTACGCCGCGATGGAGGAGCACTTCGCCGCGGTGGGCTGCGCCGCGGCGGGCACGGCGATGATGACCTCGACCGCCTCCCTGCAGGTCAACCTGGAGGCCGGGCCGTGCGGCGGGTGGAGCGAGCGGGTGTCGCTGGCCCACCAGCTGGGCCCGGTGCTGGTCGCGGTGTCGGCCTGCTCCCCGCTGTCGTCCGGCCGCGCGACCGGCTGGGTCTCGACCCGGCAGCGGGTGTGGGGCGACCTCGACCAGGCCCGCTGCGGCCCGTTGCTCGGCGGCGCGGACCCGGCGTCGGAGTGGGCGGAGTACGCACTGACCGCGCCGGTGATGCTGGTGCGCGACACGCCCTCCGGGCGGGCGGACGCGGTCCGGTCCCGCGTGCGCTTCCTCGACTGGGTGACCGGGGCGGTGCCGCTCGGCGGGCGCCGGCCCACCCTCGCCGACCTCGACTACCACCTGACCACGCTCTTCCCGCCGGTGCGGCCGCGCGGCTTCCTGGAGATCCGCTACCTGGACGCCGCGCCGGAGCCCTGGTGGCCCGCCCTGGCCGCGCTCACCACCGTCCTGCTCGACGACCCGGTCGCGGCCGGGCGGGCCGCCGAGGCAAGCGCACCGGTCGCCGGTGCCTGGGACCGCGCGGCCCGCCGCGGGCTGGGCGACCCCGCGCTGCACGCCGCGGCCCGGGCCTGCCTGGCCGCCGCGCTGGACGCCGTCCCCGCCGCCCTGCGCCCCGAGCTCACCGCGCTGGCCGAGTCCGTGGACCGCGGCTCCTGCCCCGGCGACGAGCTGCGCGCCGCCGCGCGCGCCGGCGGGCCGGTCGCCGCCCTGCTGACCGCCGCCCGCACCCCGGAGGACGACCGATGACGCCGCAGGAGCACCTGGCCCGGGAGCTGGCCGCCGCCCGGGCGCGCACCCTGCTGCTCACCGACCACGACGAACCCGAGCTGCTCCGCCAGCACACCCCGCTGCTGTCCCCGCTGGTCTGGGACCTCGCGCACGTCGGCCAGCAGGAGGACCTCTGGCTGCTGCGGGGCGGGAACGCGGCCTGCCGGGGGCTGCTGCCACCGGACGTGGAAGCCCTCTACGACGCGTTCACCCACCCGCGGGCGGGGCGCGCCCGGCTGCCGCTGCTGCCGCCGGTGGAGGCGCGCGCCTTCTGCGCCGAGGTGCGCGGCCGGGTGCTCGACCGGCTCGAGCGCCTCGGCCGGGACGACGACGGCGACCCCTTCCCCTTCGCGATGGTGGTCAGCCACGAGCAGCAGCACGACGAGACGATGCTGCAGGCGCTCGGCGTCCGCGCCGGCCCGCCGCTGCTGGGCGCCGGCGGCCCGCTGCCCCCGGGCCGCCCGGGCGTGGCCGGCACCGCGGTGACCGTGCCGGGCGGCGAGTTCCTGCTGGGCGTGGACGCCGCCGACGAGCCGTTCTCGCTGGACAACGAGCGACCCGCCCACCGCGTGCACGTGCCGGCCTTCCGGATCGGCCGGGTGCCGGTCACCAATGCCGAGTACGCCGCCTTCGTGGCCGACGGCGGGTACGACCAGCGGCGGTGGTGGTCGCCGCGGGGCTGGGCGCACCGGGTCGAGGCCGGGCTGGAGCGGCCGCAGTTCTGGGGCACCGACGGCACCCGCACCCGGTTCGGCGTCGTCGAGGAGCTCCCCCCGGACGAACCGGTCCAGCACGTCACCGCCTTCGAGGCCGAGGCGTACGCGGCCTGGGCCGGCGGCACCGGCGCCGTCCCCGCCGGTGCGCGGCTGCCCACCGAGGTGGAGTGGGAGAAGGCCGCCGTCTGGGACCCGGCCACCGGCCGCCGCCGGCGGTTCCCGTGGGGCGACTCCGAGCCGACGCCGGCGCTGGCCAACCTGGGGGGCGCGGCGCTGCGCCCGGCGCCGGTGGGCGCCTACCCGGCCGGCGCCTCCCCGTGCGGCGCCGAGCAGCTGATGGGCGACGTGTGGGAGTGGACGTCGTCGCCCTTCGAGCCCTGGCCCGGGTTCGTCCCGATGCTCTACGCCGACTACTCCGCGCCGTTCTTCGGCGGCGACCACCGGGTGCTGCGCGGCGGCTCCTGGGTGGTGGGGCCCTCGATCCTGCGGCCGAGCTTCCGCAACTGGGACCACCCGTACCGCCGGCAGGTCTTCGCCGGGTTCCGGCTGGCCTGGTCGGTCGACGAGCCGGGCGCCTGAGCCGTGTGCCGCCACCTCGGCTGGCTGGGCCGGCCCCGGACGCTGGCGTCGCTGGTGCTCGACCCGCCGTCCTCGCTGCTGGTGCAGTCCTGGGCGCCGCGACGGCAGCGCCACGGCACGGTGAACGCCGACGGCTGGGGCGTCGGCTTCTTCACCCCGGGCCGCGCGGAGCCGGCCCGCTGGCGCTCACCGCGGCCGCTGTGGGCCGAGCCGTCGTTCGCCTCGGTCGCGCCCGTGCTGTCCTCGGGCTGCGTGGTCGCCGCCGTCCGCTCGGCGACGGTCGGCATGCCGCTGGAGGAGAGCGCGGCGGCGCCGTTCACCGACGGCCGGTGGCTGCTGTCGCACAACGGCCGGGTCGACCGCGGCGCCCTCCCGCCGGTGCGGGACGTGGAGTCGACGGTGGACAGCGCCCTGCTGGCCGCGCTCGTCTTCGCGCGCGGCCTCGACGCCCTGGGGACGACGGTGCGGGAGGTGGCCGCCGCCGACCCCGCGGCCCGGCTCAACCTGCTGGCCGCCGACGGCACCCGGCTGCTGGCCACCACGTGGGGGGACACGCTCTCGGCCCTGGTCACGCCCGAGGGGACGGCCCTGGCCAGCGAGCCGTGGGACGACGACCCGGCGTGGACCGACCTCCCCGACCGGTCGCTGGTCGAGGTCACCCCCGACGGGCTGACCGTGACCGCGCTGACCCCGTGAGCCGCCTGACCTCCTGAGCCCCCTGACCTCCTGAGGCCCCCTGCACCCCCCGACCCGAGGAGCCCCGTGACGATCTCGCTGACCTCCCACCTCGCCCCCGGTGACGCGGCCGCGGCGCTGCGCGCGGAGGCGCTCGCCGGGCTGACCGCCACGCCGAAGTCGCTGCCGCCGCGGTGGTTCTACGACGAGCGCGGCAGCGAGCTGTTCGACGAGATCACCCGGCTGCCCGAGTACTACCCGACGCGGGCCGAGCGCGCGGTGCTGGAGGCGCGCGCCGGCGAGATCGCCGCCCTCTCCGGGGCCGACGTGCTCGTCGAGCTCGGCAGCGGGACGTCGGAGAAGACCCGCCTGCTGCTCACCGCGCTGCGCGACGCGGGCACGCTGCGGCGGTTCGTGCCGTGCGACGTCGACCCGTCGGTGCTGCAGGCCGCGGGCGAGGCCCTGACCCGCGAGTACCCCGGCGTCGAGGTGCGGGCGGTGGTCGGCGACTTCACCCGGCACCTCGGCGAGCTGCCACGCGAGGGGCGCCGGCTGGTGGCCTTCCTCGGGTCGACGATCGGCAACCTCGAGCCCGGCCCCCGGGCGGCGTTCCTCGCCGAGCTGGCCGGCACGCTGTCCCCCGGCGACTCGTTCCTGCTCGGCACCGACCTGGTCAAGGACGCCGGCCGCCTGGTGCGCGCCTACGACGACGCGGCGGGGGTGACCGCGGCCTTCAACCGCAACGTGCTGGCGGTGCTCAACCGGGGGCTGCACGCCGGCTTCGACCCGGCGGCCTTCGAGCACGTGGCGCTGTGGGACCCGGCGGAGGAGTGGATCGAGATGCGGCTGCGCTCCCGCGTGGACCAGGTGGTGCGGGTGGCCGACCTCGACCTCGACGTCCCCTTCGCCGCCGGGGAGGAGATGCGCACCGAGGTGTCGGCGAAGTTCCGCCGGGAGCGGGTCGAGGCGGAGCTCGCCGCGGCCGGGCTGCGGACGGTGGCCTGGTGGACCGACCCCGACGGCGACTTCGCGGTCTCCCTCTCCGTGCCCGCCTGACGGAGGACCCCGCCTCACGGAGGACCCCGCCTCACCGCTCGCCCGACCGGGGCGGGCCCGGGACGGGGCCGTACCGCGGGGCCCGCCCCTACCGGGTGCACCACGGGCCTCGGGTCCTACGTCTCTGAGTGCCATAGCACCCAGAGACGTAGGACCCGACGAGGGTTGCAGCGCGGGAGGTGCGCGCCGGCGGGGCGCGACAGGATGGCCCGCCAGGAATTCCACGCCGGGCTGCATCCGGACCAGCGGGGACGCCGGAAGGACGTGGTGACAGAGCAGTCAGACACCACGGAAGGAACGCCACCCCATGACCCGGACCCGCACCACCGTCGTCCTCGCCACCGGCGCCACCGGCGCGCTCCTCTGCCTCGGCGCGGCGCCCGCGCTGGCCGACAACCACACCGCGACGGTGTCGGTCCTGCACGGTGTCCCGGACACCCCGGTCGACGTGTACGCCAACGGCGAGCGGCTGATCGACGACTTCGAGCCCGGCACCCTCGCCGGCCCGCTCGAGGTGCCCGGCGGCACCTACGACCTGGCGCTCTATCCCGCCGACGCGGCCGACGACTCGGGCGACCCGCTCCTGTCGGCCAGCGGCGTGTCGGTGCCCGCGGGGGCCAACGCCACCGTCGCCGCGCACCTCGACGCCGGCGGCAACCCGGCCCTCACGCCGTTCGTCAACGACACCTCGGCGGTGGAGGCGGGTCAGGCGCGGGTCACCGTGCGGCACGTCGCGGCGGCCCCGGCGGTCGACGTCCTCGCCGGTGACCAGGTCGTCGTCGACAACCTCAGCAACCCGGACGAGGCGACCCTCACCGTGCCCGCCGGCACGATCAGCGCCTCGGTCGTGCCCGACGGCGGGACCGACCCGGTGATCGGCCCGGCCGACCTCGAGCTGGCGGAGGGCGGCACCACGATCGTCTACGCGTGGGGCTCGCAGGACGCCGGGTACGAGCTGGCCGTCCAGTCGATCAGCGGCAGCCAGTCCGCGCCGTCCGGCGTCCCCGGCGGCTCGGCGGGCCTGGCCGCCGAGGACGACGGCATGCCGGCGCCGCTGGTCGCGCTGTCGCTCGCCGGCCTCGCCGCCGCCGGGATCGCCGCCGGCCGGATGGCGACCGCCCGCCGCTGACCCGTCCGCGAGGGAGGACCACCATGCGACCCGCCGCCGCCGGTGCGGTCCTGGGCCTGGCCGTGGCCGTCGGGGTGCCGACGGCCTGGCAGCTGACCCGGGAGCCGGCGGCGGCGGGCGCGCCGGTGGAGCAGGTCCTCCCCGCAGCGCCGGCCCCGGCACCGCCCCCGGCGGCGCCGGGGCCGGCCGACCTACCGCCGGTGCCGGTCCGGGACGCCGCGCCCACCGTTCCCGCGGACGCCCCCGCCCCGGCCCGCCTGGTGGTGCCCGCGCTCGGCGTCGACGCGCCGGTCGACCCCGTCGGCGTCGCCGCCGACGGCCAGATGCAGCTGCCCGAGGACGTCTCCCGGGTCGGGTGGTACCGCTTCGGCCCGGAGCCGGGGGGCGCGGGCTCGGCGGTCCTCGCCGGGCACGTCGACGACGCCGAGCAGGGGCTCGGCGAGCTCGCCCCCCTGCGCGGCGCCGCGGTCGGCACGGAGGTCGAGGTGACCGACACCGCCGGGACGGCGACCCGCTGGCGGGTGGTGTCCCGGGAGGTCCTGCACAAGCAGGAGCTGCCCCTGGCACAGCTCTTCGCCCGGGAGGGCCCACCACGGCTGGTGCTGATCACCTGCGGCGGGCCGTTCCTGCTGGAGCACGGCAGCTACCGGGACAACGTCGTGGTCGTCGCGGAGCCCCTGCCGTGACCGAGCTCCTCGAGCGGGACGGCCGTCGCGTTAGGGTCGCGGGCGTGACCCCGGACGACGGCCTGCCGCCCGGCTCGCCCTGGCCGGACGACGCCGAGATCGGCCGCCGCTTCGCCGCGGGGGACGAGCAGGCCCTCGCCTGGGCGTACGAGCGCTTCGCCGGGCAGGTCCACGGCATGGCCGTGCGCGCCTTCGGTCCGGGCCCGGACGCCGAGGACGTCACCCAGCAGGTCTTCGTCTCCGCCTGGACCGGCCGCGCCGGCTTCCGCCCGGACCAGGCCCCCCTGCCCGCCTGGCTGGTGGGCATCTGCCGCCACAAGATCGCCGACACGTGGGCCCGCCGCGACCGGCAGCGCCGCGCCACCGAGGCCGCGCTGGCCGAGGCGCAAGCCGCCACCGGGCCGGCCGCGGCGACCGTCGACAGCACCGTGGCCGACCGCGTGCTGCTGCTCGGCGAGCTGGAGCAGATCGGCCAGCCCCAGCGGGGCATCATCGAGCTGGCCTTCTTCGAGGACCTGACCCACGCGCAGATCGCCGACCGCACGGGTCTGCCCCTGGGGACGGTCAAGAGCCACATCAGGCGCACACTGGAGCGCCTGCGGACGCGGTTGGAGGTGGACGGTGCCGCACTGCACGCCTGAGCAGCTGGCGCTGGCCGCGCTCCGCGAGCCGCTGCCGGAGGGCGATGCGGCCCACCTCGCCGGGTGCGACCGGTGCCGGGCGGAGGTGGCCTCCCTGCAGCGGGGGGTCGACGCCCTCGCCGTCCCCGAGCTGGCGGCACCGCAGGGGTCGGTCGCGCCGCCGCCGGCCGTCTGGGCCGCGATCGCCGGGGCCACCGGCGTCTCGGTGGCGCCCCGGCCCGAGCTCGTGGCCGCGGGCGCCGCAGGGCCCCACGCCGCAGCGCCCCATGTCGCAGCGGCCCACGCCGCAGCCCACCGCGCCGCGGCCCGGGACGACGCGCCGCCGCCCGCGGGTCCCGGGCCCCGGCCGGCACCGGCTCCCCCGCCGCCCGGCCCGCGGTCGCCGTCGTCCGGCGGGTCCGTGGTGCGGCCGAGCTTCTCCCGCCTCCTGCTGGCGACCGCGGCCGCGCTGGTGGTCGGCATCGGGGTCGGGGCCGCCGCGGTCGTGCTCGGCACCGCCGACGGGGACGAGGGCCTGGAGGTGGCCGCCGCCGCGCTCGCGCCGCTCGACGACCGCGGCGCCACCGGCGAGGCCACCGTCGTCGAGCGGGAGGACGGCAGCCGGGTCCTGGAGCTGCAGCTCGACGCGGCGGACGTCCCGGACGGCTACTACGAGGTGTGGCTGCTCGACGAGGCGGTGTCCCGGCTGGTCCCGGTCGGCGTCGTCCAGGGCGGGGACGAGGCCAGCCTCACCCTGCCCGCCGGCATCGACATCGGCGAGTACCCGGTGGTCGACGTCTCCGTCGAGCCGCTGGACGGCGACCCGTCGCACTCCGGCGACTCCGTCGCCCGTGGCGTGCTCGAGTCCTGAGGCCCGGTGACGCACGCCCCGACCGGCCCGGTGGTGGACCCGGCCCACGACGACCTCGGCGCCGCCTGGCGCTCGGCCCGCCCGCGGCCGGCCGGCCGGCACCTCGACAGCGCCGCCTGCAGCCGGCAGAGCCACCGGGTGCTGGAGGCGGTGGCGCACCACGCCCGGCACGAGGCCGAGCTCGGCGGCTACGTCGCCGAGGCCACCGCCGAGCACCTGCTCCAGCAGGGCCGGTCGGTGCTCGGCGGGCTGGTCGGGATGGCCGCCGCCGACGTGGTCTTCGTCGAGTCCGCGCAGGCCGCCCTGGCCGCGCTGCTCACCGGCTGGCGGCTGCCGCCGGGGGCCGCGGTGGCCTGCCTGCCGGGTGAGTACGCGCCCAACACCGCCCTGCTGCGGGCCGCCGGGCTCGCGCCGCGCCCCCTGCCGGTCGACGGGCTCGGCCGGGTGGACCTCGACGGGCTGGCCCGGCTGCTGGCCGCCGACCCGCCCCGGGTGGTGCACCTGACCCACATCGGCAGCCACCGCGGCCTCGTGCAGCCGGCCGCGGAGGTGGCCGCGCTGTGCCGGGCCGCAGGCGTCCCGCTGGTCCTCGACGCGGCGCAGTCGCTGGGGCACGTGGACACCGACGTGGGCGCCGACGTCGTCTACTCGACCTCCCGCAAGTGGCTGGCCGGCCCGCGCGGCGTGGGGGTGCTGTGCGTGCGGCCGACGGTCGCCGGGGAGCTGGTGCCGGTGCTGGCCGGCGCGGCGGACCTGCCGCCGCTGCGCGCGTTCGAGTCCGGGGAGGCGCACGTCGCCGGGCGCGTCGGGCTGGTGCTGGCCGTCGGGGAGCACCTGGCGGCCGGTCCGGAGCGGGTCCGCGCGCGGCTGGCGGGCCTGGGCCGGGCCACGCGGGAGGTGCTCGAGGGCGTCACGGGCTGGCGGGCGGTCGAGCCGGTGGACGAGCCGACGGCGACCACGACGCTGCGCCCGCCGGAGGGGGTGGACGTCGTCACCACCCGGGCCCGGCTGCTCACCGAGCAGGGCATCGTCACCACCGCCATCGGCCGCGAGCGGGCACCGGGTGAGATGACCGGCCCGGTGCTGCGGGTCTCCCCGCACCTGGACGCCACGGTCGACGACCTGGAGGCCCTGGCCGCGGCCCTGCCCCGGGCATAGGGAGCCTCCACCCCCGGCGGGCGGCCCCCGACGGGGGCAGAGGTTCGTCTCCCGCGTCCCCCGGGGTCAGAGGGCGGCCTGGATCCCCGCCGCCACCCGGCGGTGGACGGCGAGCTGCTCGGCCAGCCCCGGGTGCACGGGGACGCCGTCCTCCACCACGAACCGCCCGGCGACCACCGTGTGCCGCGCGGCGACCGGCCCGCAGCGCAGCCACGCCTCGACCGGGTCCGACAGCGCGCCGGCGAACCGGACCCCGTCCAGCGGCCAGACGACGAGGTCCCCGCACGCGCCGACCGACAGCTCGCCGATCTCGCCGGTGCGGCCCAGGCAGGCCGCACCGCCGCGGGTGGCCATCTCCAGGGCGTCCCGGGCCGACATCGCGGCCGCGCCGTGCCGGAGCTTGCCCTGCAGCATCGCGGTCCGGGCCTCCAGCCACAGCGACGCCGCGTCCGCGGACGACGACCCGTCCACCCCCAGCCCGACCGGCGCGCCCGCCGCCCGCAGCTCGGCGACCGGCGCCAGCCCGCTGCCCAGCACCATGTTGGACGACGGGCAGTGCGCCACCCCCACCCGCGCCGCCCCCAGCCGGTCCACCTCGTCGGGGGAGGGCCACACCGCGTGGGCCAGCCACACCCGCTCGCCCAGCCAGCCGACGTCGGCCAGGTGGTCGACCGGGCGGCGGCCGAAGGTGGCCAGGCAGAAGGCGTCCTCGTCGCGGGTCTCGGCGAGGTGGGTGTGCAGCCGGACGTCGAGGGCCTCGGCCAGCTCGGCGGTCCGGGTCATCAGCGCCGGGGAGACGCTGAACGGCGAGCAGGGGGCCAGCGCGACGCGGGTGAGGGCGTGCGGCGAGGGGTCGTGGTGCGCCGCCACCAGCCGCTGGGACTCGGCCAGGATCTCGTCGTCGTCCTGGACGACGGAGGCCGGCGGCAGCCCGCCGTCCTCGACCGACAGCGACATCGAGCCGCGGGTGGGGTGGAAGCGCACCCCCAGGTCGCGCGCCGCGGCCACCTCGGCGGCGATGAGGTCGCCGGCGCCGCGCGGGTGCACGTAGAGGTGGTCGGTGGAGGTGGTGCACCCCGACAGCGCCAGCTCGGCGAGGCCGACCCACGCGCTGACGTGCGCCGCCTCCTCGTCCAGCCGGGCCCACAGCGGGTACAGGGTGACCAGCCAGTCGAACAGCCCGCCGGTCAGCGCGGGCGCGTAGGCCCGGGTGAGGTTCTGGTACAGGTGGTGGTGGGTGTTCACCAGCCCCGGGGTGACCAGGCAGCCGCGGGCGTCGACCCGGCGGGCGGCCGCCGGCGGGGGGTGCCCGGGCCCGCCCACGCCGGTCACCACCCCGCCGGTGACCGCCACCCAGCCGCCGGCGAGCTCCCGGCGGCCGGCGTCCACGGTGGCCAGCAGCTCGGCGTCGTGCACGAGCAGGTCGGCGGTCTCCATGGCGGGCATCCTGCCGGGCCGCGCCCGCACCGCTCCCCCTGCGGTCACTCCACGGGCACGATCTCGAACTCCGCGGTGTCCTCGTCGACCGAGGCGACCCGGACCCGCAGGGTCCGCTCCTCGCCGGTCCCCGGGTCGACGGCGGTGCACTCGGTCGTGGCGTCGACCTCGGCCTCCAGGCCGCCGTCGGGGCAGGAGACCTCGGCCACGGCGTCGAACTCGCTCTCCAGCGTGCGGGAGACCAGGTCCTCCAGCTCGGCCTGCTCGATGCCGGACCCGCAGCCGGCCAGGGCGAGGCAGAGCAGGAGGACGGCGGCCGGCGGGCCGGGACGGCGGACGGCGAGGGACACGGGGGCCTCCTGATCTCGCGGTGGGGAGGGTTCGGGTGGGGGACACCGGCCGGCTGCCGTCAGCCGCCGAGGACCAGGCGTGCCACCGCGGGCGGCAGGTCGTCCCCCAGCGGCCGGGACCCGACGAGCCGCCCGGCCTCGGCGGCCGGCACGCCCGCGGCCTGCAGCACCTCGATGGCCGGGACGTCGGGCAGCGCGTCGAACCAGCGCCGGCCCAGCGCCGCCCGGCCGGCCGCGGTGGGCCGGCCCCACAGCCGCAGCCGGGCCATCCCGCCGTCGGGGAAGACGTCGAGCCGCACCCGGTGCACCGCGGGCCCGCCGGCCGGCACGAGGCGGTGGCGGGTGTCGGGCTGCAGCCGCGTCCGGGGCAGGACGACGACGTCGCCGTCCGGGCCGGTCCCGGTCAGCGCCGCCGAGGCCGGCGCGTTGCCCAGGAACCACGAGGTGTCGAGCTCGGCGAGGGTCACCACGCCCTCGCAGGCCAGGGCCAGCTCCACCCAGTCGTTGCCGTCGTCGCGGCGCCGCCGGGTCTCCCAGCCCTCCCCCATCGAGCGGGCCGGGCCGGGGGCGAGCAGCTGCTGCGGCCGGCCGTAGAACTCGTCGCTGACCCCGGTGACCAGGCCGCCGTTCTCGGTCGCCGCGAGGTCGAGGGGCCCGGCGTCCAGCAGGCGCGGGTCGGGCAGCGGCGTGCCGTGCACCCGCAGCCGGGCCACCCCGCCGTCGGGGTGGATGGTCAGCCGGACGTGGGTGACCCGCCGGTCCGGCTCGACGGCGAAGACGTTCGCGGTGTCGCCGGCGAGGTCCGACAGCGGCACCAGCGGCCGCCAGTCGGCGCGCTGGAGCTCGGCCGGCGCCGGGTGGCCCTCGACCGCGGCGCCCTCCACCGACGCCCGGGGCGGGTAGTTGCCGGTGAAGTGCGCGGTGTCGACCACCACGGCGGCCACGACGCCCGGGGCGCCCAGCCGCACCACCGCCCGGTCGCTGCCGGGCGACCGGCGGCGGCGGGTCTCCCAGCCGTCGTACTCCTTGCCGCGGTGCCCGAAGTCGCTGCGGGCCTGCGCCGGGTGCGGCAGCAGCAGGTTCTCCTTGGCGGCGAAGAACTCGTCGTCGGCGGCGACGACGGCACCGCCCAGGGCGCGGGAGGCGAGATCGGGCAGCCGGGTGGGGTCGGCCGGCCGGGCGGGGTCGGTCATCGGGCTCCTCGGTGCGGGGGGAGTCACTCTGGCACGGGACGTGGAGGCTCGGGGGCCTCCGGACGGGGCCGCCGGAGCTCGCGGTGGGACCCCGCAGGGGGGCCGTGGCGAGCACCGTGGACCAGGCCGCCCGCGAGGAGGGCGGGCAGCGCAGCCAGGGCTCAGGGCACCCCCCGGCTGAGCAGCCGGCCGCGAGGTGCCCCGCCCGCCGGCTCGCCGCGCAGCCAGGTGCGGCGGACCGCCCCGGTCACCCGGCGCCCGGCGTAGGGCGTGACCGGGTTGCGGTGCAGCAGGGCCGTGACCGTCCACCGCTCCTCGGGCGCGAAGGCCACCAGGTCGGCGTCCCGGCCCGCGGCGATCGCCCCCTTGCCCGGCAGCCCGGCCAGCCGGGCCGGGGCCTCGGCCATCCAGCGGGCCAGGTGCCCGAGCGTCAGCCCGCGCGCCCGCGCCCCGGTCCACACCACCGGGAGCGCGACCTGCAGCGAGGCGATGCCGCCCCAGGCCAGCCCGAAGTCGCCGACGTCGAGCCGCTTGAGCTCCGGGGTGCACGGCGAGTGGTCGCTGACCACCAGCTCGACGTCGCCGTCGGCCAGCGCCGCCCACAGCGCCTCCCGGTGCGCGGACTCCCGGATGGGCGGGCAGCACTTGAACGACGTCGCGCCGTCGGGCACCTCCTCGGCGGCGAAGGTCAGGTAGTGCGGGCAGGTCTCGGCGCTGACCCGCACGCCCTCGGCCCGGGCCCGGCGCAGCAGCGGCAGGGCGTCGGCGTCGGCCAGGTGGACGACGTGCACCCGCGCCCCCGTCTCCCGGGCCGCGGCCACCAGCCGGCCGATCGCGGTCTCCTCCGCCGCCGGGGGGCGGGAGGCGAGGAAGGCCGCGTAGCTGGTGCCCGCGGGTGCCGGCGCGGCGGCGACGACCCGGTCGTCCTCGCAGTGGGCGACGAGCAGCCCGTCGACGGCGGCCACCTCGGCCAGCGCGGCGCGCAGGCCGGCGTCGTCCAGCGGGGGGAACTCCGGGACGCCGGAGTCGAGCAGGAAGCACTTGACGCCGACCACCCCGGCCTCGTGCAGCGGCCGCACCTGGTCCGCGTTGCCGGGCACCGCGCCGCCCCAGAAGGCGACGTCGACGGCCACCTGACCCTCGGCGGCCTGCCGTTTCAGGTGCAACGCCTCGACGGTGGTGGTCGGCGGGACGGAGTTCAGCGGCATGTCGACGATCGTGGTGACGCCCCCGGCCGCGGCGGCCCGGGTCGCGGAGGCGAAGCCCTCCCACTCGGTGCGGCCCGGCTCGTTGACGTGCACGTGGCTGTCCACGAGACCGGGCAGCAGCACCTCGTCGTCGGGCAGGGAGACCGCTCCGGGCGGCGCGTCGTCGAAGGCGGTGACCGCCGTGATCCGGCCGCCGGCGGTGTGCACGGCGGCCGGCCGCTCCCCCTCGGGCGTGACCACGCGCCGGGCGCGGACGACGAGGGTCACGCGGCCTCCTCGCCCGGACCGGGGCCGAGCCGGGCGAGCGTGGCGGTGACGTGGTGCAGGCGGTCGCCCCAGGCGGGGGCCACCCAGCCGCCGGGCAGCGGCAGGCGGACGGCGTCGTCGGCGGTCAGCACCCCCGCAGCCTGCCCCAGCTGCACCGTGGACGCGTAGCCGCGCGGGGTCATCGGGGGCGACCAGGCCGGCGCTCCCCGGCCCGGGTCGGCCGTGGTGTGCAGCAGCGGCCGACCGGCCCGCACCACCCCTGTCGTGCCGGTCCACCGCCCGGGCTCCTCCCCGGCGCGGCCGAGGAGCACCCGCTCCGTGGCGTGAGGACGCCCTCGCGCCCCTCGAGCACGTGGTCGGTGGTGACCCGCGGTGGCCTCCGGGGCTCGGGTGCCGGGACCGTGGACCAGCCGTGTGACGGGGTTGCCGCCGCTCAGCGCAGCGGCCGGAAGAGCTCCCGGACGTCGGCCACGAGCAGCCCGGGCTGCTCCATCGCGGCGAAGTGCCCACCCCGGTCGTGCTCCCGCCACAGGCGCAGGTCGGTGTACTGGGCGGCGGCCCACGCGCGGGTGGGCTGGTAGATGTCCGCGGGGAACAGCGACACCCCCGCCGGGACGGCGACCGTCGGGAGCCGGGCGGCCGGGTCGCGGGCCATCTCCCAGTACATGCGAGCGGAGGACGTCGCCGACCGGGTGAACCAGTACGTGGAGACGTGGTCGAGGATGCGGTCCGGCCCGAGCAGCCCGACGGGGTCCCCGTCGCTGTCGGTCCACGACCAGAACTTCTCCAGCACCCACGCGCACTGGCCGGCGGGGGAGTCGGTCAGCCCGTAGCCGAGGGTCTGCGGACGGGTCCGCTGCTGCTGGTTGTAGGCGGAGTCCACGGTCCGGTAGTGCCGCTCGCGGTCCAGCGCCCGCTGCTCGCGCGGGTCCGGGTCGGCCAGGCCCGCCGGTGCCGGGTTGACCGCCATGTTCACGTGCAGGCCCACCACGCGGTCCGGGTGCCGGGCGCCGAGGTTGGCCGCGACCAGGGCGCCGATGTCGCCGCCCTGCGCCCCGAACCGCCCGTACCCCAGGCGGGCCATCACCTCGGCCCACGCGTCGGCGGTCCGGGCCAGGCCCCAGCCGGGAGCGGACGGCTTGCCGCTCCACCCGAACCCGGGCAGCGAGGGGACGACGAGGTGGAAGGCGTCGGCCGGGTCCTCGGGCTCGGTCAGCGGGCCGAGGACGTCGAGGAACTCGAACACCGACCCCGGCCAGCCGTGCGTGAGCACCAGGGGGAGCGCATCCTCGTGCGGCGACCGGACGTGCAGCAGGTGGACGGGCAGGCCGTCGACCTCGGTGAGGAACTGCGGGTGAGCGCCGAGCAGCCCGACGCGGGCGGGCCAGTCGTAGCCCGTGGCCCAGTGCGCGCAGAGGTCCTGCAGCGCGCGCAGCGGCACCCCCTGGGACCAGTCGTCGACGGTGGCCGGCTCCGGCCACCGGGTGGCCTCCAGCCGGCGCCGCAGGTCCGCCACATCGGCCTCGGGAACCTCGATCCGGAACGGGCGGAGCGCACGGTCGGCCACACCGGTCACCGTAGGGCTTGCCGCGCGACCGGCGAGGTGTTCACCCGACTGACGCCCTCCGCCATGGCCGCCGGCCCGGGCCGGCGGAGTCGCGCCGACGGTGCTCGCGATACTCGAACGGCCCCACGGCTGGGGCGTGCAACTCGCCTCCGGGCACCGCCGTCGCTGTCCGGCGAGGGACCGCTGCTCCAGGTGCTGGTCCACCTCGGTCCCGTGCTGGCCTGCATCGGCGTCGGCATGGGCGCCGGGGTGGAGCCCGAGCGCCGGGGTGTCCGTCGTCCTCACCACCGGCCTCGAGGGACGGGGCGCCGTCATGGGTCGGCTCGCCGGCCGGACGGTGTTCCTGCTCCCCCTCGCCGCGCCGAGCCGGTTCGCCCTCGCGTCCGCCGTGCGGACGTGGTGGCGCCTGCACCGCGTCGTCCCCTGACGCCCCCGCCCACGCACGCGACGCCGCCACCCCGCCTGACAGTGAGGATGTGAGGGGACGGGGTCACCCCTGGTGGTCTGACTCTCCGCCTGACCGACGCCTTGCTGTCCTGCTGTGGGATGTGTCGGCCGTGTGGGGGTGGCCCCGTCCTTGCACG
>NZ_JBJGYK010000039.1:0-40398 GCF_054049955.1 Geodermatophilus sp. SYSU D00758
CCCCCCCCGCCCCCCTCCGCGATCATCATGGGCAACTTCCCGGGTACACGCGCCGGCACGCCGCGGCGGCCGGCGACATCCCCATGATCACGGCCGGGAGGGGGCGCGCGGTGCCGGGAGCGGACGTCGGGACGGGGGTGGCCGCCGCCCGGGCGGCGTTCGCCGGCTGGTCGGCCACGCCGGCCGGCGAGCGGGCCCGCCACCTGGCGGCCCTGCGGCAGGTGCTGCTCGACCGCGGCGAGGAGGTGGTCGCCGCGGTCGCCGCCGAGACGGGCCGGCACCCGGCCGACATCGCCGTCGCCGAGGTCCTGCACGCCGCGGCGCACCTGGACTGGCTGGCCCGGCACGCGCCCGCCGTCCTCGCCGGTCGCCGCACGGTCGCCTGGCCGCTGCTGGCCAAGCGGGTCGAGGTCCACCAGCGCGCCCGGGGCGTCGCGGCGGTCCTGGCGCCGTGGAACTACCCCTTCCTGCTGGCGCTGCTGCCGGTGACCACGGCCCTGGCCGCCGGCTGCAGCGTCGTCCTCAAGCCCTCGGAGCACACGCCGGCCTCCGGCGCGCTGGTCGCCCGGCTCGCCGCCGAGGCCGGCCTGCCGGCCGGGGTGCTGCAGGTGGTGCAGGGCGGTGCCGACGTCGGGGAGCGGCTGGTCACCGCGGACGTCGACGTGGTGGCGGTGACCGGGTCCGCGGCCACCGGCCGGCGGGTGGCCGAGCTGGCCGCGCGGCGGCTGACCCCGGTGGTCGCCGAGCTGGGTGGCTCCGACGCGATGCTCGTCCTCGAGGACGCCGACCTGCGGCGGGCGGCCCGGGCCGCGGCCTGGGGGAGCTGCTTCAACGCGGGCCAGTCCTGCGTGGCGGTCGAGCGGGTCTACGTGGTCGAGGGCGTGCACGAGGCGTTCGTCGCCGAGCTGGAGCGGGCCGTCGACGGGCTGGCCGTGGGCGGGCAGGGCCGGCGCGACATCGGACCGGTGGTGCTGCCGGGCATCGCCGCGCGGGTGGAGCGGCAGGTCGCCGCCGCGGTGGCCGCCGGGGCGGTGCTGCGCCGCGGTGGTCACCGGGTGCGGATCGGGGGCCGCGAGTACGTCGAGCCCACGCTGCTCACCGGCGTCCCGCAGGACTGCGCGCTGGTGCAGGAGGAGACCTTCGGGCCGGTGCTGCCGGTGCTCGCGGTGCCCGACGAGGAGGCGGCGGTGCGGCTGGCGAACGACTCGCCGTTCGGCCTGTCGGCGTCGGTGTGGACCGCCGACCGGGCCCGGGGCCGGCGGCTGGCCGCCCGCCTGCGGGTCGGTGCGGTGGCGGTCAACGACTGCCTGGTCAACTACGCCGCGCCGGGCCTGCCCTTCGGCGGCCGCGGCGCCTCGGGCACCGGGCGGCAGGGCGGCGCGGAGGGGTTGCTGGCCTACTGCGCGTCGCAGAGCGTGACCGACAGCCGGTTGCGCCCTCCGCGGGAGGCCCAGTGGTTCCCGCGGGTGGGCGGCCCCCGGCTGTGGCTCGCCGTGGCCCGGCTGGTCTACGGCCGCGGCTCACCGGGCTCCCCCGTGCGGTCCCGGACCCGCCGCTCGGCAGCGGTGAGCGGGTCGTCCCCGCTGGTGTAGGCCTCGATGAGCGCCCGGGTCGGGTAGCCGGCGGCCTCCTCCTCCTGCAGCTTGCGGGCGAAGGCGCCGGACCGGATGTCGTCGAGCACCGCACGGAAGTGCCGCTCCAGGCCCTCGGCGTCCTGGCCCATCGTGCCCAGGAAGCCGCCGAACATGGCGACCAGGCCGTGCGAGCGCACCGACTCGAAGAAGCCGAGGTCGGCCATCGAGCTGATGACCCGCGACATCTCGCCGGACATGTACAGCTCGCAGGCCATCGCCTCGGGCGGGATGCCGGCCTCCACGCCCAGCCGGAACGCCAGCTGGAAGGTGCTGCCCAGGTAGGAGCCGACGCTCTGCTCGACGAACAGGTCCAGCGTCGCCTCCTGCTCGGCCGACAGCCGCAGCGCCCCGCGGCGCAGCGACCCCGCCGCGGCGGCGAGGGCCAGCAGCCGGCTCTCGGCCTTGCCGGTGGCGTCCTGCTCCACGCCGACGTAGCTGAGGAACCCCTCGCCGGCGAGGTAGCGGGTGCGCACGTCCGCGCCGAGCATCCGCGGGGCCAGCAGCAGGGCGTCGACGTCCTCCGGGACCTCGACGAGCCCGTAGGCCAGCACGTACCCGGAGCCGAAGCAGACCGCCGCCCCTGGCGCCAGGCTCGGCGCCACGGCCGCGCGGTGCACCGCCGGGATCACCTCGTCGGGGAGCAGCACGTAGACGACGCCGGCCCCGGCGACCGCCTCCGCCGGGTCGACCGCGCGGAACCCCTCCGCGGCGGCCCGCTGCCGGTAGCCGTCGTCGACGTTGCCGACCGTGACCGCCAGGCCGCTGTCCCGGAGGTTGAGCGCCATCGACCGGCCGAGGTGGCCGTAGCCGAGGACCGCCACGCGAGCGCCCTCCAGCGCGGCCGGGTCGGCGTCGGCCTCGGTGTAGAACACGGTCTCCTCGGAGGTCATGCGTGCTGCTCCCGTCCCGGGCCGAGCCCGTCCGTCTGTGGTCCCGCCCGCTCGTCGGCCGCCCCGCCGGGGAGCACCTGCACCACGTCGCCGACCGGTCCGGCGACCGCGAGCGAGGCCACGTGCCCGGGCGGTGCGGACAGCGCCCGCAGCCGCAGCCGCCGCGGGAGGGTGGGGTCCCCGGGCCAGCTGACCAGCCGGGGCGGGGCCCCGGGGGCGCTCACCCGGAACGCGCGCGGGCGCACCACCCCGGCGCCGCCGGTGGCCTTCAGGACCGCCTCCTTGCGGGTCCACAGGGTCAGGGCGCGCACCAGGGCACCCGTCCCGTCGTCGTCCGGCCCGGCCGCCCAGCCGTGCTCCCCGGGGGCGGCGGCCACCCGGAGCACGCCGGCGGGCCCGACCCGGGCGCCCGGGCCCGCGACGTCCTCGGCGTCCACGCCGAGCGGCGAGTCCAGCGCGAGGGCGACCGCGACCCACCCGCCCGCGTGCGAGACCGAGACCTGCAGGCGGGGTGCGCCGGCGACCCGGGGCGGCCCGTGCGCGGGCGAGCCGCAGCGGCGGCAGCAGCGGGCGACCCGGACCCCGTCCGGTGCCCGGCCCAGGGCGGCCGCGGCCGCGGCCCGCAGCGGTTCCTCGCCGCCGAGGACCGCCCAGTGCACGACGACCCGGCCCGGCACCAGCGGGAGGACCGGCCCGGGTGCCCGTGCGCCGGTCAGCGGCGGAAGCGGGACGTGCGCGAACCCGAGGTCTGCTGCATGTCCTGCTTGAGGTGGGAGAACATCAGCCACCCGGTCGCCGCCGGCACGATGACGTGCAGCGCGTGCCCGATCCGGTCCAGCCGCTCGGCCCGCTCCTTCTCCGCGCGGCTGAGCGGGCGGGTCGTGCCGCCGCCCTCGGGTGCGTGCTCCTCGTAGATCTTGTCGCCCCTGCGGCGGACGCTCCTGGCCGCCACCGCGGCGGCGAGCGCGACGCCGGTCACCACGGCCCGCCCGGTGTCCTCCGGGCCCTCCGTCAGCCACCGCGGCACGCCGTTCTCGTCGAGTGGCTTGCCCTCGAAGCGCACCAGGCCGACGCCCACGACGTAGGCGGTGACCGCACCCGCGGTCAGGCCGCGGCTGGCCTTCCAGGCGGCGTCGACCACCCGGGCCCGCTCGGCGGGGTCGTCGATGGCCCCGCCCACCCCGCGCAGGATCGTCCCCAGCCCGGCCAGCGAGCTGCCCCACCAGGCGGCCAGCCCCATGTCGCGGATGGCGCGGAAGTCCCGCTCGGCCCGTTCGCTGATCTCACCCTTCTTGCCCACTGCTCCTCCTCGTGTGCCGGTGGTGCGTCCGTCGTCCCCGTGCGGTGGACCGGCGCGGCCGTCGCCGGGATCGGTGCCGGTACCGGCCGGTCGGGCGGGTGTGCTCCCGCGCCCGGTGCGGTGTGCCGCCTCCCGTGGCAGAGTGACCTCTGCCACACCTGGTGGCAAGTTTTGCGCAGTAACAAGGATCTCGGCCGGGAGGGGGAGCCGCACGGTGGACCCGCCGACCGCCCGATCCCGGCCGGCGCCGGATGCCGGCCGGCGCGCGGTCCTCCGGGAGCTCTACGAGGACGTGCTCGGTGCCCGGGACGTCGACCAGCACGAGGGCTTCTTCGTCCTCGGCGGGTCCTCGCTGCTCGTCGAGGTCCTCCTCGAGCGGGTGGCCGAGCGCACCGGCGTCGTCGTCCCGCTCGAGGGCTTCTACGCCGACCCCACGCTCGCCGGGCTGCGAGCCCTGGTCGCCGGCGCGGAGGCGGGCCGGGGGGATCCACCTCCGGGACGCTTCGACCTGCCGTCGGCGCTGGCCGCCGCCGCCGCGCCCGACCCGTCGCGCCCCGCGGTGACCGGGCCGGACGGGGAGCTGTCCTACGCCGAGGTCCGCGACCTGGCCGCGGCGGCGCACGAGGCCGCGGTGCGTGCGGGGGTGGACGGCCGGGGCGCCGAGCCCCGGGGGCTGCCGGTGCCGACGTCGGTGGCCGGGGCCCGTGCCGTCCTCACCGCCCTGGCCGGGCGGGTGCCGCTGCTGCTGCTCGATCCCCGGGCCCCGGAGCCCGAGCGGCGGCGGGCCGAGGAGCTGTTCACCGGTGAGGCCCGCCCCGGCGGGCTGCTCGCGGACCGCGCGGCCGTGCTCGGCTATGCCACGTCCGGGTCCACCGGCCGGCCCAAGGTGGTGCTCGTCCCCCTCGACGGCACGCTGGAGAACCGGGCCGCCCAGGCCGCCGACCTCGGCCTGGGCCCGGCCGACCGGCTGCTGCTCACCGCGCCCCTCCACCTCGGGTACGGGCTGGGGGCCGGCCTGCTCGCCGGCCTGCTGGGCGGGGCCGGGGTGGTCCTCCCGCCCGTCCCGCTCACCCCCGCCGGGCTGCGCGGGTGCGCCGAGCGGCACCCGGTCACCGTCACGGTCGGCGTCGGCCTGGCCTACCGCCTCCTGCTGGCCTCGGGCGCCGCCCTGCCGGCGCTGCGGCACGCGGTCGTCGGCGGCGAGCCCCTGCCCCCCGCGCTGGCCCGGGAGTGGGCCGACCGGGTGGGGGTGCCGCTCAGCGACGCCTACGGCGCCAGCGAGGTCGGGCACGTGAGCTCGGTGGCCGCTGCCCCCGGGACGGCGGGCCGGCCGCTGCCCGGGGTGCGGCTCCGGGTGCGGGACCCGGGCGGCCCGCCGCGGGAGACCGGGACCGGGGAGCTCCTGGTCAGCTCCCCGGCGCTGGCGCTCGGCTACGCCGGCGAACCCGAGCAGACCACCGCACGCTTCCACGCCGGCTGGTTCGCCACCGGCGACCTCGCCGAGCTGCGCGCCGACGGGCACCTGGTCCTGCGCGGGCGGCTGGACGACCAGCTCACCGTCGGCGGCTCCACCGTCGACCCGCGCGAGGTCGAGGAGGCCTGCCGGGAGGCGCTCGGGCTGGCGGACTGCGCCGTCGTCGGGGTGCCGCTTGCCTCGGGCCGGACCGAGGTGTGCGCCTACGTGGTCGCCGACCGGCCGGTGGGCCGTGCCGACGTGGTGCAGGCCCTGGCCGGCCGGATCAGCGCGCACAAGATCCCCAGCCGGGTGGTGCAGCTCGAGGCGCTGCCCCGCGGACCGCAGGGCAAGCTCGCCCGGGCGGAGCTGCCGCGGTGAGCGCGGCCCCGCGCCGGCCGCCGGTCGCGGGCGACCCCGCGGTCGCCGCACGGGTCGCCGCCGGCTCCCTCGCGGACGTGCCGCTGGAGGTGCTGCGGGCCGGGCTGCGGCTGCCGCTGCACGACCACCTGGGTATCGAGCTGGTCGGCCTGGACCCGGTGCGGGTCGACCTGCCACTGACCGACCGCACCCGCACCGCCACCGGGCCGCTGCACGGCGGCGCCCTCGCCGCGCTCGTCGACGTCGCCGGCAACGTGGCCGCCGCGACCAGCGGCGCGGTGGACGTCACCCGCTCCGGGCTGGTGACGGCGCGGGCGGAGATCGACTTCCGGGGCCAACCGGCCGGCCGGCGGGTGCGCGCCGAGGCGGGCGTGCTGGAGGCGGTGCGGCGGACCGTGCGCACCACCGTCGAGGTCCGCGACGAGGGCGGACGGCTGGTCGGCCGGGCCGTGGTGACCTCGCGGGTGCTGCCCGGCGCCGGCGTGCCGGGGACCGGCCTGGGGGACGGCGCGTGCTGAGCACCACCGTCGAGCGCGCCCCCTCCTGGCCCGAGCGGGTGCTCGCCCTGGCCGAGCGGATGCGCCCGGGGAGCGTGCTGGACCCGCGGTGCGCCGTCCGCCGGGCCTTCGCCTTCGACCGGCCGCCGGACCTGGGTCTGCTCGCCGCGGCGCTCACCGCGGTCGCCGAGCGGCACGACGCCGTCCGGACCGTCCCCCGGGCCGACGGAGGGCGGGTCCGGCTCGCCGTGCGCCCGCCGGAGCCGGTACCGGTGCCGGTCGGCCGGCTCCCCGTGGACGCCACGGACGCCGACGTGCACGCCGCGGTGCTGGCCGCCGCCACCGCGCCCTTCGACCTCGCCGCCGGCCCGCTGCTGCGCGCGGTCTGGCTGCCCCGCGGCACCGGCGGCGTGCTCGTGCTGGCCCTGCACCACTGGGCCGGGGACGCCGCCGCCCTCGACGCGCTGCAGCGCGAGACCGCCGACCTCTACGCCGCGCTCGGCACCGGCCGGGACCTCCCCCCGCCCCCGCCCGGCTACGCGGCGGCCGCCGCGCGCCCGCCGGCCGCCCCCGCGACCGAGGCCGCGGAGCGCGCCTGGTGGCGGGCCGAGCTGGCCGGCCTGCGCCGCGCGTCGCTGCCGGTCACCGGGCCCGGCCGTACCGGCGGGGCCACGCGGCTGCTGGCCCGCCCGCTGGACCCGGCCGCCTCGGCGGCGCTGCTGCGGCTCACCGCGGTGCACCGGGCCTCCCCGGCGATGGTGCTGCTGGCCGCCCTCGGCGGGCTGCTCGAGGACGGCCGGGAGGCCGGGAGCCGGCTGGACGCCGGCGTCTTCACGGTGACCGGGACCCGCACGGGGCCGGCGCGGCGGGCGGTCGGCTTCCTGTCCGAGCCGCTGCCCCTGCGGCTGCGGCTGGACCGCGACGCCCCGCTGGGTGCCGCGGTCGCCGCCGTGCGGCAGACCGTCCTGGCCGCCACCGCCCACCGTGCGATGCCGTTCCTCCGGCTGCTGGAGGCCGAGCCCCGGCTCGCGGTGGCCCTCCTGCGCGGCCGGCGCCCGGCCACGCTGGTGCAGTACTTCGCCCTGCCCGACCTCGACCTGGGCGGCCGGCGCGGCCGGGTGCTGGCCACCTTCCCGGCGGGGGCCGGCGACGAGGCCCACCCGTGGGTGCTGCCGGTCGACCTCGACCTCACCGTGGAGCGGCGCGCGGACGAGCACAGCGCCGGGGTGCTGTTCGACCCCGGCCTGTGGGACGCCGCCGCGGTCGACGCGGCGCTCGACCGGCTGGCCGGCGTCCTGGTGCACGGCCTGGCCACCCCCGACCGGCCGCTGGCCGCCCTCTCCGGGGGAGGAGCCCCGTGACCGCGCCGTCCCGCACCCCGCCGCCTCCCGCCGCGCCTCCGGCCGACTGGTTCCCGCTCGCCCTGCCCGGGGTCCCGGACGGGCCCGGACGGGCCGCGGCGCTGGCCGCCAAGCGGGCGCGCGCGCCGGTCGAGCCGGTGGCGGCGTTCGGCCCGGGCGCGCCGGCGTGGGTGGTCTACCGCCACGACGACGCCGCCGCCGTCCTGGCCGACGAGGCCGGCTTCTCCCTGGGCGTGGTCGACGAGCGCTACCGGGCGGTGCTCGGCGGGTCCGTGCTCACCGCCGCCCCGCGGGCCCGGCGCGCACTGCGCCGGGTGCTGGCCCCCGCGCTGCAGCCCGACGACCCGCAGGTGGCGGCGCTGGTCCGGGCGGTCGCCGCCGAGCGGGTGGCCGCGCTGCCGGAGGGGGCGGCCCCGGTCGACCTGGTGCCGGAGCTGGCCGGTCAGGTGCCCGCGCGAGTGCTCACCCGGCTGCTCGGCCTGCCCGAGGAGGACTGGGTGGACCTGGCCGGGCTCGCCTCGGCGGCGGCCGGGTTCCTGACCGACCCCCGGGGCGCGGTCCGGGCCGCCCGGGCGCTGCGCCGGACCTTCGCCGCGCGGCTGCGCGAGCCCACCGGGGGGCTGGTCGGCGCCCTGGCCACCGCCGACGTCGACGGCGCCCCGCCGGCCGAGGAGGAGGCGGTGGCCGCGCTGCTGCTGCTCGTCTGGGCCGGCACCGAGACCGCCGCGCCGGCCATCGCCACCTGCCTGTACGCCCTGCTCACCCACCCCGCGGAGGGGGCGGCGGTGCGCGCCGACCCCGGCCGGGCCGGCGCCGCCGTCGACGAGGCGCTGCGCTGGGAGGCGCCGGTGCAGGTCACCTCGCGGCGGGCGGAGCGGCCGGCCCGGATCGGCGGCACCCCCGTGCCCGCGGGCGCGACGGTGCTGGTGCACCTGGGGTCGGCCAACCGCGACGAGCGGCGGTTCCCCGAGCCGGACCGGTTCCTCCCGGACCGGCCCGCCGCCGGCCACCTGGCCTTCGGCACCGGCGTGCACCGCTGCCTCGGCCGGCGGCTGGCCCGCGCCGAGGTGGCCGCCGTGGTCCAGGAGCTGCTCGCGGCCGCCCCGGGCCTGCGCGCGGCGGCCGGGACGCCCGCCCCGGAGGGCGCGGTGCTGCGCAGCCCCCGCCGGCTGCTGGTGCACCTGCGCTGAGGACGACCCGACGACACGCTGCCAACCGACATCCTGCGAACCGGAGGACGGATGCGACAGGTCCCGCTGACGCCCACGATGACCCTCGGCGAGGTGCTGGCCACCGCGACCGAGCACGCCGGCGACGCCCGGCTGGTCGCCGACGGCGAGGAGGTGCCCCTCCGCACGCTCACCGGGCGGGCCGCCGAGCGCGCGGCCGCCCTGCGCGGGGCCGGCCTCGGCCCGGGGGACCCGGTCGGCCTGCTGCTGCCCAACGGCGTCGGCTACGTCGAGGCCTTCCTCGCCACGGTGCTGCTCGGCGGTGTCGTCGTGCCGCTCGACGCCGGGCTGACCGACCGGGAGCTGGCCGAGGTGGCCGCGGTGACCGGGCTGCGGGCCACCGTGGCCGAGCGGGAGCTGCCGGCCGCCGGCGCCCGGGTCGACGTGCGGCTGTCCGGCGGGGCCTGGCGGGTGCCCGGCGACCCCGAGCCGGTGCCGGGGCCGCCGGCCGCCCGCCGGCGGACCGACCCGGCCGCGGTCTTCGCCACCTCGGGCACCACCGGGGCCCCGAAGCCGGTGACCCTCACCCACCACGGGCTCGTCGGCCCGCTGGTCGCGCTGCAGCGGCTGCACCGGGACTTCTTCGCCGGCTCCCCGCTGACCCGGGTGCGGCGGGTCGCGACGGTCACCGCCCGGCACGGCACGAAGCTGCTGCGCGCCGCCGGCCGGCAGACCTGGCTGACCGCCAGCCCGCTGCGCAGCATGGCCGGCCACCAGGTGCTCACCGGCTCGCTGCTGCTCGGCCACGACCTGGTGACCACCCGCAGCTCGTCCCCCCGCCGCCTGCTGGAGCTGGTCGACCGGCACCGGGTGAACGTGCTGGCCGGCACGCCGGCGGTGGTGGAGCTGCTGCTGCGGGTGGAGGACCTGGCCCCCTACGACCTCTCCTCGCTGCTGGTGATCGGCGTCGGCGGCGGCCCGGCCGCACCCGACCTGGTCGAGCGGGCCCGCGACCGGTTCGGGTGCGCGGTGACCGTCGGCTACGGCTCCACCGAGCTCGGCGGCGGGGTCCTCGCCACCCGGCTGGAGGACCCGCTGCGCACGCAGGCCGAGACGGTCGGGCGGCCCTTCCCCGGCGCCCGCGTGCGGGTGGTCGACGACGCCGGCGCCGAGGTGGCCGACGGCACGCCCGGCGAGCTGCACGTGCTCCTCCCCGGCGCCGACGGGGACGGCGGCTGGCGGGCCACCGGGGACCGGGCGGTGCGGCACCCCGACGGCACCGTGGCGATCCTCGGGCGCACCGACGACCTCGTCGTGCGCGGCGGGCAGAACGTGCACCCGCTGGAGGTCGAACGGGTGGTCACCGGGCTGCCCGGGGTGGCCGGCTGCGCGGTCGTCGGCGTCCCGGTGCGCGGTGACGCGCAGCTGTGGGCGTTCGTCGTCCCGGCCGAGGGGCGGCAGGTCGCGCCGGACGACGTCCGGCGGCACTGCCGGGCCGAGCTGTCCCCGGCCAAGCAACCCGACCGGGTGCGGGTCGTCGACTCCGTGCCGGTCAACGAGTACGGGGAGGTCCGCCGCCACCTGCTGCGCGAGCGCGCGCTGGCCGAGCTGGCCGGTCACCGGGCGGAGGCCGCCCGGTGACCGCGGGCCCGCTGTCGCTCCCGCAGTTCCGCGACCACCTCGCCGGGCAGCTCGACGTCGACCT
Source organism: Geodermatophilus sp. SYSU D00758 (assembly GCF_054049955.1). Taxonomy (NCBI): domain Bacteria; kingdom Bacillati; phylum Actinomycetota; class Actinomycetes; order Geodermatophilales; family Geodermatophilaceae; genus Geodermatophilus; species Geodermatophilus sp. SYSU D00758. The sequence continues at coordinate 10,391 of NZ_JBJGYK010000039.1, forward strand.
CTCCGGCGCCGGCCCGGGCAGCCGGCTGGCCGACGACCTCGAGCTGGACTCGGTCCAGCGGCTGGAGGCGCTCGTCGCCGTCGAGGACCTCGGCGTCGAGCTGGCCGACGACAGCGTCGGCCCCGAGCAGACCCTCGGCGGCCTCCACCGGCTCTACCTGGCCGCCCTCGACGCCGGGAGCCCCCCGCCGCCGGCGCCGTGACCGCTGGCCCCCCGCCGCCGTGACCGCTGGCCCTCGGCATCGTGGCCGCTGGCCCCCGCCGCCGTGATCATGGGCATCGTGCCGGGGACACGCACCGGCACGCCGCGGCGGCCCGCCACATCCCCATGATCACGGCGGGGTGCGGCGGAAGGGGTCCCGGCGGGGCGCGGCTGGCCGGCCCGGGGCTACAGCTGCCGGATCAGGTGCCGGTGGAACACCGCCCCCCGGTGCAGCGCGTCCACCCGGATCCGCTCGTCGGCCGCGTGCAGCGCGGCCAGCTCGGCGGCGGTGAGGTCGAAGGGCATGAACCGGTAGACGCTGTCGCTGATCGCGTGGAAGTGCCGGGCGTCGCTGGCCTGCACCATGACGTACGGCGCCACGGCGGCCTCCGGGTACACCGCCCGGACCGCCGAGGTGAGCGCGGCGAAGGCCGCGTTGTCCGTGCGGGAGACCGGTGACGGGTCCTCCCCGTCGACCACCCGCACCTCCACCGCCGGGTCGTCGACCACCCGGCGCAGCCGCTCGACCGTCGAGGCCACCGTCTCCCCGAGGGCGATGCGCACGTCCAGGTGCGCGCGGGCCCGGGTCGCGAGCACGTTCCGGGCCCGGCTGCCCTCCAGCTGCGTGACCGCCGCCGTCGTGCGCACCAGGGCGTTGGCCTCCCGGCCGGCCCGCGCCAGCAGGGGCCCGAGCAGCGGCCGCAGCAGCGGGGCGTGGGCGAACAGCGCCCGGTACCCGGGGGTGGCGGCGCGGCCGAGCGCGTCGACCATGCCGAGGACGACGTCGTCCACGCGGGCCGGGAACGGGGCGCGGTCGACCCGCAGCACCGCCCTGGCCAGGCGCGCGGTCGCGCCCCCGGGCACCGGCGCGGAGGCGTGCCCGCCGGGGTCGGTCACCGACAGCTCGACCCCGGCCCGTCCCTTCTCGGCCAGGCCGACGACGGCCACCTGCCCGGCGACCCCGGGGAACACCCCGCGCACCACCGCCCCGCCCTCGTCGAGCACCATCCACGGCCGGACGCCGAGCCGCCGCAGCTCGGCCACCGCCAGGCGGGCGCCCTCCCCGGCGACCTCCTCGTCGTGGCCGGAGGAGACCCACACGTCCCGGGCGGGGACGAAGCACTCCGCGGCCAGCGACTCCACGGCCTCGAGGACGGCGACCAGGCTGCCCTTGTCGTCGATCGCGCCGCGCCCGTGCACCACCCCGTCGGCGACCCGCCCGGAGAACGGGTCCCCCGACCACGCCTGGCCCTCGACCGGGACGACGTCGTGGTGGGCCATGAGCACCAGCGGGTCCGCCGGTGCGCGGCCGGGCCAGCGGTACAGCAGGGCGCCGTCGCCGAGCAGCCGGCGCTCCATCACCCGGTGGGCGTGCGGGTAGAGCTCGGCGAGCCGCTCGCGGAACCGGGCGAACGCCGCCCGGTCCACCGCGTCGGGGTCCCGGGAGGAGACCGTCGGGATCCGGATCAGCTCGCCGAGCCGCTCGGCCGCGGCCGCGGCGTCCAGGCCGGTGGCGTCGGCGGGGTCGGTGCCGACGGGGGCCGGCCGGAACCGGGTGACCCTCCGGGCGGAGGCCGCGACCGCCCCGGCCGCCACGGCGCACCCGGCCAGCAGCGCCCGCCTCACGGCGCGGCCACCGGGGCCGGTGCCGGGTCGGCGAACGCCCGGCGCGGCACCAGCAGCAGGGCGAGCGCGGCCAGCAGCGCCGTCCCGCCGCAGACGGACCACACGGTCACGTAGCCGCCCAGCGAGCCGGCCGTGCCCGCCGTCCCGTCCGCCAGCGTCGGCGCGCCGGTGGCCAGCGCGACGGCGAAGGTGGCCGAGGCGAACGTCCCGCCGAGCACCTTGGTGGTGTTGGTCAACCCGGTGGCCACGCCGGTGCGGCCCGCCGGGGCGGCCGCGGCCGCGGCCGCGGGCAGCGCGGCGACCAGGGCCCCCGACCCGGCGCCGGCGACCACCATGCAGGCCAGGACCTGGGGCAGCGTCGTCGAGAACGGCACCAGCAGCAGGTACCCGGTGCCGGTCAGGACCGCCGCCCCGACCAGCGTGCCGCGCGGGCTGGTCCACGCCGACACGCGGGCGAACAGCAGCGCGCCGACCAGCAGGGAGACGACGTAGCCGCCGATCACGACCGAGACCGAGCCGGTCGACAGCCCCAGGCCGTAGCCGTACACCGCCGGGTCGGTGCGGGCGTAGGTCGACAGCGGGCCCTGCGCCCCGAGCACGCTGACGCCGAACAGGCCGGCGGTGAGCTGCACCGGCCACATCGCCGGGTCGCGGAACAGCCGGGGGTCGACCAGCGGGTCGGGCCGGCGCAGCTCGAACCGGACGAACGGGACCACGAGCAGCACCCCCGCCGCGGTGAGCAGCCACGGCCACGCGGCGCCGTCGGCCAGCCGGACGGCGGTCAGCCCCCCGGTGACCACGAGCAGCACCAGCGCCAGCAGCACCGCGCCGCCGCTGTCGACCCGGCCGTCGCCGCGGGCACCTGCCTCCGGCACCCGGAACGCCACGACCAGGCACACCCCCACCACCAGGACCGCGGGGACGGCCAGCAGCAGCTGGACCCGCCCGGCCAGCGCCGTCCCGAGCTGCCCGGCGCCGAGAGCGCCGACGATGGCCCCGGCCTGCAGCGCGGCGACGATCGCGCCGGTGGCCCGCCGGGTGCGGGCGGCGGTGTCCGGCAGCCCGCGCGCCCGGGCGTGGATGAGCGCCACCTGCAGCGGCAGCCAGGCCGTGTAGACGCCCTGCACCGCCCAGGCGACGAGGAACACCGGGAAGGAGGACGCGACCGCGAGCGTGGCGGTGGCCACCGCGGTGACCACCGCCGAGGCCAGCAGCACGCGCCGGTGGCCGTGCACGTCACCCAGCTTCGCCAGCACCGGCACGGCGATGGCCGACAGCATGAGCTGGGCGGCCTCCAGCCAGTTGACGTCGGCGTCGGTGATCGACAGGTGGCGGGCGATGTCGGTGAGCAGCGGGACGTAGTAGCCCTGCAGCACCCCGCTGGTGAACTCGACGGCGACCAGCCAGCCGACCAGCCCGCCGCCGAGCCGGCCGGCTCCGCGGACCCCGCGCGTCCGTGCCACCGTCGGCCCTCCCGCTGCCCTGCGTCGCCAGAGTCGCCGGAGAGTAGCCCCCGGGCGGCCACCCGGGCCCCCCGCCACCACGGACGGGCGACCCCCGGGTGACGGCGGCGTTACGCGACCGTGACGGTCGGATCGGTGACAGGTCTTGACGGGAGCCGGTTGTTAGCGCTCACACTGGTGGCCCCCGCCACGGTCGGGGCCTGCGCTCGCGGGAGCGCGCAGAGACACTCAGAAGGAGTTCACGTGCGAAGCAAGCTCGGTGTGACCGCCGCGGGCGCCGTCCTGGCGCTCGGCCTGGCGGCCTGCGGCGGCGAGGGCGCCGGCGGGAGCGGCGGGGCCGGCGGCGACGCCGCGCCCGAGGACCTGCTGGTCGGCGTCTCGATGCCGACCCAGACCTCGGAGCGGTGGATCGCGGACGGCAACTCCGTGCAGGAGCAGCTGGAGGAGGCCGGCTACCAGGTCGAGCTCCAGTACGCCGGCGACGACATCCCCACCCAGTCGCAGCAGATCGACCAGATGATCACCGAGGGTGCCGACCTGCTGATCATCGCGGCCATCGACGGGACCGCGCTCTCCAGCCAGCTGGAGAACGCCGCCGCCAACAACATCCCGGTCATCTCCTACGACCGGCTGATCCGCGACAGCGAGAACGTCGACTTCTACGTCAGCTTCGACAACTTCCAGGTCGGCGTCGCCCAGGCGAACGCCCTGCTGACCGGCCTCGGCATCCTCGACCGAGAGGGTGAGCGCACCGACGTCACCGGGCCGTTCAACGTCGAGCTGTTCGCCGGCTCGCTGGACGACAACAACGCGCACTTCTTCTACGAGGGCGCCATGTCGGTCCTGCAGCCGCTCATCGACGAGGGCGTCCTGGTCGTGAAGTCCGGCCAGACCTCGATCGAGCAGATCGCCATCCTGCGCTGGCAGCAGGAGACCGCCCAGCGGCGGATGGAGGACCTGCTGACCTCCTCCTACAACGACGGCTCCGTGGTCAACGGCGTCCTCTCGCCCTACGACGGCCTGTCCCGCGGCATCATCACCGCGCTGCAGAACGCCGGCTACGGCACGCCGGAGAAGCCGATGCCGGTCATCACCGGTCAGGACGCCGAGATCGCCTCGGTGAAGCTGATCGCCGACGGTGTCCAGGGCTCCACCATCTTCAAGGACACCCGGCTGCTGGCCGAGCAGGCCGTCGTCGCCGCCGAGGCCTTCCTCGAGGGCGAGGAGCCGGAGGCCAACGACACGACCACCTACGACAACGGTGTGAAGGTCGTCCCCTCCTACCTGCTCCCGGTCGAGACCGTCTACGCCGACAACATCCAGCAGGTGCTGGTCGACTCGGGCTACTGGACGGCCGAAGAGGTCGCCAGCGGCCAGGCGGACTGACCTCCCGCCTCCCCCGACCCGGCCGGGTCCGGCAGCACGGCTGCCGGGCCCGGCCGGCTCCACCGGGCGGACGGCGGCCCCACCGCGGCCGCACCGCCCGTGTCCCACCCGCCGGGTGCCGCACATCCGGTCCACACCACCGCGGGCGCGCAGGACGCACGCGACGAGGACGGAGTCCCATGGGCGACCACATCCTGGAGATGCGCTCCATCACCAAGACCTTCCCCGGCGTCAAGGCGCTCGAGGACGTCAACCTGGCCGTGGAGCGCGGGGAGATCCACGCGATCTGCGGCGAGAACGGCGCGGGCAAGTCCACGCTGATGAAGGTCCTGTCGGGGGTCTACCCGGCGGGCAGCTACGACGGCGAGATCGTCTTCGACGGCTCCCCGGTCCGCTTCGGCGGGATCCGCGACAGCGAGCACGTCGGCATCGTGATCATCCACCAGGAGCTCGCCCTGGTGCCCTTCCTGTCGATCGCCGAGAACATCTTCCTGGGCAACGAGCGGCGCGGCCGCGGCGGGCTGATCGACTGGAACAAGGCGCACGCCGAGGCCGACGAGCTGCTCCGGTCGGTCGGCCTGCACGAGAACCCCGAGACCCCGGTCGGCCAGCTCGGCGTCGGCAAGCAGCAGCTGGTCGAGATCGCCAAGGCGCTGTCGAAGGACGTGCGGCTGCTCATCCTCGACGAGCCGACCGCCGCGCTCAACGACACCGACTCCGAGCACCTGCTCGGCCTGCTGCGCGCGCTCAGGGATCGCGGCATCACCTGCATCATGATCTCGCACAAGCTCAACGAGATCACCGCGATCGCCGACAACGTCACCGTCATCCGCGACGGGCGGACCGTCGAGACGCTGAGCCTGCACGCCGGCGAGGTCACCCAGGACCGGATCATCCGCGGCATGGTCGGCCGCGACCTGGAGAGCTACTACCCCGAGCGGGAGTCGCACCCCGGCGAGGAGGTGCTCCGGGTCGAGGACTGGACCGTCTGGCACCCGACCCAGGACCGCAAGGTCGTCGACGGTGCGTCCTTCGACGTCCGCGCCGGCGAGGTCGTCGGCATCGCCGGGCTCATGGGCGCCGGCCGCACCGAGCTGGCCATGAGCATCTTCGGCCGGTCCTACGGCCGGAACATCAGCGGCCGGCTGTTCATGCACGGCAAGGAGGTCCGCGCGCGCAACGTCGCCGAGGCCATCGACGCCGGCATCGCCTACGCCACCGAGGACCGCAAGCGCTACGGCCTGAACCTGATCGAGGACATCCGGCGCAACGTCTCCGCCGCCGCCCTGGGCAAGCTCTCCCGCAAGGGCTGGGTGAACGGCAACGAGGAGATCAAGGTCGCCGAGGACAGCCGGCGCAGCATGAACATCAAGGCGCCGAGCGTCACCTCGATCGTCGGCAAGCTCTCCGGTGGCAACCAGCAGAAGGTCGTGCTGTCGAAGTGGCTGTTCACCGACCCGGACGTGCTCATCCTCGACGAGCCCACCCGCGGCATCGACGTCGGTGCCAAGTACGAGATCTACACGATCATCAACCGGCTGGTCGCCGCCGGTAAGGCCGTCGTCGTCATCTCCTCCGAGCTGCCCGAGCTGCTCGGCACCTGCGACCGCATCTACACCCTCTCGGCCGGCCGGATCACCGGCCAGCTGCCCGTCCGCGAGGCCACCCAGGAGAACCTCATGGAGCTCATGACCAAGGAGAAGGAGCTCGTCGGATGACCAGGACCGCTCCTCCGCAGAACGAGGACTTCTCGCCGCAGTCCGCCCCGGCCGCCACGACGCGCTCGACCGGCAGCGACCTGCGCGGCCTGTTCAGCACCAACCTCCGGCAGAGCGGCATCTACATCGCCTTCGTGGCGATCGTCGCGCTGTTCGCCGTGCTCACCGGCGGCACGCTGCTGCAGCCCGGCAACATCACCAACATCATCCTCCAGTACTCCTACATCCTGGTGCTGGCGATCGGCATGGTCATCGTGATCATCGCCGGGCACATCGACCTGTCGGTCGGCTCGGTGGTGGCGCTGACCGGCGCGGTCTCGGCGGTGCTGGTCATCCGCGAGGGGCTGCCGTGGTGGGTCGGCGTGCTCGCCGCGATCGCGGTGGGGCTCGCCGTCGGGGCGTGGCACGGGTTCTGGGTGGCCTACGTCGGCATCCCGGCGTTCATCGTGACCCTCGCCGGCATGCTGCTGTTCCGCGGTCTGACGCTGCAGGTGCTCGACAACATCTCGCTCTCGCCGTTCCCGCGGGAGTACTCGCGCATCGCCGCCGGCTTCCTCAACGGCCTGCTCGGCGGGTACGGCTACGACGCCTTCACCCTGCTCATCGGTGCCGTCGCCGTCGCCGGGTACGCGGTCAGCCAGTGGCGGGCGCGCAGCGCGAAGATCCGCTACCAGCAGCCGGTGGAGTCCTTCCCGCTGTTCGTCGCCAAGATCGTCGTGGTCGGCGCCGTGGTCATGGCCTTCGCCTGGCAGCTCGCGCACGCCCGCGGCCTGCCGATCGTGCTGATCATCCTCGCGGTGCTGATCCTCGCCTACGGGCTGATCACCAAGAAGACCGTCTTCGGCCGGCAGGTCTACGCCATCGGCGGCAACCTGGCCGCCGCGACGCTCTCGGGCGTCAAGGTGAAGGCGGTCAACTTCTGGATCTTCGTGAACATGGGCTTCCTGTCCGCGGTCGCCGGGATCATCTACTCCTCGCGGTCCAACGGGGCCCAGCCCGCCGCCGGCAACATGTTCGAGCTCGACGCGATCGCCGCCGCGTTCATCGGCGGGGCCGCCGTCACCGGTGGTGTCGGTACGGTCGTGGGCGCCATGGTCGGCGGGCTGATCATGGCGGTGATGAGCAACGGCATGCAGCTCATGGGGGTCGAGCAGCAGATCCAGTCGGTGGTGAAGGGCCTGGTCCTGCTGCTGGCGGTCGCGTTCGACGTCTACAACAAGCGCCGCGCCGGCGCCTCCCGCTGATGTCCGTGGCGGCCCCGCGGGGCACCCGCGGGGCCGCTCCGGGCGGCGGCCGGCCCGCGGCGGCCCGGAGAGGGGGGACGGCGGTGCACCCGCGGGGGCTGGCGATGTCCGACGTCGCCGCGCGCGCCGGGGTGTCCCACCAGACCGTCTCCCGGGTCATCAACGGCCACCCGAACGTCGCCCCGCACACCCGCGAACGGGTGGAGCGGGCCATCCGCGAGCTGGGCTACCGGCCCAACACCGCGGCGCGGGCCCTGGTCACCGGCTCGACCCGCACCTTCGGCTTCGTCACGGTGAACATCAACCAGTACGGCCCGGCGCAGACGATGGTCGGCCTGGAGCAGGCCGCCCGGGCCGCGGGGTACTCGCTGTCGGTCACCGTCCTCGACGAGGCCACCGCCGACGCGATGCGCGACGCCGTCGACCGGCTCGTCGGGCAGTCGGTCGACGCCGTGGTCGCCCTGGGCACCTACGACGACGCCGCCGAGGCGCTGCACGAGATCTCCGCGCCCGTGCCGCTGGTGTCGGTGCAGAGCGGCGGATCGACGGTGGAGCCCGCGGTCGGCGTGGACCAGGTGGCCGGCGCGCGGCTGGCCACCCGCCACCTGCTCGACCTCGGCCACCGCACCGTGCACCACGTGACCGGCCCGGCCGACTCGCAGGAGGCCCGCGACCGCGTGGCCGGGTGGCGGGCCGAGCTCGCCGCGGCCGGGGCCGCGGTGCCCGAGGTGCTGGCGGGGGACTGGACGCCGTCCTCCGGCCACGCCGCGGGCCGGCGGCTGGCCGCGCGGGTGCGCCGGGGCGACGACGTGACCGCCGTGTTCCTGGCCAACGACCAGATGGCCCTGGGCCTGCTCGCGGCCTTCCACGAGGAGGGTCTGGAGGCCCCGCGGGACGTCAGCGTCGTCGGCTTCGACGACCTGCCGGAGTCGCCGTACTTCACCCCGCCGCTGACCACGGTCCGCCAGGACTTCGCCGAGCTCGGCCGTCGTGGCGTCGCCCTGGTGCTCGCCCGGCTCGAGGGGCGCGAGCTGCACCCGGACCCGGTGCCGCCCACGCTGCTGGTGCGCGCGAGCAGCGGGCCCGTGCCCCACCGCGGGTGAGGGCGGCGGGTCCTGTTAGCGCTAACATCCGGTGGACGCCGCCTCGCCGCGGTCGACCGGACCGCTGGAACCAGTCCTGCTCCCGGACCCGGAAGGCTCTCCTGACATGACGACGGACGCCGGCATGCCCCCGGGTGCGGCGATCACCGCGGGTCGCACGGCCCTGGGGATCGAGCTGGGGTCGACCCGCATCAAGGCCGTGCTGATCGGGCCGGACCACGCCGCGCTCGCCGTCGGCACCCACGACTGGGAGAACCAGCTCGTGGACCGGCTGTGGACGTACTCCCTGGACGCCGTCTGGACCGGCGTGCGGGAGAGCGTCGCGGCCCTGGCCGACGACGTGCGGCGGCGCCACGGGGTGGAGCTGGCCGGCGTCGGCGCGCTCGGGGTGTCGGCGATGATGCACGGCTACCTGGCGTTCGACGCCGACGGCGAGCTGCTCACGCCGTTCCGCACCTGGCGGAACACCAACACGGGGCGAGCGGCCGAGCGGCTCAGCGCGGAGTTCGGCCACAACATCCCGCACCGCTGGAGCGTCGCCCACCTCTACCAGGCGATCCTGGACGGCGAGGAGCACGTCGGTCGGCTGGGCCACCTGACGACCCTGGCCGGCTACGTGCACTGGCAGCTCACCGGCCAGCGGGTCCTCGGCATCGGCGACGCCAGCGGCATGTTCCCGGTCGACAGCGGCACCGGCGGGTGGTCCACCGCGATGCTGACCCGGTTCGACCGGCTCGCGGCCGAGGCGGGGGCGGAGCTGACCCTCGCGGACCTGCTGCCGGCGATCGCTCGTGCCGGCCGGCCCGCAGGCACGCTGACCGAGGCGGGGGCGCGGCTGCTCGACCCCACCGGGCGGTTGCGTCCCGGCACCCCGGTCTGCCCGCCGGAGGGCGACGCGGGGACGGGGATGGTCGCCACCAACTCGGTCGCGCCGCGCACCGGCAACGTCTCGGCCGGGACCAGCGTCTTCGCCATGGTGGTGCTCGAGCACGCGCTCGGCGGGGTGCACCGCGAGCTCGACCTGGTCACCACGCCCGCCGGGGACCCGGTGGCGATGGTGCACTGCAACAACGGCGCCAGCGAGCTGGAGGCGTGGGTCGGGCTGTTCGCCGAGTTCGCCCGCGCGATCGGCGCCCCGGCCGACCCGCCGGCGGTCTTCGAGACCCTGTTCGCCGCCGCGCTCGACGGTGCCGACGACTGCGGCGGGCTGCTCGCATACAACTACCTCTCCGGCGAGCCGATCACCGGCTTCGAGGAGGGGCGGCCGCTCTTCCTGCGGTCCCCGGACAGCCGGTTCGACCTCGCCACCTTCGTGCGGACCCAGCTGTTCGCCTCCCTGGCCACGCTCCGGATCGGCATGGACGTGCTGCTGCAGACCGAGGGCGTGCGCCTGGACCGGATGTTCGCCCACGGGGGCCTGTTCAAGACCCGGGGTGTGGCGCAGCGCTTCCTGGCCGCGGCGATCGACACGCCGGTCTCCGTCGGGGACGTCGCGGCCGAGGGCGGCGCCTGGGGCATGGCCGTCCTCGCCGCCTTCGCCACCCGGCGCTCCCCGGAGCAGGGCCTGGCCGACTACCTGGACACCGTCGTCTTCACCGGCACGAGCCTGCAGACGGCCGACCCCGACCCGCGGGACGTCGCCGGCTTCGACGCGTTCATGCGCCGCTACGTCGCCGCGCTCCCGGTCGAGCGGGCCGCCGTGGACTCCGTGGCGATCGGCTCCCGGCGGGCCGCGCCGCCCACCGCGGACGTCGACCCCGTGCCGTCCGCCCCGATGCCGTCCACCACGACCGAGGAGCTGCCCGCGTGAGCGCCACCGTCCCCGCCCGCACCGAGCGCGGCACCCACCGCGCGCAGCGCGAGCACGTCGCCGCGCTGCACACCTACCTGACCCGCTACGACCTGGTGACCTGGACGTCGGGCAACGTCTCGGAGCGGGTCCCGGGCGAGGACCTGTTCGTCATCAAGGGCAGCGGCGTCGAGTACGACGAGCTGACCTGGGAGGGGGTCACCGTCTGCGACCTCGACGGCAACGCCGTCGACGGGGTGAAGAAGCCCTCCAGCGACACCGACGCGCACGCCTACGTCTACCGGCACATGCCCGAGGTCAACGGCCAGGTGCACACCCACAGCCCCTACGCCACCGCGTGGGCGGCCCGCGCGGAGGAGATCCCGTGCGTGCTCACCGCGATGGCCGACGAGTTCGGCGGGCCGGTCCCCGTGGGCCCGTTCGCGCTCATCGGGGACGACTCGATCGGCCGCGGGATCGTCGAGACGCTCGCCGGCTCCCGGTCCCCGGCGGTGCTGATGCGCAACCACGGCGTGTTCACCGTCGGCCCGTCGGCCAAGGCCGCCGTGAAGGCCGCCGTCATGACCGAGGACGTCGCCCGGACGGTGCACCTGTCCCGCCAGCTCGGCGAGCCCCTGCACATCGCGCGCGCCGACGTCGACTCGCTCTACGCCCGCTACCAGAACGTCTACGGACAGTGAGGAAGGCAGCTGTGACGCGCACGGACCCCTACGCCGGGGCAGAGGTCTGGTTCCTGACCGGCAGCCAGGGGCTCTACGGCGAGGAGACCCTGCAGCAGGTCGCCGGGCAGTCCCAGCGGGTGGCCGCCGCGCTCGAGGCGTCCGACGCGGTGCCGGCCCGGGTGGTGTGGAAGCCGGTGCTCACCGACGCCGGCGCGATCCGCCGCGCGATGGGGGAGGCCAACGAGGACCCGGCCTGCCTCGGCGTCATCACCTGGATGCACACCTTCTCCCCGGCGAAGATGTGGATCGCCGGGCTGGACGCGCTGCGCAGGCCGCTGCTGCACCTGCACACCCAGGCCGACGCCGCCCTGCCGTGGGCGACGATCGACATGGACTTCATGAACCTCAACCAGGCCGCGCACGGCGACCGGGAGTACGGGTTCATCCTCACCCGGCTGCGCCAGCCGCGGACGACGGTCGCCGGCCACGTCTCCAGCCCGCGGGTGCAGGCCCGCGTCGGCTCCTGGGTGCGCGCGGCCGCCGGTGCCGCCGCCGCGCGGTCGCTGAAGCTGGCCCGCTTCGGCGACAACATGCGCAACGTCGCGGTGACCGAGTCGGACAAGGTGGAGGCCGAGATCCGCTTCGGCGTCTCGGTGAACACCTGGGGCGTCAACGACCTCGTCCAGGTGGTCGAGGCGGTCGAGGGCAAGGCCGTCGACGCGCTGGTCGAGGAGTACGGCGACCTCTACGACATGGACGCCGACCTGCGCCCCGGGGGCGAGCGGCACGAGAGCGTGCGGTACCAGGCGCGGGTCGAGGCGGCGCTGCGCAGCTTCCTGGAGGACGGGGGCTTCGGCGCCTTCACCACGAACTTCGAGGACCTCGGCGGCCTGCGCCAGCTCCCGGGCCTCGCCGTCCAGCGGCTGATGGCCGACGGCTACGGCTTCGGCGGCGAGGGCGACTGGAAGACCTCGGCGCTGCTGCACGTGCTCAAGGTCGCCGGGCACGGCCTGCCCGGCGGCACCTCCTTCATGGAGGACTACACCTACCACCTGGAGGGCGACAGCCCGAAGGTCCTCGGCGCGCACATGCTCGAGGTCTGCCCGACCATCACCACCGAGCGGCCCCGGCTGGAGGTCCACCCGCTGGGCATCGGCGGCCGCGAGGACCCCGCCCGGCTGGTGTTCACCGCCGCCCCGGCCGCCGGTGTGGTGGTCGGCTGGTGCGACCTGGGCGACCGGTTCCGCTGGGTGGCGAACGAGATCGACGTCGTCGAGCCCGACGAGCCGCTGCCGAACCTGCCCGTGGCGCGGGCGGTGTGGCAGCCGCGGCCGGACTTCGCCACCGCGACCGAGGGCTGGCTGTCGGCCGGTGGGCCGCACCACACGGTGCTCTCCACCCAGCTGGGCGCCGACGAGCTCACCGACCTGGCCGAGGTGTTCTCCACGGAGCTGGTGCTCATCGACGCCGGCACCACGCGGCGGTCGCTGGCTCAGGAGCTGCGCTGGAGCGCCGCCTACCACCGCCTGGCCGGGGGGCTGTAGGGCACCCCGTCACCGCGTTGATCATGGGCTTCTTGCCGGGGACACGCGCCGACACGCCGTGACGGCCGGCGAGGTGCCCATGATCACCGCCCGGGCGGGGTGGCCGGAGCAGGGCCGCAGGCGGGTGAGGTGGGGGTCAGACCGGGTCGCGGGCGATGGGGCAGGACATGCACCGGGGCCCGCCGCGGCCGCTGCCGAGCTCGGAGCCGGCGATGCGGACCACCTCGATGCCGGCGGCCTCGAGCGCGGCGTTGGTGACGGTGTTGCGCTCGTAGGCCACGGCCAGCCGCGGCGCGAGCGCCAGGGTGTTGTTGCCGTCGTCCCACTGCTCGCGCTCGGCGGTCACCGGGTCCAGGCCGGTGTCGATGACCCGCAGCCGGTCGATGCCCATCGCGGCGGCCGCGGCCCGCAGGAACGGCTCGGGCCCGCGGACGGCGAGGTCGGTGCCGTCGTCGTCCACCGGCCCGGCTCCGCACTCCCCGGCGGTGACCGTCCAGGCGACCAGCGAGTCGGCGACCGCCGGGTACATGACCATCGCGTCGACGTCGACCATCGTCGCGATGGTGTCCAGGTGCATGGTCGCCCGCTGCTGGGCGATCGGGACGACGAGCACCGCGTGCGCCAGCCCCCGGGCGAACAGGCGCCGGGCCAGCCGCTCGGCCCCGCCGGGCGTGGTCCGCTCGCCGACCCCCACGGCGACCACCCCCGGGGCCAGCAGCAGCACGTCCCCGCCCTCGAGGTGCTCCAGGGACGCGTCGTAGAGCTGCTCGGAGCCGGCGAAGCGCGGGTGGTGGGCGTACACGGCGGCGGTGATGGTGCTCTCCCGGTGCCGGGCCGGCATGGCCAGCGAGGTGACCGCCACCTGGTCGCCCACCCACACCGAGGAGTCGCGGGTGAACAGCAGGTTGGGCAGCGGGGGGACGACGAACTCGCCGCGGTCCATGACCTCGTAGGCCAGCCCGCGGCCACCGGGCAGCTCGTCGTGCGCGAGGCCGGCGACCAGCGCGGTCGCGAGGTCCTCGGGGGCCAGGCCGGCCAGGTGGTCGCGGGTCGCCCGCTGCAGGGTGGCGCCCAGCCGCGGGTCGTCGACGGCCGCGGCGATGAGCTCCGCTCGGGCGGCGGGGAAGGAGAGGACCTCGGCGAGCAGCCGGTCCAGGTGCAGCACCTCGACCCCGCGGTCGGTGAGCGCGGCGGCGAAGGCGTCGTGCTCCTCCTGCGCCCGTTTCACCCAGGGCACGCCGTCGAAGAGCAGCTGGTCGTTGTTGCGCGGGGTGAGCCGGCGCAGCTCGGCGCCGGGGCGGTGCAGCACGACGGTGCGCAGCCGGCCGACCTCGCTGGTCGCGCCGAGGGGGGCGGGGTCCATGCCGGAAGGCTGGCACAGGGCCGCCCCGCCGGCCGGTCACCGGGCGGTGCGGACCTCGTCGCCGTGCACCGTGATCGCGTAGATGACCAGGACGTTGAAGGCGATCATCAGGACCGACCACCACGGGTAGGCGGGCAGGAACGCCAGGTTCGCCATGATGACGAGGACGGCGACGGTGATGCCGGCCAGCCGGGCGAACACGGTGCCGAGGGTCAACCCCCAGCCGGTGAGGACGGCGACCACCCCGAGCGCCAGGTGGAACCAGCCCCAGACCTCGAAGTCGGCGCTGACCACCAGCCCGCGCCGGGTCACGGCGTAGAAGTCCTCGTCGAGGAGCGCGGTGAGGCCCTGCAGCACGGCGAAGACGCCGACCACGCACAGCATCACCGCCGCGAAGACCAGGTACGCCGCCCAGCCCGCCCGGTCCCCGCCCGCGCCGTAGGTGCCGATCCCCGCCTGCGCCTGCCAGTTCGCCTCCCGGCCCGGCTGGGGCGTGCCCTGTGCTGCCATCGCTCCTCCTGGTGGTGGGTCCTGGTGGTGAGTCCTGGTGGCGAGGTGGTCCCGGGCAGCGTCGGCCCGGCCCGTCGGCGCCCGCCTCCTACCGCGCGGACGATCCGCGACCGGTCCGGATAGGGTCCGCGGGCCGGGGGACGACGGTGTCCGCCCGGGTGAGGAGACGGCGTGGACCTGGAGACGGCGTGGACCTGTTCGACCTGACCGGCAAGGTGGCCCTGGTGACCGGGGGGACCCGCGGCATCGGCCTCATGATGGCCCGCGGGCTGCTGCAGGCCGGGGCCTCGGTGTACATCAGCTCGCGCAAGCCCGAGGCCGGCGAGGCCGCGGCCGCCGAGCTCGCGGCGTTCGGGCGGGTCGAGTCGATCCCGGCCGACGTCTCGACCGAGGACGAGTGCCGGCGGCTGGCCGCCGAGGTCGCCGCCCGCGAGGAGCGGCTGCACGTGCTGGTCAACAACGCCGGTGCCACCTGGGGCGCGCCGTTCGCCGAGTTCCCCGCCTCGGCCTGGGACAAGGTGCTCGACCTCAACCTCAAGGCCCCGTTCTTCCTCACCCGCGCCTGCCTGCCGCTGCTGGAGGCCGCGGCGAGCGACGACGACCCGGCGCGGGTGGTCAACGTGGGCAGCATCGACGGGCTGCACGTGCCCTCGCTGCCCACCTACTCGTACTCGGCGAGCAAGGCCGGCGTGCACCAGCTGACCCGGGTGCTGGCCCGCGAGCTCGGGCCGAAGCGGGTCACCGTCAACGCCGTCGCGCCGGGGCCGTTCGAGTCCAAGATGATGGCGGCCACGCTGGCCGCGCACGGGGACGAGATCGCCGCCTCCTCGCCGCTGGGCCGGATCGGCCGCCCCGACGACATGGCCGGCGTCGTCGTGTACCTGGCCAGCCGGGCCGGCGCCTACGTCACCGGCGCGGTCATCCCGGTCGACGGCGGCCGGGCAACCACCCTGTAGCGCTTCCCCGACGCCGCTCCCGGGCCTAGCCTTGAGACACGGGTCGCCGGCGTCAGCACCGGCAGCCCGTCAGGCAGGGCCCGGCGATCCGCCGGCCTGCGGCCGCGCGGACGGGCCCGGCAGAAGGACTGCCAGGGGGTAGCGATGTCGTGGCGGATCAAGGCCAGGTACTACGAGGCATGCAACTGCGCGTACGGGTGTCCGTGCAATATGAGCGGTTTCCCGACGCACGGCTTCTGTGAGGGCAGCGTCGCCTTCCACGTGGTGGAGGGCGAGCGGGACGGCGTGGACCTCGCCGGTGCCAAGGTGGCCATCGGGGTCCAGTGGCCCGGCGCCATCCACGAGGGCAACGGCAGGGCAGCCGTGTTCATCGACGCCGACGAGGAGCAGCGCCAGGCGCTCGTCCCCATCCTGACCGCCGAGGATCCAGGGCTCCCGTGGGAGATCCTGGCCTCGACCCTGACCGAGCTGCACGGCCCCTTCTTCGAGACCGTCGAGATCGAGGACGCCGGGACGGACTCGCGCATCCGCGTCGCGGACAAGGTCGACATCCGGCTGCAGAGCTTCACCAACCCGGTGACGGGCGAGAAGCACGAGGCCCACATGGTGCTCCCGGGCGGCTTCATCTTCACCGACGGGCTCATCGGCACCAGCTCGGCCAACCGGGTGTCGGCGGACGGCGTCTCCTTCGACCACGCCGGCAACAACGCGTACTACTCCGAGGTCGAGTGGTCGAGCGAGAACCGCATGGCACCGGCGAACGCAGCGGGCAGGTTCGCCTGAGGGGTTCCGCGGCCCGGTGGGCCGGTGCCCACCGGGCCACCCGGTCTCGGGAGGGGGAGCGATGGCGACGGTGCCGTACGGCGCCGCGCGGAGCGGCGAAGACCCGCGGTGGTCGTACCGGGACGTGGAACGCCGCACCCTCGGGGGCACGGCGGTCGTGCTGCTCGGTCTGGCGGCGGCGGCCTGGTGGGTGACGGTCGACCGCGCCGGCGGCATGACCTCGATGGTCGACGGCCTGGCCGACGTCGGCCGGGCCATGCCCTTCGAGATGGGAGCGGCACTCTTCTTCTCGATGTGGACCGCGATGATGGTGGCGATGATGTTCCCGACCGTCGCCCCGGTCGTCGCCGTGCACCGCATGGTGATGCGGCGGCGCGGGACCGGCCGGCTGCCGACCATCGTGTTCGCCGGTGGCTACCTCGCGGTCTGGGTGTTCCTGGGGATCGTGCCGTTCCTGGTCCTCGTCGGCTTCCGCCAGGTGGCGGAGCCGTCGGCGTGGGTGGCCCGGGGAGCCGGAGCGGTCCTGGTCGTCGCCGGCGCTTACCAGTTCAGCCGCTGGAAGGACACGTGCCTGCGGGCCTGTCGCAGTCCGCTGACCTTCCTGGCCACCCACGACTTCGGCGGCGGTCACCGGGCAGCCGCCCGGGTCGGCGCATCCCACGGGCTGTACTGCGCCGGGTGCTGCTGGGCGCTGATGGCGGTGCTGTTCGTCGTCGGGCTGATGAACCTGGTGTGGATGGCCGTCCTCACGGTCGTCTTCCTCGCGGAGAAGGTGTGGCGGCACGGGGTGGCGCTGACGAGGGTGGTCGGCACCACCCTCGTCGTCACCGGCATCGCCGTCCTCGTCGAGCCCTCGCTGCTCGAGGCCGTCGCAGGCGGCACGGGGCCGGGCCGGGCCATGTGACGTCACCGGGCGGCCGGCGCCGGCTGCCCGGGGCGCCGCGGCCCGGTCAGGCCGACTGCGGGGTGCTGGCCCGGCGGCGCCGGGGACGGCGGGCGGTCTCCTCGGGCACCCGCGCCAGGTGCGACCCGGCCAGCGCCACCTGGTGCGGCGAGCCGACCAGCCGGCCCTGCCGCTGCGCGCCCAGCCAGAACTCGCGGGCGGCCACGGTGTCGCCGGTGCGCTCGGCGATCCGGCCGAGCAGCTCGTCGTAGGCGCCGAGGCTGAACGACGGCGTCCCGAGCACCGCCTGCCGGCCACGGAACGGGTGCAGCTGCACGGTGGCCATCTCGATCTCCGGCTCGTCGCCGATGTGCAGCGCGACCTCGGCCTGCAGCAGGGTGGCCACGTCACTGGCCCAGTCGCGCACCTGGGCCTGCCCCCACCGCTTGCGCAGCCGCCGGGCCTCGGCGGGGTCCCCGGACTCGGCGGCCGCCACCACGGCCATGAGCTGCAGCAGCGGGTTGCCCTCGTCGCCGGTCTCGACGAGCAGGTCGATCGCCTCGGGCAGGCGGTGGTCGCCCCGGCGCAGGGTGAACTGGTGCGCCGCGTACGCGTGCCGGGCGTGCGGCGTGACCCTGCGGTAGAGCTCGTAGGCCTCGGTGGTCAGCTCCTCGGCGCGCGCGGCGTCCCCGCGCAGCCAGGCCGCCCCGGCCTGCTGCCAGAGCACGTGCGGGCGGACCTCCGGCCCGGAGATGGAGATCGACAGCCGGCGGCCGGCGTCCATGTCGGCCTCGAAGCCGCGCAGGTCGCCCAGGTGCAGCCGGATCGCCGCCCGGTGCAGCCGGGCGTAGAACTCGGTGCGCCGCGGCAGCCCGCGCCCGGCCAGCCCGAGCGCCTCGTCGGTGGCCGCCAGGCGCAGCTCGGCGGCGCCGGGGCGGCCCCACACGGCGAGGGAGTAGTTGTTCAGCGTGCGGCCCAGCAGGTCGGCGTCGCCGACGGCCCGCGCGAGCTCGACCGCCCGCTGCGCGTACCGCGGGCCCCGCTGCAGGTCGGCGCTGAACGCCAGCTCCACGCCCAGGGTGCCCAGCAGGCGGGCGGTGAGCCGGTCGCGCTCCACGGGGGTGGCCTCCGGCGCGATGTCGTCGGCGTGCGCGAGGAGGTCCTCCAGCAGGGCCACCATCTCGTCGTCCACCACGCCGTGCGGCCGCCAGTTCCACAGCGTCGGCGAGCCCCACACCGCGGCGGACTCCAGCAGGCAGCGGCGGTCGTCCAGCTCCCGCGCGACGGCGATGGCCTCGGCGACCACCTCCCGGGCCTCGGTGCGCGAGCCGCTGCGCAGCAGGTCGTTGCCCAGGGTGGTGAGCAGGTCGTGGCGGGTGCGGGCGGCGTCGGGGGCGGTGGGGTCGAGCAGCGACAGGGCGCGGCGCAGGTGGGCGGCGGCCTCGCCGTGCGCCAGCCGGGCCCGGGCGATCCGCGCGGCCTCGGTGGACCAGCGCCGGGCCGCGTCCGGGCCGGTCACCGGCACCGCCTCGACGGCGTGGTGGGCCAGCCGCTCGACCAGCGTGTCGTCGGGGCGCCCGCCGGCCCGCTGCTCCAGCGCGGCGGCGACCCGCGCGTGCAGGCGGGCGCGGCGCAGCCGGGGGAGGTCCTCGTGCAGCACCTCCTGCACGAGCGCGTGGGCGAACCGCCAGGTCCACGGGTGGGTGCCCTCGACCACGAGGCCCGCGGCCAGCGCGCCGTCCAGGGCGGCCAGGGCCTCCTCGGCGTCCACGCCGGCGGCCTCCAGGAGGTCCAGCGGCACCTCACGGCCGGCGACCGCGGCGAGCTCCAGCACCTGCCGGGTGCCCGCCGGCAGCCGGCCCAGCCGGCCGCGCAGCACCTCACCGACCGACGGCGGCACCGGCACCCGGTCCAGGTGCAGGTCGCGGGCGCCGGCCATCCACCGGGCCAGCTCGACGACGAAGAACGGGTTGCCGGCGGTGCGGTCGTGCACCGCCGCGGCGAGGGTGCGGTCGCCGACCGAGCCGAGCGGGCCGGCCATGAGCGCGGCGACCGCGTCGGTGGACAGGCCCGCCAGGCGCAGCCGGCTGGCGGCGGGCTCGCGGGCCAGCCGGGCCAGGCAGTCGGTGACCGCCTCCGGCAGGTCCTCGCCGACCGTCCGGACGGTGACCACCACCAGCAGCGGCGCCCGCGGCAGGTGGCGGGCGAGCAGGCCCAGCAGCTGCACCGAGGTGGTGTCGGCGCCCTGCAGGTCGTCGAGGACGACGAGCACCGGGCGGGTGGCCGCCGCGGTCAGCCGGGCGCGGAGGTCCTGGAACAGCCGGAACCGGGCGGCGTCGGCGTCGGCCTCCTCGGGCAGCGGGTCCAGCTGCGCCTGGCCCAGCTGCTCGAGCACCTGGGTCCACGGCCACAGCGGCGGGGCCCCGGCGTCGTCCGCGCAGCGGCTCCAGGCGACCGACCAGCCGGCCGCCCGGCCGGCGTCGGCGGCGGCCTCGGCCAGCCGCGTCTTGCCGATCCCGGCCTCCCCGCCGAGGACGACGACGCCGGCCCGCCCGGCGGCCGCGGCCTCGGTGGCGGCGCGCAGGTGGGCCAGCTCCGGCTCGCGGCCGACCAGGGTCTCGGCGCCCGGGGCGGCGGCGGGCACCGGCGCGGGCGGGGGGACGACGGAGAGCACCGGGCGGGGCAGCCGCTCGGTCAGCTTCGGGTCCTGGGTGAGCACCGCCCGCTCCAGGTCGCGCAGCTCCGGGCCGGGGTCGATGCCCAGCTCGTCGCGCAGCAGCTCGGTGCAGCGACGCAGCGCGTCGAGGGCGTCGGCCTGCCGGTCGGCGGCGTAGAGGGCGGTGACCAGGCGGGCCCACAGCCGCTCGCGCAGCGGGTGCTCGGTGACCAGGTGCTGCAGGTCGGTGACGGCCGAGTCCGCCCGGCCCATGGCCAGCAGCGCGTCGCAGCGCCGCTCCCGGGCGCGCACGTGCAGCTCGGTCAGCCGCAGCCGGTCGGTGGCCGCGGTCGGGGTGTCGCCGAGCTCGGGCAGCGGCTCGCCGCGCCAGAGCTCCAGCGCGCGGTCCAGCAGCGCCACGCCGCGGGGCGGGTCGCCGGCCTCGACGGCGCGGTCGCCCTCCTCGACCAGGGAGGTGAAGCGGAGGGTGTCGAGGTCGGCGGGGTCGACCTGCAGCAGGTAGCCCGGTGGGCGGGTGAGCAGCACCTTCGGTGCCTCGCGCGGGCCGCGGTCGGGCTCGAGCACCCGGCGCAGGTGGGAGACGTAGGCCTGCAGGGTGCCGGTGACGGTGGGCGGTGGCTCGTCGCCCCACAGGGTGGCCACGATGCGGTCGATGGCCACGGCCCGGTTGGCCTCGGCCAGCAGGAGGGCGAGCAGCGCCCGGGGCTTGGCGCCGCCGACGTCCAGCGGCGAGCCGGCGGGACCCGTGACCTCGAGCGGCCCGAGGACGCGGTATCGCACGAGGCGGGATCCTCCCAGGTCGGGGCCGTCCGCGGGAGGCATCCCGGCACGGTGCGGTGCCGCAACCGCGCTCAAGCGCGCTGCAAGTGCGGGTCAAGTGCTGCCGGACACGCTCCCGGCGTCCCGATCGAGAAGCCCGCGGCGAGAGCGCCGCGCCCGTCCAGCGAGGAAACGCCCGCCATGACCCAGGCACCCGCCACCGGCACCGCGCCCGCCGCCGACACCGTCCCCGCCCCGCGCACCGCCCCCGACGCCCCGCCGGCCATCAGCGCCGCCGACGTCGACGCGCTGCGCAGCCGCGTGCACGGCCCGGTCTACGCCGCCGGCGACGAGGGCCTCGCCGCCGAGGTGTTCGCCTGGAACGTCGCCGTCACCCACACCCCCGCCGTCGCGGTGGGCGCCACCTGCGCCGCCGACGTCGCCGCCGCCGTCTCCTGGGCCGTCGAGCACGGCCGGACGGTCGCCGTCCAGGCCACGGGCCACGGCCCGGTCCGCAACGCCGACGGCGCCGTGCTGGTCACCACCCGCCGCATGCAGGGCGTGAGCATCGACCCGGTCCGCCGCACCGCCCGCGTCGAGGCCGGCGTGACGTGGGACAAGGTGCTCGCGGCCGCCGCCGAGCACGGCCTCACCGGGCTGTGCGGGTCCTCGTCCGGCGTCGGCGTGGTGGGCTACACCCTGGGCGGCGGCGTCGGCTCGCTCGGCCGCCGCTTCGGGTTCGCCGCCGACCACGTGCTGTCGGTCGACCTGGTCACCGCCGACGGCGCGCTGCGCACCGTGTCCGCCGACACCGAGCCCGACCTGTTCTTCGCCGTCCGCGGGGGCAAGGGCAACCTCGGGGTCGTCACCTCGATGGAGTTCGGGCTGGTGCCGGTGAGCACGGTCGTCGGCGGCGGGCTGTTCTTCGACGCCGCGGACGCCGCCGCCGTCCTGCACGCCTGGCGCACCTGGGCGCCCGCGCTGCCCGAGGAGGTGGCCACCTCGATCGCCGTCCTCCGGCTGCCCCCGGCCGACGAGCTGCCCGAGCCGGTGCGCGGGAAGACCGTCGTCCACCTGCGTTACGCGTACTGCGGCGCGGACCTCGCGGAGGGCGAGCGGCTGGTCGAGCCGGTGCGCGCGGCCGGGCGGGTGCTGCTCGGCGGGATCGGCCCGATGCCGGCCACCGCGATGGACGCCGTCCACATGGACCCGAAGGACCCGATGCCCGGCTGGGAGAAGGGCATGCTGCTGGCCGAGCTGCCCGCCGAGGCGGTCGACGCCTTCCTCGCCGGCGTCGGCCCCCAGGTCGAGGTGCCGCTGGTCATGGCCGAGATCCGGCTGATGGGCGGCGCGCTGGCCCGGCAGCCGAGGGTGCCCGACGCCGTGGCCGGCCGGGGCAGCGCCTTCTCCGTGCTCGTGCTCGGCCCGGCGGTACCGGAGCTGGCCGAGGTGCTGCCGCACGTCGGCCGGGGGGTGCTCGCCGCGCTGCGGCCGTGGGCCGCCCCCGGGTGCATGGTCAACTTCCTCGGCGAGGTCAGCGGCCCGGCCGAGGTGGCCGCCGCCTACCCGCCGGCCGTCGCCGAGCGGCTGCTCGCGGTCAAGGCCGCGGTGGACCCGGCGGGCGTCTTCTCCCACGGGTACGCCCTCGACCCGGCCGCGCCGGCACCCGCCGTCCCGGCCGGGCGTGGCTGACCCGGGTCCCCGGCGGCTGCCCCGCTCCCTGCGCCGCCGGCGGGGGTCCGTGGCAGCGCCCGACCCCGGGGACGCGGAGCCCCGTCCCCGACCCCCGGCCGACGAGGCCGGCACCGACTCCTCCGGATCCGCCGTGGACCCGCGGACCTGAGGGGGCTCACCGATGATCAGCTGACCTGGTCATCGGGGGTCCTGGCTCACCACCGGTGGTGAGCCAGGACCCCCATCGGTGAGCTGACCTGATCGTCGGCGCCCGCGGCCGCGGCCGGGACGCGGTCGGTCAGTCGGGGAGCAGGACGCCGGGGTTGCAGATCGCGTTCGGGTCCAGCCGCTCCTTGACCGCGCGCAGCGCCTCCACCCCCAGCGGGCCGATCTCGCGCTCCAGCCACGGCCGGTGGTCGGCCCCCACGCCGTGGTGGTGGGTGAGCGTGCCACCGGCGGCCACGAGCGCGTCGGTGACCGCCCGCTTGGCGCCCAGCCACTGCTGCAGCGGCAGGGCGTCGTCCCGGTCGGCCAGCACGGTCACGTACAGCGAGGCGCCGGTCGGGTAGGCGTGCGACACGTGGCTCAGCACCAGCGGCGGCCGGTCCGGCCGCCCCAGGGCCTGCCGCAGCGACCGGCGGACGGCGTCGTACACGGTGGGCAGCGCCGTCCAGGTGGCCGCCGTCTCCAGCGTCTCCACCAGCAGCCCGGCGTCGAGCAGCGAGTCGCGCAGGTAGGGCGCCCCGAACCGGTGCCTGCGCCACGACTCGCCGACCCGGCTGCCCAGCCGGACCGCGCCGCCGTCGCGCAGCACCGACGCCGCGGCCCGCATCCGGGCCCGCACCAGCGGCGGCAGCCCCTCCCAGCCGACCACGAGCAGGCAGCCCTCGCCGCGCCGCCGGGCCCGCAGCGACCCGCGCAGCGCCCGGGCGCCCACGCCCGAGGACATGAGCAGGTTCGCCCGCGTCTCGTCGCCGTCGGAGAGCCGGACGACGTCGGGCAGCAGGTCGTGCCGCGCCAGCCGCTGCAGCGCCGCCAGCCCGCCGGCCCAGGTCCGGAACGACCAGCCCTCGTACGCGGTCGCCCGCGGACGGGGCCGCACCCGCAGCCGCAGCTCGGTGATCACCCCGAGCGCGCCCTCCGAGCCCAGGGCCAGGCCCAGCAGGTCCGGCCCGGCCGCCGACGACGGCGGCGACCCCAGCTCCAGCACCCCCGACGGCGTGGCCAGCGTCAGCCCGGCCACCAGGTCGTCGAACCGGCCCACCCCGGTCGAGGCCTGCCCGGCCGACCGGGTCGCCGCGTACCCGCCGAGGGTGGCGAACTCGTAGCTCTGCGGCAGGTGGCCCAGGGTCAGCCCGTGCCCGGCCAGGGCGTCCTCGAGGGCGGGGGCCCGCATGCCCGGCCCGACGGTGACCAGCGACGAGGGGACGTCGACCTCGCGGACGGACGACATCCGCCGCAGGTCCACCGACACCGACGGGCGGTCGTCGACGTCGATGCCCGACAGCCCGCCGACCACGCTGGTCCCGCCGCCGTAGGGGACGACGACCACGCCCATCTCGCTGCAGGTCGCCAGCAGCGCCGCGGTCTGCCCGGTGTCAGCCGGGGTGACCACGGCGTCCGGGGCGTCGGAGGCGTCGCCGGAGCGCCGGCGCAGCAGGTCGAGGTAGCTGCGCCCGCCGGCGTGCCGCAGCCGCGCCTCCCGGTCGGTGCGGACGTCGTCCTCGCCGAGCAGGTCGACCAGCCGCTGCCGGCACCCCTCGGCCAGCCGGGACGGTGGCAGCCGGATCTCCTCCAGCGGCGCCGGGCGGGTGGTGCGCGGGGTCCAGCCCAGCTCGCGGGCCAGGTGCCGGCGCGCGGCCTTGGGCAGCACCTCGGCGAGGTCGGGGTAGGGGGCCAGCTCCAGCGTGCGCGCCTCGCCGCTGCCGTCGCCGCTCGCCGGCACCGTCGCGTCGCGGGGGCGGGCCGGCGGGCCCCAGCCCTGGATGGTCAGTTCGGGCTGCTCGGGCACGGCTACAGTCTGCCGGGTGCTGGCGGTCGGCCCGGACTCCGCAACGGGTGCCCTCTCCCCGCGCCGCCGTGCCGCCGACCTCGACGCGGTCGCGGGCGCGGCGGTCGACCTCGTGGTGGTCGGGGGCGGGGTGACCGGGGCCGGCGTGGCCCTGGACGCCGCGAGCCGCGGGCTGTCGGTGGTCCTGCTCGAGCGCGCCGACCTCGCCGCCGGCACCAGCCGCTGGTCGTCGAAGCTGGTGCACGGCGGGCTGCGCTACCTGGCGCACGGCGAGGTCGGGCTGGCCCGGGAGAGCGCCCGGGAGCGCGCCGTCCTCATGGGGACGACGGCGCCGCACCTGGTCCGCCCGCTGCCCTTCCTCGTCCCGGACGTGGCCGGGCGGGACGCCACCGCGCTGGCCGCGCTCGGCGGGCGGCTCGGCGACGCGGTGCGCGCGTCGGTCATGGGCGGTCGCGGGTCGCTGCCGCGCACCCGGCGGGTCGGCCCGGCCGAGACCGCCCGGCTGGCCCCGGCGGTGCGCGGCCGGCGCGGCGGCGTCGTCTTCTGGGACGGCCAGCTCACCGACGACGCCCGGCTCGTCGTCGCGCTGACCCGCACCGCCGCGTCCCTGGGCGCCCACGTGCTCACCGGGGCGACGGTGCGGGCGGTGGACGGCGACTCGGTGCACGTCGAGATGGACGACGGCGAGGCGCTGCCGGTGCGCGCCCGCGCGGTGGTCAACGCGACCGGGGTGTGGGCGTCGACCCTGGCGCCCGGCGTGCGGCTGCTGCCCTCCCGGGGCTCGCACCTGGTCCTGCCCGCCGAACGGCTGGGCTCGCCGCCGGCGGCGCTCACCGTGCCGCTGCCGGGCTCGCGGTCCCGGTACGTGTTCGCGCTGCCGCAGCCGGGCGGGCTGGTGCACCTCGGGTTGACCGACGAACCGGTCCCCGGCCCGGTGGGGGACGACGACCCGCGGCCGGCACCGGAGGAGGTCGCCCGTCTGCTGGCCACGGTCAACCGGGTGCTGGCCGACCCGCTCACCGAGGCCGACGTCCTCGGCTCCTACGCCGGGCTGCGGCCGCTGGTGCTGCCCGGCGGGCGCGGGCAGCGCGCTCCCGGCACCCCACCGGGGGCCACGGCAACCGCCGACCTCTCGCGCCGGCACCTGCTGGCGTGGGACGGGGCGGTCCTCACCGTCGTCGGCGGCAAGCTGACCACCTACCGCGCGATGGCCGAGGAGGCGGTGGACGCGGTCGTGGCCCGGCTGGGCCGCGGGGCGGCGCGCTCGCGGACGCCCCGGCTGCCGCTGGTCGGCGCCGCGCCCCGGGTGGCGCTGGCCCGGGTGGCCGCGTCGCCGCGGCTGGTGGCCCGCTACGGCACCGAGGCCCCGGTCGTGGCCGCGCTGGGGGAGGAGCCGGTGGTGCCGGGCCGGCCGGAGACGGTGGGGGAGCTGCGGTTCGCCGTCCGGGCCGAGGGGGCGCGCTCCGTCGCCGACCTGCTCGACCGGCGGGTGCGGCTGGGGCTGGTGCCCGCCGACCGCGAGCGCGCCGTGCCCGTGGCCGAGGCGGTGCTGGCCGAGCGGGCCTGACCGACCCCGGCTCCCGGGGTGCGCACGGTCAGGTCTCCTCGGGGGCCGGCTGGTCCCGCTGCGCGTCGAGGGCCAGCAGCGCCCGCTGGATGCCGACCGCCACCGCGCACAGCGCCAGGTAGCCGGGGTCGTCGTCGACCGTCGTCCGCCGCAGCCGGTCGACGAGGGCGTCGAGCGCGTCGCTGGCCACGTGGACCCGGTGGTCCCGGTCGTCGGGGCGGACCCCGCCGACGTCGTGGTACGGGGTCCGCACCACCCCGGCCAGCCCGTCGAGCGCGTCGGCGAGCCGGGTCGCGGTGCCGAGGTCCGGCTGCTCCCCGCCGCGGCGGTGCGGCTCGTACTCGGCGACCAGCGTGGTCACGTCGTCCAGCAGGACGGCGACCCGGTCCAGGGCCCGCGACTCCTCCCGCACCCGGTCGGCCGACCGCCGCCACCGGCGTTCCCGGGGGTTGGCCCGGCGGGCCCGCTCGACGGTGCGCTCGGCGTCGCGCATGCGGTCGAGCGCGGTGCCCAGCTCCGCGCCCGCGCGCTGCTCCTCGTCGAGGGTGGGGGACCGGCCGGTGCGCAGCTCGGCCGCCGCCCGCTCCAGCCGCTCGGCGACCAGGGCCCGCGTCCGGTCGATCTCGGTCGTCGCGCTGGTCAGCTGCAGCGGGGGGAAGGCGTAGGTGACCAGCACGCCGAGCGCGGCGCCGAGCAGCACCAGCCCCGCGTAGGCCACCGCGTAGTCGAGCGGGTCGCCGGCCCCGAGCAGCAGCATGAACACCGCGGCCACGGGCACCCAGCTGGCGCCCTCGCCCAGCACCCGCCACTGCTCCACGAGGACGGCGAGCACGACCACCAGGGTCAGGGTCAGTGCCCGCGGCAGGGGCTGCGTCGCCCAGAACACCGCCACCGCCAGGCCCGAGCCGAGCACGATGGCCAGCACGGTGCGCCAGGTGGCGCTGGCCGAGTCGGCGACGGTCGGGTGGACGGCGATGATCGCGCCGAGCGGTGCGTAGTACGCGTAGTCCGACAGCGGCGACGGCAGCAGGAGGGCCAGCTGCCAGGCCAGCCCCGCGGCCACCGCCGCCCGGACCGCCTGCTGGACCACGGGGTTGCGCAGCAGTGCGGGCACCCCGTCGAGCATGTCCGCGGGCGGGTCGCCGGAACCCCCGCGTCTCACTAAGTGGGAACGCCGTTCCACCACGTGGACACGATGCGGGAGGCTGCGGGCATGGCCGACACCTACACCCACGGGCACGCCGACGCCGTCCTGGCCTCGCACCGGTGGCGCACCGCGGAGAACAGCGCGGCGTACCTGCTGCCGCACCTGCGCCCGGGGCTCGACCTGCTCGACGTGGGCTGCGGCCCCGGCAGCATCACGGTGGACCTCGCCGCGCGGGTGGCACCGGGGCGCGTGGTGGGGCTCGACGTCTCCCCGGACCCGCTGGCCGAGGCCCGGGCGCTGGCCGACCGGGCCGGCGTGGCGGTCCGGTTCGCGGTCGGGGACGTCTACGCGCTGGAGGCCCCCGACGGCTCGTTCGACGTCGTGCACGCCCACCAGGTGCTGCAGCACCTCACCGACCCCGTGGCCGCGCTGCGCGAGATGGCCCGGGTGTGCCGGCCCGGCGGGCTGGTCGCCGTCCGGGACGTCGACCACGCGGCGGTGACCTGGTACCCCGCCGACCCCGGCCTCGACGACTGGCTCGGCCTCTACTCCCGGGTGGCGCGCCGCAACGGCGCGGAGCCCGACGCCGGCCGCCGGCTGCTGGCCTGGGCGCACGCCGCCGGCCTGCACGACGTCACCGCGAGCACGAGCTCCTGGTGCTGGGCCACGCCCGCCGAGCGCGGGTGGTGGGGGACGTCGTGGGCCGGCCGCGCGACCGCGTCGTCCTTCGCCGAGCAGGCCGTCGCCTACGGGCTGGCCGACCGGGAGCGGCTGGAGGCGGTCGCCGCGGCGTGGCGGCGGTGGGCGGCCGCGGACGACGGCTGGCTCGGCATGCTGCACGGCGAGCTGCTGATCCGGGTGTGACCCGCGAGAGCTGCACCCCGCCCCCGCGGGAGAGGAAGCCATGCCCACGTCAGGGCTCCCGTGACAGGGGTACGGCTTCCTTCCCCGCGCTCACCCGTTCCCGCGCTCACCGGCCGGGAGCGACGCGGGCGCTCGGGCGGCGCCGACCCGCGGTCAGCGGGCCGCGGCCACCAGCGGCGCCCGGCGCGGGTAGAGGTGCTGCTCCACGCAGTCGACGAGGAAGGCGGCCAGGTCGGCCCGGCTGATCCGGGTGCCCCGGCAGGACTCCGACGCGTGGTGCTCCACGCGGCCGGTGGCCGGGCCGTCGGTGAGCCGGGGCGGGCGGACCAGCGTCCAGTCCAGGTCGCTGGCGGCGAACAGCGCGTGCTCGGCGGGCTTGTCGGCGACCACCGCCCCGCCCAGCCGCTGGATCAGCGTCGAGATCAACCGGTCCCGGCGCGACTTGCGGTCACCGGGCACGTCGATGCCGGCGCCGGAGACGCCGACGAACCGGGTCACCCCGGCCTGCTGCAGCACCGGCACGAGCGCGGCGGCGGTGTCGCGGTGCAGGGTGGGGTCCTTGTCCACCGGACCCAGGGCCGAGACCACCGCGTCGACCCCGGCGGTCAGCTCGGCCAGGGCCGCGGCGTCCCGGGCGTCGCTGCGGACCACGCGGACCGACGCGGCGGCGTCCCCCAGCTTCGCGGGGTCGCGGGCGAGCACGGCCACGTCGTGGCCGCGGCGGAGCAGTTCGGCGACGACGGCCCGGCCGGTGCGGCCGGTGCCGCCGAGGACGGCGACCTTCACGACACTCCTCCAGGGGTGGGTTCCCACGCCGCGCGTTCGCGGGTGAGGGTCTGCCGCACGGTGGCCGGTGCCCGGCCGGTGACCGTGCGGACGTCGTCGGTGAGCCCGGCGGCCAGCCCCAGCCGCGCGGTCGTGTAGATCGCGGCGGTCACGGCGGCCATGCCGAGGGGCATGCCGAGCTCGCGCCGGGCGTGCCGCAGCCAGCCGGCCGGGCCGGGGTCGCGGTAGGTGATCCGCCGGCCGAGCACCTCGGTGAGCACGCCGGCGACCTCGAGGTAGCCCAGCGCCTCGGGCCCGGTCACCGTCCAGGTGCGGCCGCGGTGCGCGGCGGGGGCGGCCAAGGCGGCGGCGGCCACCGCGGCGACGTCGCGGACGTCGACGAACGCGGTGCGGCCCGCGCCGGCCGGGACGACGATCTCGTCGCGGTCCCGGATGTCGGCCGCGTGCGTGGTCGCGAGGTTCTGCGTGAAGAAGGACGGCCGGACGAACGTCCAGCCGAGCCCGGAGCCGCGCAGCCAGCGCTCCACGGTGGCGTGCGGGACGACGCGCAGCCGCTCCGCGCCCTGCAGGGAGAGGAACACGACGTGGCGGACCCCGGCGTCGCGGGCCGCCGCCACCGCGGGCAGCAGGTCCCGGCGGACGTTCCCGACCGCGGGTGGCCGCAGCAGGAACAGCGTGCGGACCCCCGCGAAGGCGTCGTCCCAGGTGGCCGGGTCGGTGAGGTCGAGGCCGACCTCGTCGGCCGCCGGCGCGGGGCGCGGCCGCACCGCCCGGCGCACCTCGGTGCCGGTGCCGGCCAGCTCGGCGACGACGGCCCGCCCCACGGTGCCGGAGGATCCGGTGACCAGCACGACCACGTATGTACGGTACATGCAGTAGGGGAGGGTGGGTGGCCGACGACTCCGACCTGGTCCGGGTGGACCGCGCGCTGCTGCGGCTGCGGCGGATGTGGGACGCCCCGGCCGGCATCGAGCACGAGGGCGCGCTCGTCGAGGGCTCGACGCTGCTGGTGTGCCTCGCCGTGGCCGAGGGGCGCGCGGCCGGGGAGGTCGGCGTCGTGGAGGTGGCCGGCGCGCTCGGCGTCACCCACTCGACGGCCAGCCGGCTGGTCTCCCGCGCGGTCGAGGCGGGGATGGTGCGGCGGGCGCCGTCGGCCACCGACCCCCGGGGGGGGGGGGGGGGGGGGTGGGCCCCCGGCGGGCGGGGGGTGGGGGGCGGCCGGGTGGTGCGGCGCCGGGGGCCGGGCGGGGGGGTTGGGCGCGGGTAGTGCC
>NZ_JBJGYK010000040.1:0-38988 GCF_054049955.1 Geodermatophilus sp. SYSU D00758
GCCGCACCCCGCCCGCGCCGCGCGGCGGGGTGCGGCTGCGCGCGCCCGGCCGACCGGCCGTGCGACCTCCGCCGGCCACCCGGCGGCGGGCAGGCTCGTCGCGCTCGCTCTCGGGTCGGCCTCGCTCTCGGGTCGGCCTCGCTCTCGGGTCGGCCTCGCTGCCGGGTCAGCGCAGCCGGGAACTCCACCCCGGCTCCACCGCGGCCCACTCCTCCTCCCAGGCCCGCTCCCGACGGACGTCCAGGACGGAGGTCAGGAGGACGTGGAGGGCCCAGGTCGCCAGGGGGAGCCCCAGCAGCGGCAGGGCCCCGGCCGCGGCCGCCCGGTCCGGGATGACCGACCGGTCGAGGGGTGCCGGGACGAGGTCGCCGTCCCGGTCGATCCACACCAGCACGTCGGTGCCGACGGGTGTGCCGGGCAGCACCGTCACGAACCCCCGCCGGTGCGGGCCACCGGGGGCCGACCAGGTGGCCCGTACCGGCACCACCGTCGCGGGAGGGGCGCCGTAGGCCTCCCCACGGGGGTACACCGGTCCCGGTGCCTCCTCGAGCACGACGGCGCGGGCGCGAGAGCGCTCCGCCGCCTCGGCGGCGGCGACCGCGTGGAGGTGCGCCGCCGCCGCGGTCGAGACGGCCACGGCGACCACCGGGGCGACGAGGAACGACAGGACGACGACGAGCCGTCCGATCACCTGGACCCGGTCCGAACGACGACGGAGCGGGCCGGTGCCGAGCGTGAAGCGGCGCAGCGACCGGCGGACGCACGTCTCGCGCTGTGCGGCCATCGTGCCGACCTCCGTGTCGTGGGGCGCCGGCTCAGACGAGGACGCGCCGCTTCAGCTGCTCGAACTCCTGCGGGTTGATCGCACCCTGGTCGAGCAGCTGCTTGGCCCCGGCGATCTCGTCGAGGCGGTGGACGCCCGGAGCCGCTCTCGAGCCGTCGACGGCACCGTCCTGCCGCTGCACGCGGTGGACCTGCGGGACGTCGCGATCCGCCATCGCGCGCCCCTGCGGGACGAGGTACGTGAGCGAGCCGACCAACGGCAGCACCAGGACGACGAGGACCCAGCCGGTCTTGGCCCACCCGGACACGTCGTGCCGGCGGAAGAGGTCCCCGAACACCGTGATGACCAGCCACAAGTAGATCATCAGTGCGAAGAAGAGGACGAACGTCCACATCAGGTCGACCAGCGGGCAGTCGTCGGCGGCCGCGACCATGGTGCACCTCCGTGCGGGACGTCGTCCTGCTGAGGATGGGGACCGGCCGGCCGGTCCCCATCCCCCGGCTCGGATGACCGGTCCGGCCCGTCGGCCGGCGGTCGCCTACCCGTGGGCCTCCCCGGAGCCGGTCTCGCCCGGGCAGGAGGAGGCCACCTCCGCCCGGCTGCACCAGGCTTCCGCTCATCGGACCGGATCGGCAGGCGCCCCGGGGGCTCGGGCGTCGGGGTGGTCCGGCCGGCCGAGTGGCTCCGGGGGAGGGCCCCGCCTGCGGAACGGTCGAGGCACCGGGCTCGGTGCCCGCTCCGACCGCGGGGGAGCGCGCGGACGTGGGACGTCGGACGTACGAGCTGCGGGTCCGCGGGCCGGTCCCCGCCGGGGCGCGGTGCCGACCTACTCCGTGCGCTGCTCGGGGACGACCTGATCGACGAGCGCGGCGGCGCCCAGCACCCCCCGCACGATGGCGCCCGCCGCCGCGGTCACCCGTGCGCTCCCCACGATCGGGGCGATCGCGACCAGGACGGCCTGCGCCTTCTCGGCGGTCAGGCCGCCCTCCTCGGCCATCCCGAGCGTGACCAGGTAGGAGGCCGGGGCGGCGTCCATGGCGACGAGGGCGGCCAGCCGGACGAGCAGGTAGGACTCGGCGTCGAGACCCGACCGCTCCAGTGCGTCGAGGTCCGTCTGGAGCAGCGTCTCGAGGACGGGGGCGTCCCCCTGCGCGATGCGGCCCGGTGCGTTGTCCCGGGCGGTCCGGGTCATGGCTCCTCCTGACGGGCCGGGACTTACGGCGTCCAGCCTCGGGACGGGGACGCCGCCGGTCCTCATCCCGGGCGGACGACGCAGCGCCCGCGGGACGCCTCCGGTGCCCGGCCTCGTCCACCGTGGGTGATGAGCGGCGCCCCTCCCGGGACGACGCTGACCCGGTCGGCCGGGCACCGCGCCCGCCTGCCTGCCCGCTGCGGGAGGGACGAGCCATGCGTCGTCTGATCACCGGCCTGCTGGTCCTGGCCAGCGCCCTCGCGCTGGTGCTGGCCTCCGTGTCGCTCTGGACGCGCCAGAACGTGGTCGACACCGAGGCGTTCGTGTCCGACGTCGAGACGATCGTCGACCTGCCGGAGGTCGAGTCCCGCATCACCGAGCAGGTGACGGAGACCGTGATGACCCAGCCGGTGGTGCAGGACGCCGTCGACGAGGCCGTGGCGGTCCTGCCGGAGCGGCTGCAGCAGTTCGAGCCCACCGTGGAGAGCGGGATCCGCTCCGTCGTCTCCGCCGGGGTGCAGCGGCTGCTGACCGACGACCCGTTCCGGCCGCTGACGACCGCAGCACTCACCTCCGCGCACGGCCAGCTCATCGCCGGGCAACCGGTGGAGTACACCCTCGGGCAGGCGAAGGGGCTCGTGCCCGACGCGGCGCAGGACGGGGTCGCCGGCCAGGTGCTGGACCTGCTGCCCGACGACGTGGGCGTCACCCTCCTGACCCCGGCCGAGGCCCCGGAGGTGTACTCGGCGGTCGACCTGCTCGAGTCGGTGTGGTGGTGGCTCGGCCTCGTCGCGCTGGGCGCGCTCGCGGGCGCACTGGGGATCTCGCGCCGCCGCCGCGGCACGCTGCGGGCCTGGGCGGTGACCGCGACGGTGCTGGTCCTCCTCGTGCTCGCCGCCCTGCGGGTGACCCGGGGTCTGCTGCTGCCGCGGGTGCGCGAGGAGAACCGGGACGCCGTGGGCGCGGTGTACGACGTCCTCGCCGGCAGCCTGCGGTCCTGGACCCTGTGGCTGCTGGCCGCCGTCCTGCTGGTCCTCGTGCTGACCCTGGTCTGGGGCCGGCTCGGCCTCGTGGCCGGCGTGCGGCGCGGTCTCGCGTCGGCGCGGGCGCAGCTGCACCGCCGGCAGGAGGCCCGGGCCCGCGCCGCCGAGGGCGCCGCGCCGGGCGAGGGCGCCGCGCCGGCTGCCGGGGAGCCCTGGACGCGGCGCGTCGCCCTCTGGTGGCGGGGCTTCGCCGAGGGGCTGGAGCTCCCGGAGCGGACCGCGCACCTCGGTGCCTGGGTGCGGGCGCACCTCGGCCCGGCCCGGTGGGCGGGGATCGCGGTCGGCGCGGTCGTCCTGCTCTTCTGGCCGGGGCCGACGCTGTCGGTGCTCATCTGGGTCGCCGCGCCGGTCGCCCTCTACCTCGGTGCGCTGGAGTGGCTGCAGGACAGGGCGGCGGAGCCGGCCGCCGACGGGCAGGGGGCGGCACCCGCGGGCGCGCCCGGCCCGGCGGTGCCCGAGCCGGCGGCGCCGTCCGCGGTGCCCGCGGCCGCGGTCCCGGCCCCGCGGTGGACGGCGGAGCCCGCCGGCGGCGGCCCGGGCGGGGCACCGGTCGCCACCCTGGTCGACACGGCTCCGGCGCCCGCGCCCGAGCCGCTGGTGCCCGCCGCGCTGACGCCGGAGACGCTCTCCACCCTCGGCGGCCGGCTCGACCTGCTCGTGCGCCTGGGGGAGGCGCGCGACGCCGGCGTCCTGAGCGAGGAGGAGTTCACCCGCGAGAAGGGTCGGCTCCTCGGCGTGTGACCGGTCGGGTCACCACCCGGAGGGCCGGGCCGTCGTCCGCGACCCCGTGGGCGTCATCCCGACCTGCTGCCGCGACCGGGCGCGCTCATGTCCCCCGTACCCGGCGTGCCGTCGGCCAGCCCGTAGCGCAGGTGGACCGTGCCCGTCGGACCGGCCACCGGCGGCTCGAGGAGGGTGACGTTCGTGGGGACCGCACCCCCGTCGAACACCTTCTTCCCGACGCCGAGCACGACCGGGTGCACCCACAGGTCGAGCCGGTCGAAGAGCTTCTCGCGCAGCAGGGTCTGCACCAGGTCCAGGCTCCCGACGACCTTCACGTGCTCGTGCCTCTCCCGGATCCCGCGCACCGCGCCGGCCAGGTCCGGGCCGAGCTGCGTGGACCCGGCCCAGGGGAGGTCGGGCCTGCCGCGGGAGGCCACGTACTTGGGGACGCGGTTGAACAGCCTGGCGATCCCGCCGTCCTGGCCGCCCTCCTGGTGCGGCCAGTAGGCGGCGAAGATGTCGTACGTCCGCCGGCCGAGCAGCAGGGCGTCGGTGCCCTCGTAGGCGGCACCGACCTGCGCCTCGGCCACCTCGTCCAGCAGGGGCGCCTGCCAGCCGCCGAACGGGAACCCCTCCGGGTCCTCGTCAGGACCGCCGGGCGCCTGCCCGACGAGGTCGAGCGTCGCGAACAGCTCGATGTGGATGAGACCCATGCCCTGCTCCCGGTGAAGTGGCCGTCCCCGTCACGAGTGGGACCGGCCGTCGCCGGGGAACTGAGCGCAGCCCCTCGCGGAAACCGACGACGTCGGTGTGCTGCCCTCGTTCCCCGGCCACCGGGCCCTCCCGGCCGCGGCGGTGACCCTGAGCCGCCGGGGCCCTCCCGGTCTCGCGCTACCGTTCGTGGTGTCCGAGCCGTGGACAGCGCGCCGAGGCCGGTGGTGGCCGTGGACGATCCCCCAGTCGCACCCAGCGGTGCCGCGCCGCAGCGGGCCCCCGCCGACGAGGACGTCCGCGCCGAGCTGGAGCTGGTCCGCGTGGAGCTGCGCGCGGTCCGGGCTCAGCTGGAACGGACGTTGGCGCTGGTGGAGCATGCTCCGGACGCCATCGTGATCCTCGACGTGGCCGCCGGTCACTTCGTCTCGGTGAACGCCGCGGCCGAGCAGCTGTTCGGGGTGAGCCGGGCGGAGCTGCTGCGGGTCGGTCCGGCGGCGATCAGCCCGCCGGTGCAGCCGGACGGACGTCCCTCGGCGATCGCGGCGCAGGCCTACATCGCCCGGGCGCTGGCCGGGGAGCGGCCCCGGTTCGAGTGGACCCACCGGCGCGCCGACGGCACCGACGTGCCGTGCGAGATCACCCTGCTGGTGCTGCCCGACCCCGGCCGCCAGCTGGTCCGGGGCAGCATCCAGGACATCACCGCCCGGCGGGAGGGCGAGGCCGCCCGCGCCGCCGCGGTCGCCGAGCAGGTCGCCCGGCGGGCCGCCGAGGCCAGCGTCGCCCGGCTGCAGGCCACCGTCGCCGGGCTGAACGCCATCGTCTGGGAGCGCGACCCGGCCACGCTGGAGCTGACCTTCGTCAACGAGCGCGCCGAGGAGGTGCTCGGGTACCCGGCCTCCCGGTGGCTGGCCGACGCGGGGTTGTGGGCCCGGATCCTGCACCCCGACGACCGCGACGAGGTCCTGGCCCGCGTGCGGGCCGAGATCGCCGACGGCGGCGTGGACTTCAGCCTGACCTACCGGGTGCGTGCCGCCGACGGCCGGTGGGTGTGGCTGCAGCACCTCGGTCACGTCGCCCGGGACGGGGACGGCGCTCCGCGGACGCTGCACGCGGCGCTCTTCGACGTCACCGCGGCCCGTCGTCGGGAGCAGGCCGCGGCCCTGCTGGCGGCCGCGGGTCGAGCGCTGACCGACCCCGGCGGCGTGGAGGAGCGGCTGGCCGCGGTGGCCGGGCTGCTGGCCGGCGAGCTCGGCGACTGGGCGGCGGTGTGGCTGCGCGGCGACGACGAGCGCTACCGGCCGGTGGCCGCCGCACCCGCTGCCGTCGCCGACCGGGTGCTGGCGGTCGGGGCACTGCGCGTGCCGCGGGAGTTCACCGAGCCGGTCGACGGGGGCCGGGCCTTCGCCGTCCCCGAGGTCACCGAGCAGGTCCTGCGGGAGGCCACTGCGAGTGAGCACCAGCTCACCGCGCTGTCCGCGCTGGGCGGCCGCTCGTGGCTGACCGCGACGCTGAGCACCGCCGGAGAGCCGGTCGGGCTGCTCACCGTCGCCACCGACACCCGGACCGGCTACGACGAGTCGGACGTCGCCTTCGCCGCCGACCTCGGCCAGCGGATCGCCACGATGGTCGCCGCCGAGCGGCTGGCCGTCAGACAGCGGCAGCTGCAGGCGCTCACCGCCGCACTGGCCGCGGCGGCCACCGCCGCGGATGCCGCCGGCGCGCTCGCCGCCAACCTGCGCGAGGCCCTGGATGCCTCGGTGGTGGCCGTGTGCACCCTCGGTGGGGACGGCCAGCTGCACACCATCGACATCGACGGGCACTCGCCCGGCTGGACGACCCAGTTCGCCACCATCCGGTTGTCCGCGTCCCTGCCGTTGGCCGACGCCGCCCGCACCCGCCACCCGGTGTGGCTGCCCGACCGGCAGACCCTGCTCGCGCGCTACCCGGACGTCGAGCCGTTCCTGCAGGCGCAGACGCAGGCGACGGCGGCGTTGCCACTGCTGGCCGGCCACCGCGTCGTCGGCGCG
This sequence comes from Geodermatophilus sp. SYSU D00758, assembly GCF_054049955.1. Lineage (NCBI taxonomy): Bacteria > Bacillati > Actinomycetota > Actinomycetes > Geodermatophilales > Geodermatophilaceae > Geodermatophilus > Geodermatophilus sp. SYSU D00758. Next base: position 6,484 of record NZ_JBJGYK010000040.1, read on the forward strand.
GTCGGTGTGGTGTTCGGTCGGCCCCGGCGCTTCGACGCCGCCGAGCGGACCTTCCTGCTCACGGTCGCGGGGCAGGCTGCCGCCGCGCTGGAGCGGGCCGCGCTGGCCGACGTGCGCCGGGAGATGGCCGAGACCCTGCAGCGCAGCCTGCTGCCCGCCGCGCTGCCCCAGCCGGAGGGGCTGGCGGTCACCGCCCGCTACCTGCCCGCCGTCGCCGGGACCTCGGCCGGTGGCGACTGGTACGACGTGCTCGTCCTGCCCGACGGGCGGGTCGCCGTCGCGGTCGGGGACGTCGTCGGCCACGGTGCGCCGGCCGCCGCGGTCATGGGGCAGCTGCGCAGCTCGCTGGCCACCCTGCTGTTCGCCGGGTTCTCCCCGGGCCGGGCGCTGGAGCTCCTCGACGGCTTCGCCGCGCCGATCACCGGCTCCCGGGTGAGCACCGCCGCCTGCCTGCTGCTGGACCCCGCCACCGGCGAGCTCACCTGCAGCCGCGCCGGGCACCCGCCGCCGCTGGTGGCCTCCGCAGCCGGAGCCCGGTTCCTCGACGGCGGGCTCGGGCCGGCGCTCGGCCTGCCCGGCACCCGCGCGCGCCCCGAGGCGGGCACCGTCCTGGCGGCCGGCTCCACCCTGCTGCTGTTCACCGACGGGCTCATCGAAGTGCGCGGTGCCGACCTCGACGAGGGCCTTCGCCGGCTGGCCGCCGCGGTCACCGCCCGGGCGTCCGCGTCGCTGGACGCCCTCGTCGACGGCGCGCTGGCCGAGCTGGTCGGCCCCGCCGGCACCGACGACGACATCGCCGTGGTCGCCCTCCGCCCGCTGCCCGCACCGCTGCGCCTGGATCTGCCCGCCGACCCCGCGCGGCTGGCCGGCGTCCGGCGCGCGGTGGCGGCGTGGGCAGCCGACGCCGCGGTCGGGCAGTTCGCCGCTGACGACCTGCAGCTGGCCGTCGGCGAGGCGGTGGCCAACGCCGTCGAGCACGCCTACCGCGACACCGGAGGAATCGGCCGGGTGGACGTGGAACTGGTGGCCGACCGGGACGGCGGTGTGCGCGTCACCGTCCGCGACGGTGGTTCCTGGCTCCCCGCCCCGGCCGATCCGGGCTTCCGCGGCCGGGGGCTGCAGATGATCCGTGCGCTCGCCGTCGACGTGGACGTCGACCGGCGGCCGGCGGGCACCGTGCTGCGCTTCCGGCTGCCGCCCGCCGCGGCGCCCACCGGGTCCGCAGCCCGGCCCCCGGACGTCGCGTCGGCCCCGGCGACGCTGGCGGTCACCGATGCGGGCGGTCGGCGTTGCCTGGAGCTCGCCGGTGACCTGGACCTGGCCGGGGTCGAGACGGTCCGCGCGGCCCTGCTGGCCGAGCTGGACGCCGGTCGGCCGGCCGTCCTGGACCTGACCCGCCTCGGGTTCGTCGCCAGCGTCGGCGTCGGTCTCCTGCTGGAGGCGGTTCAGGTGGCCGGCGACGGCATGGAGGTGGTGCTGCCCGCCGGTGGGCCGACGCGGCGGCTGCTGGACCTGGCCGGACTTCCCGGCGCTCTGTCCGGCAGCGAGCGGCGGGACCGGCGTTGACCGAGCCCGCACCGCCCGGACCCCGCGGGGAACAGGCGCGCGTCCCGCTCACGGTCGATCACCCGGCCCCAGGCGCCGGTGCGCCTCGCGGGCGCGCCCGATCCCGTGGAGGGCGCGTCAGGAACGCCCCCGGGCGCCCGGACGGCGACGGATCGACCCGTCCGCGCCGGCAGGCCGCCTGGCGCGGCTCGGCTGCACACGCATCGGTTCGCCCGGCATCTTCGGGGTGTGAATCACGAAAACGCTGTTCACGGGGGCAAGGGCGCACGTCGCGGATGAGCGTCAGCGGGTGGGTCATCGGGCGAGTTGTCGCGTCTGGACCGGCACGGAGTATCGGTCAGCTGTAGACGTCGGCGCGGTGCGAGATGCGCACGACCCTGACGAGGACCTCGTCGTCCTGGATCGAGTAGACGACGCGGTACTGGCCTCGTCGAGCGGACCAGTAGCCCTCGAGTCCGAAACGGAGCGGCTTCCCGACGCGGTACGGGTGCGCAGCCAGCGGCCCGTAGAGGAAGCCGACGACCGCGACGGCCACCGGCTCGGGGAGGTCGCGCTCGATGGCCCGCCTGGCCGCTGCCGAGAGGACGACGGTGTACCGAGGAGGGCCGGTCACCGCCGGCGGGCCGCGAGTGCGGCCCGCACCTCGGCCTCGCCATAGACCTCGCCAGCGGCCATCGCTGCCTCCGACTGCCTGATCTCCGAGCGCGCTCGGGGATCGGAGAGGACCTCCAGGGTCTCCATCAGGGACTCGTAGTCCTCGACGGCGAGGATGACCGCGACCGGGCTGCCGTTCCTGGTGACGGTGACGCGCTCGTGCGTGCCGGCGACCTCGTCGATCACCTGACTGAAGTGCGCCTTGACCGCCGCCAGGGACTGCGTCGTCATGACCTTAATCATGGTCAGTTCGTCAGCGGGGGTCAAGGAGCTCGGCCGGGGGCCGGGCAGCTCGTCGAGCACCTGCTCGCGGCCGAGGGGCGATCCGCGAGCAGAAGGAACAGTGGACGCTCCAGCCGCTGCGCTCGATGGTCCACGGTGTGTCAGAAATTGGTTCCAGGCGCCCGGAAAGGCGACCGGAGGAATGCGCCCGAGTCACTGCAGGACGTGAGCTGTTCGTCGAGTGATCGCTGTGCTTCCCCGGCGTTGAGCGCCGACTCATCCGTCCGCGCTGGTCGGACGCCTGGCCCGGCTCGGCTGCACCCGCATCGGCTCGCCCGGCATCTTCGGGTAGTCCGGCGGGTAGGGCAGGTCGCCGAGGTCGGAGTCCCGGGCCTGGCGGTCGGCCAGCTCCAGCAGCGGCTCGATGCCGAAGGCGTGCTCGGCCAGGCCCGCGTGCCTGTCCCCGACCTCGCGGAACCGGGCGGGCATGGTGAGCACGTCGAAGTCCTCGGGCCGGACGTCGGGCAGCTCGTCCCAGTCGACCGGCGCTGACACCGGGGCGTGCGGCCGGGGCCGGATGGAGTACGCGCTGGCGATCGTGCGGTCCCGGGCCATCTGGTTGTAGTCGATGAAGATCTTCTCGCCGCGCTCCTCCTTCCACCACGACATGGTCACGCGGTCGGGCAGTCGGCGTTCCAGCTCGCGGCCGAAGGCGATCACCGCGCGGCGGACCTCGGTGAACGTCCACCGCGGCTGGATCGGCACGTAGACGTGCACCCCGCGCCCGCCGGAGGTCTTCGGCCAGCCCTGCATGCCGAACTCGCCGAGCAGCTCGCGGACGTGCGGGGCCACCCGCACGGCGTCGGCGAAGCCGGTCCCCGGCTGCGGGTCGAGGTCGATGCGGATCTGGTTCGGCGACTCGACGTCGGCCTTGTCGACCGGCCACGGGTGGAAGGTCAGCGTGCCCAGGTTGGCGCACCAGGCGACGACGGCGACCGAGTCCGGCGCGATCTCGTCCGCCGTCCGGCCGCTCGGGAAGGTGATGTGCGCGGTCGGCACCCAGTCGGGGGCGTTCCTCGGCACCCGCTTCTGGTAGAAGGCGTCGCCGGTGTTGTCCACCCGGGTCGAGAGCCGCGCCCCCTCGAAGACCCCGCCCGGCCAGCGCTCCAGCGTCGTCGGCCGGTCCCGCAGGGCGGCCAGGATCCCGTCGCCGACGGCGAGGAAGTACTCGACGACGTCGATCTTGCGGATGCCGCGCTCGGCGAAGTACGGCTTCTCCGGGTTGGAGACCCGCACCTCCCGACCGTCGACCTGCAGGATGACGGCGTCCTTCGACGACGCCATCACCGACCGGACCCGGGGGAGGAGCTCACCCCGCGGACCCTAGGGGAGTCAGGCCGGGCAGGTCAGCCCGTCCTGCGGGACCACCAGGTCGATGAGGTAGGAACCCACCGCCTGGGTGACGCAGTCGGTCTTCGGGTAGGCGGTGTGGCCTTGCCCCTCCCAGGTGAGCAGCACGCCGGACTCGAGGTCCTCGGCGAGGTCCTGCGCCCCCGACAGCGGGGTCACCGGGTCGCCGGTGTTCCCGACCACCAGGATCGGCGCGGCCCCCGCGGCGTCCCGCTCCGGCAGCGGCGTGCGCTCGGCCTCCCAGACCGAGCACGTGTAGAGGCCGGTCGCCGAGCCGGCACCGAAGAGCGGGTAGCGCTGGCCCCAGTCGGCGGCCAGCTCGCGCACCCGCTGCTCGTCGACCTGCTCGTCGGGGTCCCTGTCGGCGCAGTTGACCGCCAGGTTGGCGTCGATGAGGTTGGACCAGGTGCCGTCCTGCAGCCGGCCGTAGTAGCTGTCGGCCAGGGAGAACAGCTGCTGGGCGTCGCCCTGCCGCGCGGCCGCGAGGCCCTGCGCGAGCTGCGGCCACGCGCCGGTGTCGTACAGCGCGGCCTGGACCGCGGTGAGGACGACGCCGGGGGTGGCCTGCCGGGTCTCGCCCTCGCGCGCGCTCGGGATCGGCGCCTGCGCGGCCTGCGCCAGCAGGTCCTGCACGAACTGCCGCGGGTTCTCACCCAGCGGGCAGCCGGAGACCAGCTGCGTGCAGTCGGCGGCGAAGGCGTCGAAGCCGGCCTCGAAGGAGGCGGCGCTGGTCTCGGCGTCGGCCACCGGGTCGGTGTCGGGGTCGACCGCGGCGTCGAGCACGAGCGCGCGGACGTTCTCCGGGAACAGCTCGGCGTAGGTGGAGCCCAGCGTGGTGCCGTAGGAGTAGCCGAGGTAGGTCAGCTGCTCGTCGCCCAGCGACTGGCGCAGCAGGTCCATGTCCCGGGCGGTGTCGACGGTGTTGAAGGTGCCCAGGGCGTCGCCGTACTCCTCGGCGCAGCCGTCGGCGACCTCCTGCGCGAGGGCGAAGGTCTCGTCGAGCTGCTCCTCGGTGGTCGGCCGGGGCTCGGCGGCCACCAGCCGGTCCTTCAGCTCCGCCGGGACGCACTCGACCGGGGTGGACAGGCCCACCCCGCGCGGGTCGAAGCCGACCAGGTCGAAGCGGCGCAGCACGTCCTCCGGCAGCGTCAGGGCCGAGCCGATCGCCGCGTCGGCGCCGGACCCGCCGGGCCCGCCGGGGTTGACCAGCAGCGAGCCGATGCGGTCGGTCTGGCCGGCCAGCCGCGCGCGGACGAGGAACAGCGGCAGCGTGGCGCCGTCCGGCTCCTCGTAGCTGATCGGCACCTCGGTGCGGCCGCACTCGAAGGCGAGGTCGCGCTCACTGCCCGGCGTCCCGGCGATCAGCGGGTCGATCTGCTCGTCGCAGGGCGTCCACTCGATGTCCTGCGCGATCGCCTCGGCCGGCGCGGCCGACGTCGACGACGGCGCGGAGGCGGCCGGCTCGTCCCCGGTGGAGGAACAGCCGGTGACGGCCAGGAGCAGGCCGGAGGCAGCGGCGAGCAGACCGCGGGACAGGCGCATGATCGTCGAGGGTAGGTGGCCGACGGCGGCGGTGCAGGCGCCCCGGGCCCGCGGGACCCCGCCGACCCGGCCGCTGACCTCGCGGTCCGCACCCCCACCGCGGCGACCGCACCGTCACCAGGATCACACCCGGCGCCCGGCGCCCGGCGCGTCGGCCGGAGACGACCTCGGCGAGGTCTCGGCCGGAGACGACCTCGGCGCGGTCTCAGCCGGAGAAGACCTCGGCGAGGTCGTAGCGCACCGGGACCTCGAGCTGGTCGTAGGTGCAGCTGCGCGCCTCGCGGTCGGTCCGCCAGCGCAGGAAGTGCCCGGTGTGCCGCAGCCGCCGGCCCTCGAGCTGGTCGTACCTGACCTCCACCACCAGCTCGGGCCGCAGCGGTACCCAGGAGAGGTCCTTGCCGGCGTTCCAGCGGCTCTGCGCCCCGGGCATCCGCTGCTCGGTGCCGCTGCCGTCGACCTGCGCGTTCGCCCAGTCCTGCCAGGGGTGACCGTCGAGCGCGTCGGCCCGGTACGGGGCCAGCTCCTCGACCAGCTCGGCCCGCCGCTTCATCGGGAAGGACGCCGCCACCCCGATGTGCTGCAGCTCGCCGTCGGAGTCGTAGAGGCCCAGCAGCAGCGACCCGACCACCGGGCCGCTCTTGTGCCAGCGGAACCCCGCGACCACGCAGTCGGCGGTCCGCGTGTGCTTGACCTTGGTCATCAGCCGCTGGTCGGGCCCGTAGGGGAGGTCGGCGGGCTTGGCGACCACGCCGTCGAGCCCGGCGCCCTCGAACTGCTCGAACCAGCGCCGGGCGGTGTCCGGGTCCTGGGTGATCGCGGTGACGTGCACCGCGTCGGTGCCGGGTACGACCGCGCGCAGCCGCGCACGCCGCTCGGCGAACGGCACCTCGACCAGCGACTCGTCGCCGAGGGCGAGCAGGTCGAAGGCGACGAAGGAGGCCGGCGTCTGCTCGGCGAGCAGCCGGATGCGCGACTCGGCCGGGTGGATGCGCTGCAGCAGCGCCTCGAAGTGCAGCCGGTCGCCGTCGGGGACGACGATCTCGCCGTCGACCACGCAGCGCTCGGGCAGGGCCGCCTTGACCGCCTCGACCACCTCGGGGAAGTAGCGGGTCAGCGGGCGCTCGTTGCGGCTGCCCAGCTCCACCTCGTCGCCGTCGCGGAAGACGATGCACCGGAAGCCGTCCCACTTCGGCTCGTAGAACAGGCCCTCGGCGACCGGGAGCGTGGTCGTGGCCTTCGCCAGCATCGGCTTCACCGGCGGGAGGAGCGGGAGGTCCATGCCGGTCAGTAGATCAGGACGGCCGCAGCGCTGAGTGGACCAGCTCACACGACCACCCTCCGTCAGGGTGCACGAGGCGGAGACGCACCTGTCCCGGTTGTTGGAGCGGGTCGCCACCGGCGAGGGAATCGGGATCACCAACCGCGCCCGCCTCGTGGCCCACCTCGTGGTGCCCGCACGCCGCATCCCCGACTTCGACGTCGACCGCGGTCGGGTCCGGATCGCCGAGGACGTCGACGACCCGCTGCCCGAGGGCCGCCAGCGCGCGTTCGAGGGGGAGGGGTGGGGGTCCTCTCGACACGCACGTCCTCGTGAGGGCGGCGCCCCGGTCGTCCCGGCTCGGTGCGGACCGGCAACCGGTCCTGGAGGCCGACCAGCGGCTGGTGTCCGCGGTGAGCGTCTGGGAGCTGGCGATCGAGGAGCGCCTCGGCAGGCTCTCCTGGGGTCCGACGTCGGGAGCTGGTCGCGCCGGGTCGCCCGCGAGCCGGCGCTGCACCACCTACCGGTCACCGCGGAGCACGCCGCGGCCGTCGAGCACCTGCCGGACGTGCACCGCGCCCCGTTCGACCGGCTCCTCGTCGCCCGGGTCCGCGTCGAGGGCCTGGTCCTGCTGCCCGCGGACCGGCGGCTGACCGGCTACGGCGACGTCGTCCGGGTCCTCGGGGACCCCTCGACGGCCCAGCGCGTGACGGCGTAGCGGGTGAGGAGGACGCCGTCCTCCTCGAGCAGCTGCACCAGGCGCGGCCGGACGACGTCCGCGAGACGGCCGGGCAGCAGCCGGGCCTCCCCGCCGACCAGCGCCGGCGCCAGCGTCAGGTCGAGCTCGTCGACCACCCCCGCCTCCAGCGCCGCGGCCAGCAGCGACGGGCCGCCCTCGCACAGCACCTGCTCCAGGCCCCGGTCGGCCAGGAGGTCCAGCGCCGTGGGCAGGTCGACGTCGTCCTCCCCGCACACGAGCACGTCGACCCCCGCGGTGGCGAGCGCGGCCCGCCGGCCGGGGTCGGCGGCCGCGCAGGTCACCAGCAGCGTGGGGGCCACCGCCAGCCGGTCGCCCGGCGCCGGCGACGCCCGGCGGGACACCACCGCGATCGGCGCGGTCGGCGGGCGCCCCAGGTCGCGGCGCAACCGGCCGACCGCGGACCCGGCGGTCATCGGGCGGTAGCCCTCGGCGGCCGCCGTGCCGTGGCCGACCAGCACGACATCGGCCAGGGCCCGCAGCAGCCGGAACACCCGCTCGTCGGCGGGGGAGCCCAGGCCCGCGCTGCGCCCCGAGACGGTGATCGCGCCGTCCAGCGAGGCGACGAAGTTCGCCCGCACCGAGCGGCCCGGCGCCGTGCGGTAGGCGTCGGCCAGCACGGTGTCGTCGGCGAGGTCGTCGGCGAGGTCGTCGTCCCGCGGCCCGGGGGCGGGCAGCAGCCGGCGCACCTCAGGCGGTGGTGAGCACGGCCGCGCTCTCGGCGGGCAGCGTCACCGTCCGGCCGTCCACGGTGGGCTCCTCGCCCCGGTCGAGGTGGGTGCCGGTCGCGAGGAGGACTCCGGTGGCCGGCCGGTCGAGGTCGACCTCGCGCGGGGCACCGGCGAGGTTGGCCACCACCCGCAGCGCCCCGCGGTGGACGACCAGCCACCGGTCCTCGTCGTCCCAGGCCACCGCGACCCGGGACAGGTCGGGGTCGACGAGGTCGGGCCGGGCGCGGCGCAGCGCCAGCAGGGCGCGGTGCAGCGCCAGCAGCCCGGCGTGCGGTGCGCGCTCCGGCTCGGTCCAGTCGAGCTTGGACCGGGTGAAGGTCTCCGGGTCCTGCGGGTCGGGCACCTCGTCGGCGTCCCAGCCGTGCTCGGCGAACTCGCTCTTGCGCCCCTCGGCCGTCGCCCGGCCGATCTCCGGATCGGTGTGGCTGGTGAAGAACTGCCACGGCGTCGCGGCACCCCACTCCTCGCCCATGAACAGCATCGGGGTGAACGGGCTCGTCAGCACCAGGGTCGCGCCGACGGCGAGCAGGCCGGGGGAGAGGGAGGCCGAGATGCGGTCGCCGACCGCGCGGTTGCCGATCTGGTCGTGGTCCTGCAGGTAGCCGAGGAACTTCCAGCCCGGCAGCAGGGCGGTGTCCACCGGCCGGCCGTGGTGCCGGCGGCGGAAGCTCGACCAGGCGCCGTCGTGGAAGTAGGCGCCGGTCAGCGTCTTGGCCAGCCCGGCGAGCCCGGCGGCGGCGAAGTCGCCGTAGTAGCCCTGGCCCTCGCGGGTGAGCACCGAGTGCAGCGCGTGGTGGAAGTCGTCGCTCCACTGGGCGTGGATGCCCGTTCCGTTGGCCACCCGGGGGGTGACCATCCGCGGGTCGTTGAGGTCGCTCTCGGCGATGAGCGTCAGCGGCCGGCCGAGCGCCACCGACAGCCGGTCGACCTCCTGCGCCATCTCCTCGAGCACGTGGGTGGCCCGCTCGTCGACCAGGGCGTGGACGGCGTCGAGCCGCAGCCCGTCGACGTGCATGTCGCGCAGCCACATCAGCGCGTTGTCGAGGACGTAGCGGCGCACCTCGTCGGAGTCCGGGCCGGAGAGGTTCACCGAGCTGCCCCAGGTGTTGGCGCCGCCCTCGCTGAAGATCGGCATGAACAGCGGCAGGTAGTTCCCGGACGGGCCGAGGTGGTTGTAGACGACGTCCTGGATGACGCCCAGGCCGCGCTGGTGGCAGGCGTCGACGAACCGCTGGTAGGCCGCCGGGCCACCGTAGCTCTCCTGCACCGCGTACCAGAGGACGCCGTCGTAGCCCCAGTTGTGCGTGCCGTCGAAGCCGTTGACCGGCAGCAGCTCGACGAAGTCGACGCCGAGGTCGACCAGGTGGTCCAGCCGCGCGATCGCGGCGTCCAGGGTGCCCTCGGGGGTGAACGTGCCGACGTGCATCTCGTAGACCACGCCCCCGGCCAGGGGCCGGCCGGTCCAGGCCCGGTCCCCCCACGCGTGGGCCGCCGGGTCGAACCGGCGGGACGGGCCGTGCACGCCCTGCGGCTGCCGGCGCGACCGCGGGTCGGGGTAGACCTTCTCGTCGTCGCCGAGCAGGAACCCGTAGTCGGCCTCGGGCCCGGCCTCGACGGCGGCCCGCCACCAGCCGTGCCCGTCCCGGGTCATCTCGTGGACGGCCCCGTCGACCTGCAGGCGCACCCGCTCCGGCAGCGGGGCCCAGACGGCGAACTCGGCGGGTGCGGGCATGCGGGGTCCTCCGGGGTGGTCAGGGCGCTCGGATCGGGTCGATCATGCCCGCGAACCCGACCGCCAACCGTCCGTCCGAGCCGGGAGGGGGAGGCGATGGCCGAGTGGGTCGAGCTGCGGGTCCACGGTGTCAGCGGGACGCCCCCGGACTACCTGCTGGGCAGCGCCCACACCGCCCAGGTGGCCGGCGACGACCGCAGCCGGTGCTTCCGGCCCACCGACGCCCAGGGGCTCGAGGTCCCCGCCCCGGACGGCCACGTGCTCGAGGCCTTCCACTGGGGACGCTGGACCTCCGGGTCGTGGACCCAGGGGTTGTGGCTGCTGCTCATCCCCTTCGGCATGGTCAACGCCGCGCAGTTCATGCTGCCGCCGCCCAGCACCGCCGCCCAGCGCCGTCTGCACGCCGGCTGCGGGGCGCTGCTGCGCACCGTCGGCCTGGTCCTCACCGGGCTGTTCGCGCTGGCGGCCTGCCTGGTGGTGGTCGACCTCCTCGCCTGGCAGTGGCTGACCCGCCGCGGCCTCCCGGTGCCCGACCGGGTGGTCGTCGCCGCCGCCCTCGCGCTGGCCGCCCTGCTCGTCGTCGGGCTGTCCCGGATCGGCCAGGTCGAGACCGGCCGCCGGTACCGCTTCGCGCAGGCCGGGCCGCGCGACCTCGGCCACGGGGCCGACGGGCTGCCCGGGCTGGGCGACGCCGCCTTCTTCGACGGCGATCCGGACAGCCCCGCGCTGCGCCGGCTGCACCGGGCAGCCGGCCTGCTGGTCGTGGCCTGGCTCGGCCTCTCGGTCGCCGTGGACGCGGGCACGGGGTGGGCCGAGCCGTTCCGGTGGTACCCGGCCGTGCTCCTGGCCCTCGTCGGGTTCGCCGTCCTGGTCAGCGGCGACCCGGAGCGGCGGACGACGGTGCGCACGGCCACCCGGGAGCGGCCCTGGGTCCGCCGCGCGGTCCTCCTCGCCGCCACCGCGCTGCGGGTGCTCACCGTCGCGGCCGTGCTGCTCGCGCTGGCCGCGGTGCTGGCCTCCGACGTCACCGGGGTGGGCCGGTTGCCGGGCAGCGAGCCGGCGGTCGGCGTCCTCGTCCTCGTGGGCACCGCCACCGTGCCGCTGCTGGCCCTGGCCGTCGCCGTGCTGGCGGCCGCGACGCGCCCGGCCGCGCAGCGCGTGCCGCGGCCGTTCCGCCGGTTCGCCGGTGGGATGTCGGCCGCCCTGGCCACGGCGGTCGGCTGCTTCCTCGCCGTGGGCTCCACCGCCGGGGTCACGCTGGGCGTGGCGGAGCTGCTCGACGTGCTGACCGCGGCCGAGGTCGAGGTCCCGGCGCTGCTGCAGCGCTTCTCCTACGCGTGGGGCGTCACCGCGGTGGTCTTCGCCGTCCTGGGGGCGGCGGGGTGGGTGCGCGCGCGCCGGCGGCGGGCGGCGTTCCGGGTCCGGGCGCGGCACGCGATGACCTTCGGCGATCCGCCCGCGCTGCGCCTGCCGCAGCCCTGGGTGCGGCGGGCGGCGGCGGCGATGCAGCGGGCACGGCTGAAGAACGACGTCCCGCTCGTGCTCGCCGTCTGGACGGCGCTGGGCCTGGTGCTGGCCGCCGCGATCGGGCTGGCGTCGTGGGGCGGCCGCGGCGCGGGGCAGGAGCCGCCCTTCCCGGCCAGCGTGCTCACCGGGGTCGCCTCACCGCCGGGCGGCGCCGTCACCGGCGACGACGTCGTCATCGCGCTCGGCCAGGCCACCCTGCTCGGCATCGGGCTGGGCACCGTGCTGCTGGCCCGCGGCGCGCTGCGGTCGGAGGCGGCCCGGCGGGGCCTCAACGTGGTCTGGGACGTCGTGGCGTTCTGGCCGCGCGCGGCGCACCCGTTCGTGCCGCCGCCCTACGCGTCCGAGGTGGTGCCCGCGCTGCTCCGCCGGATCTGCTGGCACCTCGGCGTGGCCGACCCCCTGGCCGACCGCGGGGGTGACGACCCGGCCGGCGCGCTGCCGGGGCGCAACCCCGACCCGGCGCCCGAGGTGGTCGTGGCGGCGCACAGCCAGGGCAGCCTGATCTCCCTGGTCGCGTTGCTGTGGCTGCCCGAGCCCGCCCGGTCCCGGGTGCGCTGGGTGACCTTCGGGTCGCAGCTGCGGCAGCAGTTCGCCCGCGGCTTCCCGCACTACGTGACCGCCGACCTGCTGCGCGACGTGGCCGGTGCGTTCCGGTGGGTCAACCTCTACCGCGACACCGACCCCGTCGCCGGGCCGGTCACCAGCTGGGACCACACCCGCGACGGCGGGCCGCTGCGGTCCCGCCGGCTCGACGACCCGGCGCGGCTGCAGCCGGACTGGCTGGACCCGCGGACCGGGCGACGGGTGTGCGGCGACGAGTGGCGCCTGCTGGACCCCGTGCCCGGCGACCCCGCTCTGCAGACGCGCGCGGTGACGGGGACCGGCGGGCACAGCGGGTACTGGACCGACCCGGACTGGCCGCTCGCGCTGGCGGTCGCCCGGGGCCGGGTCCCCGACGGGCGGGTCCCCGGGCCCCCTCCGGTCGGTCCGGCGCAGCGGGCGGCCGGACGACGGCCCGGTCCGGCCGCCGGGAGCCGGGTGACGCGCGGTCACGCCGGACCCCCGGCGGCCGGGGGCGGTCAGAGCGCCAGGACCTGACCCGGCGCGATCACGTGCGGGCTGCTCAGCAGGCCGCTGTTCTTCTCGTACAGCGCCTGCCAGCCGCCGGCGACGCCGTGCTGCGCGGCGATCTTCCCGAGCGTGTCGCCGGCCACGACGGTGTGCGTGGCGCCGGACGGCGCGGCCGGGGCCGGCGCGGGGGCCGGTGCCGGGGCGGGCGCGGCGGCCGCCGTGCCGGCCTCGGGGGCCGACGGGTCGAGGGCCTTGCCGCAGGTCGGCCAGGCGCCCGGGCCCTGCACGTCGAGCGTGCGCTCGGCGGTGGCGATCTGCTGCTCCTTGGTCGCCAGGTCGGCCCGGGCGGCGTACTGCAGGCCGCCGAAGGCCTCCCAGGTGCTCTGGCTGAACTGCAGGCCGCCGTAGTAGCCGTTGCCGGTGTTGATGGCCCAGTTGCCGCTGGACTCGCACCGGGCGACGGCGTCCCAGTCGTTCGGCACGGCGGCCGCGGCCGGGCCGGCGAGGCCGAGGGCGGCCGCCGTGGCGCCCGCGGTCAGGGCGGTGCCGAGGACCAGCCGGGCAGCCCGGCGGGAGGAGGACGTGCGCATGGGAGAACTCCGATCCGCCGCCTGCGAGGTGAGCTGTCGGGTTCGGGACGATCGGTGTCCCGGCCGCGCGCTGCGCGGCTTCACCCCGAGACGCCGGCGGCCGTCGGCCGCGGGCGTCGAAGTGGGTCCCCCGCCCCCGTCCTGGAGCGGTGCAGGTGGTGCGGTGGCCGACGGACGGGGTTGGGCGGATCGGCACCGGCGCCCGCCTCGGTGCGGCGGACGCCGGGACAAGGTAACGAGGGGGTCACGGCACGCTGCACGCGCCCCCCTGGCCCCGGGGGGCGCGGACCGCCCCCCGGAGCCCGTCGGGTCAGAGGGTGAGCCGCTGACCCGCGTGGATGCGGTCGGGGTCGCTGATCACGCCGCGGTTCTTGGCGTAGAGCCCCTGCCACCCGCCCGCCACGCGGGGTCGATCGCGCTTTCCGCGACGGGCCGGTCGGGGGCGGGCTGCCCGCCCCCGAGGGTCACCGTCAGTCGCGGACGAGGAGCGCCACGGGCAGCCGGGCCAGCGCGCCGGCGACCGGCACGCCGCCGGCGTCGGAGACCACCCGCTGCCCGGTGAGCAGGTCGCGCCAGGAACCGGTCGGCAGCCGCAGGGCGGTGTCCCCCCAGCCGCCAGCGGCCTCCAGAGCCACCGGGAGCCGCGTCGCCACCGTCACCGCACCGCCCCGGTCGAACGCCACCGCGTGCCCGGCCGCCGACCCGGTCGCGGTCACCGGCAGGTAACCGGTGAACAGCCCCGGGGAGTCGCGACGGGCCCGCAGGGCGCGGGAGACGACGAGCAGCTTGGCCGCGCCCTCGTCGTCCACCTCCGGCAGCCAGCCCTCGTCGAGCCGGGCCAGCAGCCGGCGGCGGAGGTCCCAGTCGACCGGCCGCCGGTTGTCCGGGTCGACCAGCGAGAGGTCCCACAGCTCGGTGCCCTGGTAGACGTCGGGGACGCCGGGCATCGTGAGCTGCACCAGCTTCTGCGCCAGCGCGTTGGAGCGGCCGTACGGCGCGATCCCGGCGACGAACGACCCCACCTCGGCGTGGGTCGCCGGGTCGTCGAACGCCGAGTCCACGAGGGCGTGCAGCCGGGCCTCGAAGGCCTCGTCGGGGGCGGTCCAGGTGGTCGACGTGCCGGCCTCGCGGGCGGCCTTCCCCGCGTAGCCGTGCGCCCGTTCCCGGGACAGCGGCCAGGCGCCGACGAGGTTCTGCCACACCAGGTGGGCCAGGGGCCGGTCGGGCAGCGGGTGCCGCGACAGCCACCCGCGGACCAGGTCCGCCCACTCGGTCGGGACCTCCGCGAGGACCGCGAGCCGGGCGCGGACGTCCTCGCTGCGCTTGGTGTCGTGCGTCGACAGCGACGTCATCGACGCGGGCTTGCGGTCCAGCCGGCGCACCTGGGCCTCGTGGAACTCCTCGACGGTGGCGCCGAAGCGGGCCGGGTCACCGCCCACCTCGTTGAGCGCCACGAACCGTGCCCACCGGTAGTAGGCGCTGTCCTCGACACCCTTGGCCATCACCGGCCCGCTGGTCTGCTCGAAGCGGGTGGCGGCCTCGGTGCCGGCCTGCCCCAGGACGGGGTGGAGGGCGTCGAGGGCCGCGGTGAGGTCGGGGCGCCGGTCCCGGACGGCGGCGATCGTCGCGTCCAGGTGCTCGCGGCCGTCGGGGAGGTAGGTGCGGTAGACGGGGAAGGAGGCCAGCAGCTCGGCGAGGGCCTCGGTCTGCCGCGCCCGCTCGACGCCCGGCAGCTCCCCGATCACCCGCACCAGGCGGGCGACCTCCGATCCGAGGATGCCGTCGGTCACCTCGCGCTTGGCGTCGTGCACCAGCCGGGCGTAGTCGACCGGACCGCCGGCCAGCTCGGTGTCGAGCGCGGTCAGCGCCGCCTCGCCGGCGGGGTCGACCAGGACGTCGTCCACCTCGGCCAGCGCGTCGTAGCCCGTCGTCCCGGCCGTCGCCCAGCTCTCCGGGAGGTCCTCACCCGGCTCGAGGATCTTCTCCACGACCGTCCAGCGGCCGCCGGAGAGCCCGGCCAGCCGGTCCAGGTACCCCTTCGGGTCGGCCAGCCCGTCCGGGTGGTCGATCCGCAGCCCGTCGACCGCGCCGTCCTCGACCAGCTCCCGGACCAGCGCGTGGGTGGCCTCGAAGACGGCGGGGTCCTCGACCCGCAGCCCGGCCAGGGTGTTGATGGCGAAGAACCGCCGGTAGTTGAGGTCCCGGTCGGCCCGCCGCCAGTCGACCAGCTCGTAGTGCTGGCGGGCGTGCACCTCCTGCGGGGTGCCGTCCCCGGTGCCGGGCGCGACGGGGAAGCGGTTGTCGTAGTAGCGCAGCTCCTGGCCGTCGGGGGTGTCGACGACCTCCAGCCGGTCGACGTCGTCGGCCGACCCGAGCACCGGGATGCGCACCTTGCCGCCGCCGAACTCCCAGTCGACGTCGAAGGCGTCGGCGTGCGCGCTGTCCCGCCCGTGCCGCAGGACGTCCCACCACCAGGGCACCTCGGCCGGGTCGGCGACGCCCATGTGGTTGGGCACCAGGTCCAGCACCAGGCCGAGGCCGTGGTCGTGCAGGGCGGCCACGAACCGGTCGAGGCCCTCGCGCCCGCCGCGGGACTCGTCCACGTGGGCGTGGTCGACGGTGTCGTAGCCGTGCGTGCTGCCCGCCGCGGCGCGCAGCAGCGGCGAGGAGTAGGCGTGGCTGACCCCGAGGGCGGCCAGGTAGCCGGCCAGCCCGGCGACGTCGTGCAGCGTCTGGTCCGCGGTGACCTGCAGCCGGTAGGTGGCGCTGGGCACCCGCCGCCGGTCCGCGCCGTTGCCCGTCACGAGCGCCGCTTGGCGGACAGCACGATCATCGACCGGTCCTGCAGCATGACCGACTCACCCGGCTTGAGCTCGCGCGGCTCGACGTCCCCCATCTCCGCCGTGTCGAGGACGACGGTCCAGGACTGGGCGTACTCGTCCGGCGGGAGGGTGAACTCGATCGGCTCGTGCCAGGCGTTGAACGCCAGGTAGAAGTGGTCGTCGACGACGTCCTCGCCGCGCTCGTCGGTCGAGCGGATCCCGTGCCCGTTGAGGTAGACGCCGATGGACTTGGCGTAGGCGGCGTCCCAGTCCTCCTCGGTCATCAGGTCGCCGGCGTGGGTGAACCACGCGATGTCCGGCACCGGCTGGCCGGCCTCCCGGCGCACCGGCCGGCCGTGGAAGAAGCGGCGCCGGCGGAACGTGGGGTGCTCGGCCCGGATGCGGGTGACCAGCCTGGTGAACTCCAGCAGCCCCTCGTCCACCTCGTCCCAGTGGATCCAGGTCAGCGGCGAGTCCTGGCAGTAGCCGTTGTTGTTGCCCTTCTGGGTGCGGCCGAGCTCGTCGCCGTGCAGCACCATCGGCACGCCCTGGCTGAGCATCAGCGTGGCCAGGAAGTTGCGCCGCTGGCGCGCGCGCAGGGCGACGACCTTCTTGTCCGTCGTCGGCCCCTCGACCCCGCAGTTCCAGCTGCGGTTGTGGCTCTCGCCGTCGTTGTTGCCCTCGCCGTTGGCCTCGTTGTGCTTCTCGTTGTAGGAGACCAGGTCGGTCATCGTGAAGCCGTCGTGCGCGGTGACGAAGTTGATGCTGGCCACCGGGCGGCGGCCGGAGTGCTGGTACAGGTCGGAGGACCCGGTGATCCGGCTGGCGAACTCGCCCACCGTGGCGTCCTCGCCGCGCCAGAAGTCGCGCACGGTGTCGCGGTACTTGCCGTTCCACTCGGTCCACAGGGCCGGGAAGTTGCCGACCTGGTAGCCGCCCTCGCCGACGTCCCACGGCTCGGCGATGAGCTTGACCTGGCTGACGACCGGGTCCTGGTGCACCAGGTCGAAGAAGGCCGAGAGCCGGTCGACGGCGTGCAGCTCGCGGGCCAGCGTCGAGGCGAGGTCGAACCGGAACCCGTCGACGTGCATCTCGGTGACCCAGTAGCGCAGCGAGTCCATGATCAGCTGCAGCGCCTGCGGGGTGCGGGCGTTGAGGCTGTTCCCGGTGCCGGTGTAGTCCATGTAGTACTGCGGGTCGTCCTCGACCAGCCGGTAGTACGCGCGGTTGTCGATGCCCTTGAACGACAGCGTGGGGCCCAGGTGGTTGCCCTCGGCGGTGTGGTTGTAGACGACGTCGAGGATGACCTCGATGCCCGCCTCGTGCAGGGTGCGGACCATCCCCTTGAACTCCTGCACCTGCATGCCGTTGTCGGTGTTGCTGGCGTACTCGTTGTGCGGCGCGAAGAAGCCGATCGTGTTGTAGCCCCAGTAGTTGCGCAGGCCCTTCTGCTGGAGGGTGTCGTCCTGCACGAACTGGTGCACGGGCATGAGCTCGATCGCGGTGACGCCGAGGTCCTGCAGGTGCGCGATCACGGCCGGGTGGGCGATGCCCGCGTACGTGCCGCGCAGCTCGTCCGGCACGTCCGGGTGGGTCATGGTCAGGCCCTTGACGTGGGCCTCGTAGATGACCGTCTTGTGGTACGGGGTCTTCGGGGGCCGGTCGACGCCCCAGTCGAAGTACGGGTTGATGACGACGGACTTCGGCATGTGCGGTGCGGAGTCCTCGTCGTTGCGCTCGCCGCTGTCGAAGTCGTAGCCGAAGACCGACGGGTCCCAGTCGATCTGCCCGTCGATGGCCTTCGCGTAGGGGTCGAGCAGCAGCTTGTTCGGGTTGCAGCGCAGGCCCTGGGAGGGGTCGTAGGGGCCGTGCACGCGGTAGCCGTAGCGCTGGCCGGGCTGGATCCCGGGCAGGAAGGCGTGCCAGACGTAGCCGTCCATCTCGGGGAGCCGGATCCGCTCCTCGGTGCCGTCGTCGTGGAACAGGCACAGCTCGACCCGCTCGGCGACCTCGCTGAAGATCGCGAAGTTGGTGCCGGTGCCGTCGAACGTGGCGCCCAGCGGGTAGGCGGTACCGGGCCACACCTGGGTCATCTGGGGGGTCCTCCTGCGCGTTGCGCCCCCGCGGGGGGGCCGGGGGCCTCCCCGGGTGCGATGCGGGGAGGTCGGTGCACGTGCTGCTCCGGGATCCCCCGTGCCCCCGACGGAGGGCACGCAATCCTCGGCCCGACCGTGACGGCGGAGATCCCGCTCACCGCGATCCTGCCCGGGGCTCCCCGGGCGGCCGGGGGGAGGGGCACCCCGGGACGACGACGGCCCCCGCGGTGTCCTCCCGCGGGGGCCGTCGTGCGCAGGTCCGGCCGGGGCAGCGGAACCGGGGTCCGACCTCGCCCGGGCCCGGCCCGGGTGGCGCTGGACCCCGGCGGGTCCGCTCCTGCGGTCCGGGACGCTAGGGGGCCGGATACCCCGGGGCAAGCACCGGGGGCAAGCCGATCGCCCCGGCCACCCCTCGCGTACCCTGCCGTCCCACCGCGCCCTCCCGTCACACCGCCGTCCTGTCACACCGCCGACGTACCGTCGTCCCCGTGCGCGCGACCACCGACATCCGGCCCACCCAGGGGCGTTTCCGCGTCGTCAGCGACTTCGAGCCCGCGGGTGACCAGCCGGCCGCGATCGCGGCCCTCGCCGAGCGGGTGAAGGCCGGGGAGACCGACAGCGTGCTCCTCGGCGCCACCGGTACGGGGAAGTCCGCGACCACCGCCTGGCTCATCGAGCAGGTGCAGCGCCCGACGCTGGTCATGGCGCCGAACAAGACCCTCGCCGCGCAGCTGGCCAACGAGTTCCGGGAACTCCTGCCGAACAACGCCGTCGAGTACTTCGTCTCCTACTACGACTACTACCAGCCCGAGGCCTACGTCCCGCAGACCGACACCTACATCGAGAAGGACTCCTCGATCAACGAGGAGGTCGAGCGGCTGCGCCACTCGGCGACGATGAGCCTGCTGACCCGGCGGGACGTCGTCGTGGTGGCCACCGTCTCCTGCATCTACGGCCTGGGCACCCCGCAGGAGTACGTCGACCGCGCGCTGCGCATCCGCGTGGGGGAGGAGCGCGACCGCGACGAGCTGCTGCGCACCCTCGTCACCGAGCAGTACACCCGCAACGACCTGTCGTTCACCCGCGGCACCTTCCGGGTGCGCGGCGACACGGTCGAGGTCTTCCCGGTGTACGAGGAGCTCGCCGTCCGCATCGAGATGTTCGGCGACGAGGTGGAGCGCCTGTACTACCTGCACCCGCTCACCGGCGAGGTGGTGCGCGAGGTCGACGAGCTGTTCGTCTTCCCGGCCACCCACTACGTCGCCGGGCCCGAGCGCATGGAGCGCGCCATCACCTCGATCGAGGCCGAGCTGGAGCAGCGGCTGGCCGAGCTGGAGCGCCAGGGCAAGCTGCTCGAGGCCCAGCGGCTGCGCATGCGCACCACCTACGACATCGAGATGATGCGCCAGGTCGGGTTCTGCTCCGGCATCGAGAACTACTCGCGGCACATCGACGGCCGCGCGGCCGGCAGCGCCGGCTCCTGCCTGCTCGACTACTTCCCCGACGACTTCCTGCTCGTCATCGACGAGTCGCACGTCACCGTGCCGCAGATCGGGGGCATGTACGAGGGCGACATGAGCCGCAAGCGGACGCTGGTGGAGCACGGCTTCCGGTTGCCGTCGGCGATGGACAACCGGCCGCTGAAGTGGGAGGAGTTCACCGACCGCATCGGCCAGACCGTCTACCTCTCCGCCACCCCGGGCCCCTACGAGCTCGGCCGCACCGGCGGCGAGGTCGTCGAGCAGGTCATCCGCCCGACCGGCCTGGTCGACCCGGAGGTCGTCGTCAAGCCGACCAAGGGCCAGATCGACGACCTGGTCCACGAGATCCGGCTGCGGACCGAGCGGGACGAGCGGGTGCTGGTCACCACGCTGACCAAGAAGATGGCCGAGGACCTCACCGACTACCTGCTCGAGCTCGGCATCAAGGTGCGCTACCTGCACTCCGAGGTCGACACCCTGCGCCGGGTGGAGCTGCTGCGCGAGCTGCGGCAGGGCGAGTACGACGTCCTGGTCGGCATCAACCTGCTGCGCGAGGGCCTCGACCTGCCGGAGGTCTCGCTGGTGGCGATCCTGGACGCCGACAAGGAGGGGTTCCTCCGCTCGGGGACCTCCCTCATCCAGACCATCGGCCGCGCCGCCCGCAACGTCTCGGGGCAGGTGCACATGTACGCCGACACCGTCACCCCGTCGATGGCGCAGGCCATCGACGAGACCAACCGGCGCCGCGAGAAGCAGATCGCCTACAACCGCGAGCGCGGCCTCGACCCGCAGCCGCTGCGGAAGAAGATCGTCGACATCCTCGACGGCATCTACCGGGCCTCGGAGGAGGTCGCCGACGTGGCGGGCCGGGGGGCCACCGAGCTGCTCGGCGGCTCGGGCCGCCAGCAGTCGCGGGGCAAGGCGCCGGTGCCCGGTCTCTCCTCCCGGAAGGCGGGGGCCAAGGCGGGGTCGATCGAGGTGGCCGGCCTGCCGCGCAACGAGCTGGCCGACCTCATCGCGCAGGTGAACGACCAGATGCTCGCCGCCGCCCGGGAGCTGCAGTTCGAGGTCGCCGCCCGGCTGCGCGACGAGCTGGCCGAGCTGAAGAAGGAGCTCCGCCAGCTCGACGCGGCCCACGCCTGAGGAGCGGCGGCGACACCCCGACGCCGGCCAGGTGCCACCCGGGCCGGGAACCCCGTCGGACCCCCGTCCGTTTGCCCCTCGGCCCCTCGTCGTGCTGCGGCAGGGTCCCGAGGAGGGGAGTATCCCCACTGCGGCAGCGTCGTCAGCACGGGGCCGACCGGCCCCCGGCGCCGTCGGTCACCCGGCTCCCCGGGGGGCGGGAGAGACCTCCGGTGCTGACAGCCGCCAGTTCTCCGGAGGTAACACCGTATGGACGTCCCGTTCTGGGTCTGGGCGATCACGGTCGCCGCGATCGTCGGCATGCTCGTCTTCGACTTCTACGGGCACGTCCGCACGCCGCACGCGCCCACGCTGCGCGAATCGGCGACCTGGTCGGCGATCTACATCGGCATCGCGCTGGTCTTCGGCCTGCTCGTGCTGCTGTTCGCCGGTCCCACCTTCGGCGGGGAGTACTTCGCCGGCTTCATCACCGAGAAGAGCCTCTCGGTGGACAACCTGTTCGTCTTCGTGCTGATCATGGCGAGCTTCGCGGTGCCCCGCGAGCTGCAGCAGAAGGTGCTGCTGTTCGGCATCGCGTTCGCCCTGGTGCTGCGGACGATCTTCATCTTCCTCGGTGCCGCCGCCATCGAGAACTTCAGCTGGGTCTTCTACATCTTCGGCGGCTTCCTCATCTACACCGCGTGGGCGCAGGCGAAGAGCGGCGGCCACGACGAGGAGGAGGAGTTCAAGGAGAACGCCTTCCTCCGGCTCACCCGACGGGTCCTGCCGACCACGGAGGACTACCACGGCGACCGGATGGTCACGAAGGTGCGCGGCAAGCGGTTCATCACGCCGCTGTTCATCGCGCTCGTCGCCATCGGCAGCGCCGACATCCTCTTCGCCGTCGACTCGATCCCGGCGATCTTCGGGCTGACCCAGGAGACCTACCTGGTGTTCACCGCCAACGCCTTCGCCCTGCTGGGCCTGCGTCAGCTGTTCTTCCTCATCGACGGGCTGCTCGACCGGCTCGTCTACCTGGCCTACGGCCTGTCGGTCATCCTCGGCTTCATCGGCATCAAGCTGGTCATCCACGCCCTGCACGAGAACGAGCTGCCGTTCATCAACGGCGGCGAGCACGTCACGGTCGTCCCCGAGGTGCCCACCTGGCTGTCCCTGCTGGTCATCGTGGTCACCCTGCTGATCACGACCGTGCTGAGCCTGCGCAAGAACCGCAAGGACGCCGAGGCCGGGCTGGTCAGCCCCACGGGCGCCGGCGACAAGGGTGCCGGCCGCGAGGGCCGGCACGTCCCGGCCCCGCAGGTCCACGACGAGCTGCCCACCGAGGGCCGTGGCGACGCGCCGCCGACCGGCCGCACCGCCGCCGTGACCAGCGCGGAGGATGCCCGTGCCCGGTCCGGTGAGGGGCCGCACCGGCCGTCCTCCGGCGCCGGCGGCTGACCGCTGCCACGGCCCGCCCCACCAGGTACGGACGGGATCGTTCCGCCGTCACGGGGTGCCTGTCGCTCCGCCGGTGCGTGGTGCAGGATCCCGACGAACGTCCGCTCCCCGCGGTGCACGCCGCGGGGAACGGCGGCGGGGGCCCGAGCCGGGCGTGCGCGCCCGGCGGACGCCGGACGGCGTCGCCCCCCGTCGACCCCGCAGCGGCGACCGCCGCTGCGTCAAGACGACCGATTGGGAGTTCTCCACATGGGTGTCAGCCTCTCCAAGGGCGGCAACGTCTCGCTGACCAAGGAGGCGCCGGGCCTGACCGCGGTGAACGTGGGCCTGGGCTGGGACGTCAACACCTTCTCCGGCGGCGACTTCGACCTCGACGCGTCGGCGATCATGCTCGACGCGGGCGGCAGGGTCACCCCGGACGACTCGGGCTTCATCTTCTTCAACAACCTGCGCAGCCCGGACGGCTCCGTGGTGCACGTCGGTGACAACCTCACCGGCCAGGGCGAGGGCGACGACGAGGTCATCCAGGTCGACCTGCAGGCCGTCCCGCCGAACTGCGACAAGATCGTCTTCCCCGTCTCCATCTACGACGCCGACACGCGCAAGCAGAACTTCGGCGCCGTGCGCAACGCCTTCATCCGCGTGGTCAACCAGGCCAACGGCCAGGAGATCGCCCGCTACGACCTCACCGAGGACGCGTCGGTCGAGACCGCCATGGTGTTCGGCGAGCTGTACCGCAACGGCCCGGACTGGAAGTTCCGCGCCGTCGGCCAGGGCTACGCCTCGGGCCTGCGCGGTATCGCGCAGGACTTCGGCGTCAACGTCGGCTGACGCACCGCGAGGTGGGGCCCGGGGGGCCCGCCCCCCCGCCGCCCCCCCCGCCCCCCCCCCCGCCCCCCCCCCCCCCCCCCCCCCCGCCCCGCCCCCCCCGCCCCCCCCCCCCCCCCCCCCCCCCACCCCCGTGCCCGCACGCCGTCCGCACCCGCACCGGAAGGGACCGCCATGGTCGACTACACCCGCCCGCCCAAGCGCCCCGACGCCCCCTCGGGCGGCGTCTCCATGAGCAAGGTGACGCTCACCAAGAGCGCGCCGGCGGTCTCGCTCACGAAGGGCCGCGGGGCCGGCGGCCGCATGCGGGTCAACCTCAACTGGAACGCCGGCGCCCAGAAGCGCGGGCTGTTCACCAAGACCCCCGCCGTCGACCTCGACCTCGGCTGCCTCTGGGAGACCGCCGACGGGCGCAAGGGCGTGGTGCAGGCGCTGGGCAACGCCTTCGGCTCCCTGGACCAGCCGCCCTACGTGCTGCTCGACGGCGACGACCGCTCCGGCCGGGTCGAGGGCGGCGAGAACCTGGTGGTCAACCTCGACCACCTCGACCGGATCCGCCGGATCCTCGTCTTCGCCTACATCTACGAGGGCGTTCCCAACTGGGCCGCCGCCGACGCCGTGGTCACCCTGTTCCCGCAGGAGGCCGCGCCGATCGAGGTCCGACTCGACGAGCACGCGCAGAACGCGCGCTCCTGCGCCATCGCGCTGCTGTCGTCCTCCGGCGGTGCGCTGACCGTGCAGCGCGAGGTGCGCTACCTGCCCGGTGTGCAGCGCGACCTCGACGCCGCCTACGGGTGGGGCATGAACTGGACGTCGGGGCGCAAGTGACCCACGTCCTCACCCCCGGCGGCAACGTCGGGCTGGCCGCCGCGGGGCTGACCGGCCCGGTCGTGGTCACCCTCACCTGGCGGACGGCGCCGGGGGTGGACGCCGACCTGTCGGCCTTCCTCACCACCGGCGCGGGCCGGGTGCGCAGCGACGCCGACTTCGTCTTCTACAACCAGCCCGCCGGTGCCGGCGGCGCGGTCGCGCACCTCGGCAAGGCCGCGCTCGGCCCGGCCACCGTGGACCGGGTGCGCATCGACCCCGCCCGGCTGCCGGCCGACGTCGAGCGGGTGGTGATCGGCGCCTCCCTGGACGCGGGCACGTTCGGAGGGCTGTCCGGGGTGGCGGTCGAGGTGGCCGCCGACGTCGGCGCGCCGCCCGCGGTGCGCTGCGAGCTCACCGCCGGGCCGGAGACCGCGCTGGTCTTCGCCGAGGTCTACCGGCGCGGTACCGAGTGGAAGGTCCGCGCGGTCGGGCGGGGCTTCACCACCGGCCTGGCCGGGATGGCCACCGACGTCGGGGTGGACGTCGACGACGAGCCGGCTCCCGCGCCGGCGCCCGTCGCCACCCCCGCACCGGTCGGCGCCGGCCCCGCCGGCACCGCAGCGGTCAACACCGCACCGGTCAGCACCGCACCGGTCAGCACGGAGAAGCGCCGCCTGGTGGACCTGGAGAAGAAGCTGGCAGGCTCGGCCCCGCAGCTGCTCTCCCTGGTCAAGACCGCCGGGGTCAGCCTGGAGAAGCGCGGCCTGGGGGAGCACACCGCCCGGGTCGCGCTCGTGCTCGACATCTCCGGCTCGATGGCCCGGCTCTACCGGTCCGGCGCGGTCCAGCGGCTGGCCGAGCGGGTGCTCGCGCTCGGCCTGCGCTTCGACGACGACGGCGTGGTCGACGTCTTCCTCTTCGGGAAGGACGTGCACCAGCCCGAGACCGGTCTGCGACTGGACGGTCACCAGGAGTTCATCTCCGCCGTCACGAAGCGCCACCGGCTGGAGTACGACACCCGTTACGGTGCCGCGATGTCCGCCGTCCGGAAGCACTACTTCGGCTCCAGCGGGGAGCGTGCCGAGCCGCTCCCCGACGCGGTGCCGGTGTACGTCATGTTCCTCACCGACGGCGCACCCAGCGACAAGGGCGTCGCGACGCGCCAGCTGCGGGCGGCGTCCTACGAGCCGGTGTTCTGGCAGTTCATGGGCATCGGTTCGCCCCGGGAGTTCAGCTACCTGCAGCGGCTCGACGACCTCGACGGCCGGTTCACCGACAACGCCGACTTCTTCGCCGTCGCCCCCGACGAGCTGATGGGGCGCCGGCCGATCGGGGACGACGAGCTGTTCGACCGGCTCATGACCGAGTACCCGGACTGGCTCCGCCGGGCCCGGGCCCAGGGGCTGCTGACCCGCTGAGGCCCGGCCGCCGTGACCCCGGCCGCGATGGCCGACCGCACCACCCCCACCACCCCTCAGACGCGGGAGGCCCCCGTGCGCCACTTCGGCTACCTGACCGACGACGAGCGGCAGCGGCTGTTCGCCGTGCCCCCCGGCTCGCTGACCCCGGCCAGCCCGCGCAGCGACCTGGCGCTGGCCCTCGGGGCGACCCTCTACACCCCCGCGACCCGGGGTGCCCTCGACGTCGACGCCGCGCGCGCCGCCGCGATCGGCACGACGAGCACGGTCTGGTGCCTCGAGGACGCCATCCCGCACGCCGAGGTGGCCGCGGCCGAGGCCAACGTGGTGGCCGCGCTGGAGCGCGTCCACGCCGCGGGTCGCACCGACGAGCTGCCCCTGCTGTTCGTCCGGGTCCGCTCGGCCGAGCAGGTCGCCCGGCTGGCCGAGGCGGCGGGACCGGCGCTCGGCTGCCTCACCGGCTTCAGCCTGCCCAAGGCCACCGGGGCGGACCTGCGCGCGATGCTCGAGGCCGTGGCGCGCGCGGGCGCCGGCTGCGAGCACCCGCTGTACGCCATGCCGATCCTCGAGACCGCCGACGTGGCCTGGGCCGAGACCCGGGCGGCGGCCCTCGCCGAGGTGGCCGCGGTGGTCGCCGACTTCGCCGAGCAGGTGCTGTGCCTGCGGGTGGGCGGCACCGACCTGTCCGGGCTGTTCGGGCTGCGGCGCGACCGGGACACCACCATCTGGGACGTCGCCGTCGTCCGGGACTGCCTGGCCGACATCGTCAACCGCTTCGCCCGCAACGCCGAGCACGTGGTCAGCGGGGCCGTCTGGGAGCACATCCCCGGCCCGCGGCTGTTCAAGCCGCAGCTGCGCCAGTCGCCGTTCCTCGACCAGCACGAGGGGGCGCTGCGCCGAGAGCTCATCGACGACGACATCGACGGGCTCATCCGGGAGGTCGTGCTGGACAAGGCCAACGGGATGCACGGCAAGACCGTCATCCACCCCGCGCACGTGTCGGTGGTCAACTCGCTGCTCACCGTCGCGCGCTCGGAGTACGACGACGCGCTGGAGATCATGACCGCGCGGTCCGACGGCGGGGTCCGGGCCTCGGCGCACGGCCGGATGAACGAGATGGGCCCGCACGCCCTGTGGGCGGAGCTGGTCAGCCGCCGGGCCGCGGTCTACGGCGTGGTCGCCGACCAGTCCGCGCTGGTCGACCTGCTCGCGGCGGGCCAGCGCCAGCTGGCCACGGTCTTCCGCGGCCCCGCGGTGCAGCCGGCATGACCGGCACCCTCGCGCCGGTCGTCCCGCTCTCGGCCACGGTCGCCGCGCTGCTCGACGTCCGGGTGTCCGGGGCGGGCGCCGAGGTCCTGCCCCGGTGGGCGGGGCTGGCGCTGCGGGACAACCCGCGCCGCGCCCAGCTGGTCGTCTCCCGGGTGCTGGCCAAGCACGTGCCGGCCGACCCCGCCGCCGTCCTGGGCGCCGGCGCCGCGGTGGGGAACGCCGTCGCCGCCGTGCTCGGGGACGAGCCGGCCGGGCTGGTGATCGGCTACTGCGAGACCGCCACCGGCCTGGGGCACGCCGCCGCCGACCGGCTCGGCGCGGCCTACCTGCACACCACGCGCCGGCTGCACCCCGCCGTGCCGGTGGCGCTGGGCTTCGAGGAGGAGCACTCGCACGCCGTCGGGCACGCCCTCCAGCCCGCCGGCGCGGTGGACCTGGCCGGGGACGGCCCGCTCGTGCTGGTCGACGACGAGCTGACCAGCGGCCGGACCACGCTCAACACCGTCGCCGCGCTGCACGCCGTCGCACCCCGGCCGCGCTACGTCGTCGCCGCGCTGCTCGACGCCCGCACGGCCGAGGCCCGGGCCGCGTTCACCGCCCGGGCCGCCGAGCTGGGGGTGCGGGTGGACGTCGCCGCCGTCCTCACCGCGCAGCTCGCCCTGCCCGCCGACGCGCTCGCACGGGCGGCGCGGGCCCGGGCCGCCCTCCCGGCGGCGGGGGGGGGGGGGGGGGGGGCGCGGGCCGCGGGGGGGGGGGTGGCGGGGGGGTGGGGGGGGGGGGGGCCCCGGGGGGCCCGCCCCCCCCCCCCCCCCCCCCCCCCCCCCCCCCCCCCCCCCCCCCCGGCCCGCCGGCCGAGGTGCTGGCGCACGCGGGGCTGTGGCCGGACGGCGTCCCGGTGACCGCCCGCCACGGGCTCACGCCGGCGGGGTCGGCCCGGCTCGCCGCGGCCGCCGACGCCGCCGCCGAGCGGCTGGCCGGTGCGCTGGCCGGCAGCCGGGGCGTGCTCGTGCTCGGCACCGAGGAGCTCATGCACGCCCCGACGGTGCTCGCCGCGCGGCTGGCCGACCGGCTGCCCGGGATCCCGGTGCAGGTGCAGTCCACGACCCGCAGCCCCGCGCACGCCGCCGACGACCCCGGCTACGCCATCCGGCGCGCCGTCGTCTTCCCCGCTCCCGACGACCCGTCGCGCACCGCGCGGGTGCACAACCTCGCCGACCCGGCCGCCGTGCCGCCGCCGGGGACCGCGTGGTCGGACCTGCGCGCCGACGACCTGGTGGTCGTGGCCGACGCGCCCCCGGCCGCCTGCGATCCGATGCTCGCCGCGCTGCGGCCGCACGCGGCCCGCGCCGTGCACCTGGTCACCGTCCCGCCCGCCGAGCCCGAGGAGTTCCCCCGATGACGCTGCTGGAGGCCCAGCCCCCCTCCCTGCGCCCGGCCCTGCGGCGCGCCGAGCCCGGCCGGTTCGGCTCGTACCCGGTGGAGGACGTCACCTGGCTGCTCACCGACCTCTCCGCCGTCGCCCTCGAGCGCGGCACGCAGGACCGGGAGGAGGCCATCCAGGGCGGTACCCACTACTCGGAGATGCTCCCGGTCGAGTACCAGCCCGACGTGGCCTACCTGGACCTCTACACCGCCGCCCTCGAGCAGACCGCCGACCGGCTGGCCGGGGCGGTCGCCCTGGTCGGCGAGCTGGTGTGGGCGGAGGCGGCCGCGGCCGGCGCGACGCCGGTGCTGGTGTCCCTGGCCCGCGCCGGGACGCCGGTCGGGGTGCTGCTGCGCCGCTGGTACCGCGCCGCGCGCGGGGTCGACGTGCCGCACTACACGATCTCGATCATCCGCGGCCGGGGCATCGACGAGGTCGCGCTGGCGCACGTCCTCGACCGGCACCCGGCGGCCGCGGTCCGGTTCGTCGACGGCTGGACGGGCAAGGGCGCGATCCAGCGGGAGCTGACCGCGGCCGTGACCCGGTGGCGCGCCGCGCACCCGGAGCACGCGGCCCTCGACGACCGGCTGGCGGTGCTGGCCGACCCGGGGGGCTGCACGGACCTGCACGGCACCCGGGACGACTTCCTCATCCCGAGCGCCTGCCTGAACAGCACCGTCTCCGGCCTCGTCTCCCGCACGGTGCTGCGCGAGGACCTCATCGGCCCGGGCATGTTCCACGGCGCGAAGTACTACGCCGAGCTGGCCGGGGGCGACGTGTCGAACGCCTTCGTGGACACGGTCGCGGCCTGCTTCCCGGCGGTGGCGGCGGACCCGGCGGGCCTCCTCGCCGCGCACGCCGCCGCCGACCGGAGCCCGACCTGGGCCGGGTGGGCCGCCGTCGAGCGGATCGCCGCCGAACAGGGCATCGCCGACGTCAACCTGGTCAAGCCCGGGGTGGGGGAGACCACCCGGGTGCTGCTGCGCCGGGTGCCGTGGCAGGTGCTGGCCCGCCCCGACCGGGCCGCCGACCTGCGCCACGTCGTCGCGCTGGCGGCCGCCCGCGGCGTGCCGGTGGTGGAGGTCCCGGACCTGCCGTACTCCTGCGTCGGGCTGATCCGCCCGGTGCGCCCGTGACCGCCGTCCTCGCCCCGGCCCTGGCCGCGGTCGACCTCGACCGCACGCTCATCTACTCCGCCTCCGCCGCCGGCGACCCGGCGACGCTGCCGCCGCTGCGGGTGGTCGAGCACTACGAGGGCGCGCCGCTCTCGCGGGTCACCGAGCGGGCCTGGGAGCTGCTCGCCGACCTCATGGACCGCGCGCTGCTGGTCCCGGTGACCACCCGGACCGAGGCGCAGTACCGCCGGGTGGGGTTGCCGCGGGTGCCGGCGTTCGCGCTGTGCACCAACGGCGGCGCGCTGCTGGCCGACGGCGTCTGCGACCCCGCCTGGGACGCCTGGGCCCGCGAGGTCGCCGGCCGGGCCGCCCCGCTGCCGGAGGTGCTGCGGCTGCTGGAGGCGGTCGCCGGGGAGCCGTGGGTGCGCGGCGTGCGCGCCGCGGAGGACCTGTTCGTCTACCTGGTGGCCGAGCGCCGCGCCGACGTGCCGGCGTCCTGGCTGGCCGACCTCACCGCCGCGACCGCCGCGGCCGGCTGGACGCTGAGCCTGCAGGGCCGCAAGGTCTACGCGGTGCCCGCGGGCCTCACCAAGGCCGGCGCGCTGCTGCGGCTGCGCGACCGGGTCGCCGAGCGCGCCGGTCGGCCGGTCCGGTTGCTGTGCGCCGGCGACAGCCTGCTCGACGCCCCGATGCTGGTGGCCGCGGACGCCGCCGTCCGGCCGGCCCACGGGGAGCTGCACGAGCAGGGGTGGACCGCCGACGGGGTGGCGGTCAGCGGGGCCAGCGGGGTGCTGGCGGGGGAGGAGATCCTCGGCTGGTTCCTCGAGCGCGTCGGCTGACGTGTCCTCAGTCCACGCGCGCTGTCCGGACCATGGCGGCCAGCCCCTGCTCGATCGAGCGGGCCTCGGTGACCACGTGCCCCCAGTCGGGCCGGTGCCCGCGGACCTCGATCTCCAGCACCCGCAGCCGGCGGGCCAGGTTGTCGAAGGTCGACCGGTAGCGCTCACCGCGCCCCTCGGGCAGCGCGGCGAGGAAGCGCCGGGCGTCGACGAGGTCGCGCTCCACCCCGCCGAGCAGCCGCCCGGGGTCGGTGGCGACGGCGTCGAGCTCCTCCAGCCGGCCGGTGGCCGAGGCGATCTCCTGGTCGACCCGCGCCGAGGCGCCGCGCACCTGCTCGAGGGCGAGCGCGGCCGCGGGCACGTCGAGCGGCGGCGCGGCGAGGAGGGCGGCCAGCCGGTCGAGGGCGTCGTCCACCTCGGCCAGGGCCGCGGCCGCCCGCTCCGGGGCCCGCTCGACGTCGGCCCAGGCGCGGTGGGTGTAGCGGCGCCGCAGCTCGCTCATGACCGGCGCCAGCCGCGCGTGCCGGGTGCCGAGGGCCTCCCGCCGGGTCCGCACGGACGCCGCCCCGCGGCGGACGTCGGCGGCCCGGGCGGGGAGGGACGCCGCTCGGGCCGCCACCGACTCCGCACCGGCCCGGGCGCGCTCGGCGGCCGCACCCCCGGTGACCGGCCGGCCCGCGGCCAGGGCGGCACCGGCCTCCCGGGCGGCGCGGACGGCGGCGTCGAGGTCGCGCCCGAGCGCCGGGTCGGTGACCTCCTCGCCCGCCGCCTCGAGGGCCGCGCGGGCGCGGGTGATCGCGGCCTCGGCCTCGGCGAGCCGGCGGGGGCCGAGGGTGCGGGCGCCGCGGGCGGCCCCCAGCGGGCCGGCGTGGCGGGCGCGGAAGTCCCGGACCAGCGGCAGCACCTCGTGCAGCGCCCGGGCCGAGCCGCCGAGGGCGTCGCGGGTGGTGCGGACCCGCAGCACGTCGTCGTCCTGCGCGGGGTCGGCGGCCGACAGCGCGGCCAGGTACTGGCCGATGACGGCGTCGGTGCGCGCGGACAGCTCCTGCCACTGCCGCACGACCGGGTCGGTGGCGGGGGAGCGCTGGCCGGCCGCCCGCGACGTCCCGGCGTCCTCGTGCGCCGCGACGTCCTCCGACAGCCCGCTCAGCTCGGCGTCGAGCGCGAGCATGGCGGCCGCTGCCGCCTCGCGCGCCGCGGCGGCCTCGGAGCGGGCCTGCGCGAGCGCGGCGTCCCGGCCGCGGCGCCACCAGCGGCCCCGCGGCTCCGGGGCCCCCGTGTGCCCGCCCATGCCTCGGTCCACCCTCCCGTCCGGACGCCGGTGCCGTCCGTCGCGCCGTGCGCCGATGCCTACCACGCGGGGAGGGCAGCCGCGCCGGACCTGCCGACGGTGCGGCCCCGCCCCGTGTGACCTGATCGAGGGGGACACCGGGAACCGGTCCCCGCCAGCCCGTGTTGGAACAGGATGCGCCCCGCCCCCGGTGGCGCCCCAGGAAGGAACCCCATGCTCCGCTATTTCGGCTTCTCGGTCGGCCTGACCGCGGCAGCCCTCGTCACCGCCGTGTGGTTCGGCGGCCCGGCCGCGCTGCTCGCCGTCGCGGTGCTGGGCGTGCTCGAGGTCTGCCTCTCGTTCGACAACGCCGTGGTCAACGCCAAGGTGCTCCGCCGGATGAGCCCCTTCTGGCGCAAGATGTTCCTCTACATCGGCATCTTCATCGCCGTGTTCGGCATGCGGCTGTTCCTGCCGATCGTGCTGGTCTCGGTGACCGCCGGCCTGTCGATCCCCGAGGTCTGGGACCTCGCCCTCACCGACTCGGCCGCCTACGCCGAGAACGTCGAGGCCGCGGCCGAGGCGATCTACACCTTCGGCGGCATCTTCCTGCTGATGATCTTCCTCAACTTCCTCTTCGACGAGGAGCGGGACATCCACTGGCTGGCCTGGCTGGAGCGCCCGCTGGCCAAGGCCGGGAAGCTGCCCTACCTCGCCATCGTCATCGCGCTGGCGGTCATCTACCTCGGCTCGCAGATCGCCGACGACGACAAGTACGCCACCGTGCTCGCCGCCGGCCTCGCCGGCCTGTTCACCTACCTGCTCATCGGCGGCCTCAACGAGCTCATGGAGGCGCCCGAGGCCGACGAGGGGGCCGACGACATCTCGGCCGAGGGGCGCTCGACCGGGAGCGGGACCGCGACGGGGACGGCCACCAAGGCCGTCGCCGGTGCGGGCCTGGCGGCCTTCCTCTACCTCGAGGTGCTCGACGCGTCGTTCTCCTTCGACGGTGTCATCGGCGCGTTCGCGCTGAGCAGCGACATCTTCGTCATCGCGCTGGGCCTGGGCATCGGCGCCTTCTGGGTGCGGTCGCTGACCATCTACATGGTCGACAAGGGCACCCTCGACCAGTACCGCTTCCTCGAGCACGGGGCCATGTGGGCCATCGGTTTCCTGGCCACGATCATGATCCTCGAGCTGCGGTTCCACATCAGCGAGTACGTCACCGGCCTGACCGGGCTGCTGTTCATCCTCGCCGCGGTGGCCAGCAGCGTCGTGGCCCAGCGCCGCGAGCAGGCCGCCGCGCCCGGGGACGACGCGGAGGTGGCCGAGGAGGTCGGCGCCGGGCGGCGCTGAGCGTCCCACCCCGGGCCGCGGCGGTCGGCCGATGATCAGCTGACCTGGTCGTGGGGGGGGGGGGGGGGGGGCCCCGGGGCGGGGGGGGGCGCCGCGCCCCCCCGCCCCCCACTCGAACGCGCGCGGCGCGCGCCCGGC